>JAFLBJ010000002.1:0-317500 GCA_017303415.1 Chitinophagales bacterium
TAGGTAAGAAAAAACCACAGAGGCGCAGAGATTATAATTGAATTTGTTTCAAGGCGGTGGTTTTGATGGGCCATAGTCTGGTGAACTACAATTGTGATAGTTTGGAGTTTGTAAGACAACGGCCAGCCTTCTGTTTTTTAAAGAGGTACGGGAAGACTCAGGAGAGCAGGGGTGCCATAGGTCAGGATGTTAACTTGTTAAAACAATAAGGATGAAAATTATCGTGATTAAGTACAATTCAACCTCGTTCTCTATTCAACAGAACAGAAAGGTACTTTGGCTTTATCGACTGGAATTAGCGATTTATAGTGTAGGTTTTTTGGTGATTATGTATTTTATGTATTCAATGAGTGAAAGTAGCATGATGAGTAAATTAACTGTTATTGGGACTTTGGCTATTGTTTTTTCCTTTGTAATTATTAGAAAAAGAAAAAGTTTGTCGAAAAATGATTTTTTACTTGAGAAAATAAACGATGGATTTTGTATTAATGGTACCGTTGCAACTGAGAATATTGCATTTGGGTCAATTGAAATTAAGGAAATGGTATCGACATATTCGACTAGTAGCTATTATGATATTATTATCAAAGTAAACGATAAGGGTATTCCAGTGGCATTTGGAATAGATGAATCTGATAAGGATACAATAATGGGTGGTCTTAGATATTTATTAGGGGGTGGTGTTTCAAAATGGTAGGGTAGAATAGGTCTCGGTCTCCCTCCCTTGCCATCAAAAACATACGCCAGCTAAAACACAGTCCGGATAATATGGGACTGGGTATTTTGCTTTGCATCCGCTGGCATAGATTTTAGCTCAAAAAATGTTCAGAGTAAGAATTCATAAAATATAGGAATGACTGCAATAAATGATTTGTTAAGAAACTTCTATAAGGAAGGCACTAGTGAGTTGCATTGGGGTAAGGTTATAGCAAGTGTTTTATTTGCTTTATTATTACTGTCAATAGGCCTTTGTAATAGAAGTAAAAAACAAAAATTGAATTCAGAAAGAGAAAGAGATCACCGTTATACAATAGGAGTGACCGGGGTTAAACATCATAATATTAGAAGCTCACAACCTACAGTTAATTTCTACTACGAAGTTTTGGGGAAACAATACGAGGGAACTGAAAGTATTGGAGCTTCATACGAAAAGGATGTAACTCCCAATGGGGGCAGATTCTTTGTTGAATTTTCTACAAATAATCCAAGTAACGGCAAGCTTCTCTTTGATCACCCGGTGCCTGACTATATTCGATCTTTTCCTGATAGTGGTTGGATTGATATTACTGAGGGAACTCTGAAAGGATGGGCTCCAGAATAGGTGGATAGGTCTCGATCTCCCTCCCTTGCCAACAAAATCATATGCCAGCTAAATAATTTTTAAGAGATTTGGGTAAGAAATAACAACAGAGGCGCATAGATTATAATTGAATTTTTTTCAAAGCGGTGGTGTGGATGGGCCGTAGTCTGGTTAACTACAATTGTGTTATTTTGGAGTTAATAAGACAACAGCCAGCGGGTTTCTGTTTTTTGAAAAGGTACGGGAAGACTCAGGAGAGCGGGGTCTGACAATTAATAACCAAAATATTTTTTATGTTAAGGGTATTTTTCTTGGTAATGTTATTTATGCTAAGTAAGCAAAGAGTACATTCACAAACAATGCCAAAGGATACTTGTTATACAAATCCAAAACCTGTCGCTTGTTTTGACGCTTTGAGATATAATTCCAAATATTGGATTCAAGATAGCTTGACGAGGACTGGATTTAGAGATTTGTTCGCGAACGAGTATTTAGCTAACTGTAGCACATGTTTTAGAGGGAGAAAATGGGCAGATGTATCGACGTATTTTGGAAAGCCTAATTTTGTGTTTGAAGGGGGGAAGTATTTAAAAGAAGGAGAGACTCTTTACCGATATTATGTTCATTATGAAGGGGATATCAAGGATTTTAAAGATATTGGTAATAGATACTTTGATATTATTATATATAACGGCATAATTGTATATACAGGATTAGATGAGATTGATGGATAATAAGTCTCGGTCTCCCTCCCTTGCCAACAAAAACATACGCCAGCTAAAACACAGTCCAGATTAAATAGGACTGTGTTTTTTGCTTCGCACCCGCTGTCATAGTTTTTGGCTGCGGTCAGTCGCCTTCATCTTGTGCTTCTGAAGCCCTTTTAAGTCTTGCGGCCAGATAAATTATGTCAACTAAATTTGTTTGTTAGTATCAAATAAAAGTGTAGTTTAGTATCAAATAAATATTTTTGATATTAGATAATATAATAGAAGTTATTGAAAGTCAGAAAGTTAATCTTAACCATATAACAAGGGGGATGCTCCGAATGGAACTGGATAAACTTCCTGATATGGAAACCCATGCCTTGATCCTAACCGGTGTTCGGCGATGTGGGAAGAGCACCCTTGTTTCCCAATTCCTGAAAGAAAGACATGTTAATTTCCTTTATTTGAATTTTGAAGACCCTCGATTATATGAATTTGAATTAAAGGATTTCACTAAACTGGATGAATATATACAGGAAAGCAAAATCCGTGTTTTGGCTTTTGACGAAATCCAGGTCATTGACCAATGGGAAAGATATATTCGACAAAAAGTGGACCAACGGTTCAGAGTTATCCTGACGGGCTCAAATGCATCCATGCTGAGCAGGGAATTGGGAACCAAACTAACAGGAAGACAAATTTCCCGGGAATTGTTTCCTTTTTCGTTTGAGGAGTTCTGTCAATTCCGAAAAGAAAAGAAATCAAAAATTTCCGCATCAACGTATCTGGAAACAGGCGGCTTCCCGGAATATGTAGTTAGTGGGAATCAAGAGATTTTAACACAGCTATTTAATGACATTCTTGTACGAGATATAGCCGCACGCCATGGCATTCGCGATATTCGATCTTTACAACGACTGGCTTTATATCTGATCACCAATATTAGCAAACCAGTTTCAGCGTCAAACCTTAAATCACTAATCAATCTCGGAGCCACCAGCACCATATTGGAACATATGTCCTATCTGGAAGATGCCTATTTGCTATTTTTTATACCCAAATTCAGCTATTCACTCAGAGCCCAGGCAATCAATCCCCGGAAGGTGTATGCGGTAGATACAGGGTTGGTTCACGTCAATTCATTGTCGTTCAATGATGATCATGGACGGAAATTGGAGAATATGGTTTTTCTTCATTTGAGAAGATCTTATCACGATATCAGTTATTTTTCTGAAAAGGGGGAATGTGACTTTGTCGTGTCAGAAAAAGGAAAGGTTTCTAAGTGTATTCAGGTATGTTATCATTTAAATCCGGATAACCAGGATCGTGAGTTAAATGGTTTATTCGAGGCGCTTGAGTTTTTCTCCATGGATACGGGTTGGATCATTACACTTGACCAGAAAGACAAATTCGAGCGGAATGGTAAAACCATACTGGCAGTCCCGGTGTATGAGTGGGCCTAGGTGAAAGGAAATTAATTAATAACCGCATTGATCCTCGCCCATAAGTTATTATCATATCCCGATACAGCAAAAACCGGATTGTTGGGATCACTAAAATCACCCATTCTGACAATGACCATTTTCTTGCTCGGAATGATATAGATGCGGTTGTCTTGTGCACCCATAGCGGCAAACATGTCATTTGGCGCATTGGTGACCAGGTTCGTGTTGTAAACCACCTGACTTTGGGGAACCATATACTTCCCTTTTCCATTCAGCCACCACAGATAACCATACGATGGGTTCAAGGTATTGGAGGTATTGGTACTTTCTGTAAAATAAGTTTCATTCACCACCTGCTCGGTATTCCACTTGCCTTTATTCAAAGCCAGCAGGCCAAAGCGGGCCATGCTTCGGGTGTTACTGGAATAAATTTTAAATATGGGCCCGAAATTCCATGAACCATCCATGCCGATCTTGTTCTTCAGCTTGGCCGAAAAATAAGCCTCAAAGCTCTGGTTGGTGGCATCCGCAACCACATCCATCAACTCCTGAAATACATTTCCATAGGCCCAGCGGTTTCCGGCATCGGCCATATAGGTAAGATTGGCAGGAATGACGAAATTACTGCTATCACTCAACCCGGAGGTCATGGTCAATAGATTCCTTACAGTGATCAGGTTTTCTTTTGCCAACGGAGTGCTTGTCCAGCCCGTACCAACATATTGCGATACCTTATCGCTAATGTTTAAATATCCTTCCTGCTGGGCAATACCTGTTGTAGTCGCTACCAGGGTTTTACCGGCACTGTTCCAGGTCCATTGATCGGTGGAAGTATGGCCATTAAAATACTCCTCCATCACAATCCGTCCATTTACCAGGATCATAAATGATTTGGTATTGGTTTGTGCGAGAAAATCCTTCAATTTTTGAATGGAATCCGTTTTCCAGCCCAGACTGGCTGCGGTTTTTGTTTCCCAGGTGGTGCCGGTTAAAGCAGGGAAATACATGGTTTCCGCGGCGGGGGGATTAGTGTCATCCTTGGTACACCCCGTTACAAAAAGGGTGATCAGGAGGGAGAGTAGGGTCGTATTTTTCATAAAGTATTGAATCTCAAAAATCAAACCTATAGACAGAAATATGAGATCAACGTTTAACGAACAGAAAGAATTAATATTATTTAAAGCCTCTCCAACATCTCGACCACCTTTTCCCGCTTTAAAATTAGATACCCCAGCCGGTCGTTGCTGATGCCTTCCCTCAGTTGATAAGAGAATTCAAGCTGCTCGTCGGTTACATTGGTTTCAAAATACCGGAAACTGATATTGGGATAGGATTTCAATTCTTCCCCGATCTCATATAGATGAGTGGATAAAATAAATAGCGAGTTTTTGATCTTGATAAGCCCCTTTATCACGGTAAGGGAACATTTCATCGCATCCTGGACATTCGTGCCTTTGAATAACTCGTCGATCAACACCAACCATTTCCGGCCATTGTTGATCTTTTCAATCGTATGCCGGATGCGTTGTACTTCATTAAAGAAATAGCTTTCGCCCTTGGCAATATTGTCCATCACATTGATATTGGTCAGTAACCCATCCATCAACGTAAGGGTGAATTCTTTGGCTGGTACTCCCATTCCCATATGGGCGAGAAAGACCGCTGCCCCCATGGATTTGATCAAGGTACTCTTGCCCGCCATATTCGCTCCGGTGAGAAACAAAAAATTCTGCGAAGGGTCCAGGTCCACATCATAGGCTGTGGGACGGGGAAGCAGGATATGATACAACCCCTTTGCCCTTACTGTTGCCGCATCGCTTTCAATAAAGGTGGGGAAACTGAGTTGAAAGGTCTTTACAGCATGCGCCATGGAATACCAGGCATCCAGTCGCCCAAATATGTCGATCAACTCCAGGGTATTGGTCTTATACCGGTTGCGCAATTGATACCCAAAGTAAATATTTTCAAGCGGTGTCAATTTCGAATCCGCATGTTGAGCGGCGAGTTTCTCCAATGCGGGCTCACGGAGTAATTGGAGCAAACGGTCAATATAGATCTTGAAAAAAGCGGGCAGGTCCACATGCTCAAACAATAATCCCAGTTGCCGGATGCCCTGAAAAAAATCAGCAAAATGTTTGACCGAATATTTGATCATGGAATAGTCTTCCGAGTGAAGGGCCCGGTAGAAAAAGGAATTGATAGGATTGGGATGCTCGGGCATGGGGTCGAGACTGTAATCCAGGTATTTTTCCATGACCAGGAGCGTACCATTGCTGATATTGGCAGGCCATTGATCGAGTTTTTCGGAAAGGGTTTGAATGATCTTCTGGGTACCCAGAATACGCCTGAGATCGGAGTGGGGTTCGTTGAAAAAATACTTCAACCATTCACGGCCATAATTGGTGCGGGTGAAGTTGAGTTTATGAAAAATGGAGAATTCTTCTTCGTTTTGGAAGATGGCAATGTCGTTGAAGGTCTGTTTGTCAATTTGCATTATCGGTTGAATTGGAGACGCTGTCCCCATTGAGATTCATTGATCACTCCGTTTCCATATACCAAATGCCCGTTTACAAAGGTATGTGTCACCGAGGCCGGGAAGTTAAAACCTTCCAACGGGCTCCAGCCACATTTGTACAGGATATTCTTCTTGTTTACCTGCCAGGGTTGTTCCAGGTCAACCAATACCAGGTCGGCCATATAGCCTTCGCGGATATAGCCCCTGTCCTTTATCTCAAAACAATCCGCCACGGCATGGCTCATTTTCTCCACGATCTTTTCCAGGCTGATCTTTCCCTGATGGTGATAGTACAGCATCAGGTTGAGCGAGTGCTGTACAAGCGGTAAACCGGCATGTGCTTTTTCATAGGGCTCATTCTTTTCCTCCCAGGTATGCGGGGCATGGTCGGTAGCGATCACATCCAACCGGTCATCCAGCAGGGCCTTCCATAATCCATCACGGTTATGCGGCGCTTTGATCGCCGGATTGCATTTGATCTGGTTGCCCAGGGTGGCATAGTCATCACTTGTGAAATGCAGGTGGTGTACACATACTTCGGCGGTGATCCTTTTCTGTTTCAGGGGAAACATATTGGTGAACAGGGCCAGTTCTTTTTCGGTACTGATATGGAGGATGTGGAGCCGGGTATCATATTTTTTGGCGATCTGAATGGCCATCAGCGAAGATTCGTAGCAGGCCTCCTCATCCCTGATCACCGGATGATCGGCAGGTGTGAGGGGTTCGCCGGTGGCCATTCTTTTTTCTTTGTTCAGTCGAATGATCCGTTCGTCCTCGCAATGGGTGGCGATCAGGACTTCGCTTTCGCGAAATATTTTATCCAGTGTATTAGGATTATCCACCAGCATATTGCCCGTGGAAGAACCCATAAAGATCTTTACCCCGCAGATATCCTTTTTGCGGGCATTGGTCTTGAGTACTTCATCGGCATTGTCATTCCCGGTCCCCATAAAAAAAGAATAATTGGCCAGGGAGGAGCGGGCGGCGATGGCATATTTATCTTCAAGCAATTCCTGTGTCAGGGCATTGGGGATGGTATTAGGCATTTCCATAAAACTTGTCACCCCACCGGCCACTGCAGCCCTGGCTTCAGTGTAGATATTGGCCTTGTGGGTAAGACCGGGTTCCCGAAAATGAACCTGGTCATCAATACAGCCCGGGAGCAGGTATTTACCATCAGCAACGATCTCTTCCGCCTTTGTATTTCCTCCGGAAATGACCCCGCCTACCTGTTCGATCCGGCCCTCTTTTATCCAAAGGTCACCTTCCTGTATGCTTCCCTCATTAACAATCCGGGCATTCTTTATAATATATTGACCCATATCTCGTTAAATATTTTTCTGTGTGTTCAGGGCTTTCCGTGAGCCATTATTTGGCTAACTTGTCACCAGCTTCAATTCAATATCACATGCAATTTAATCAAAAACGCCCCCTCCTTGTCGTTTTGGCAATGGCCATTTCATCGGCTACGGCATTTGCCCAGTCCACTTTTCTTCAGCAAGGTTCCAAAGACCAGATCATCCTGGAAAGGCTGGAGATCAAAGCGCAAAAGGATTCTGTCCTGAATTTCTCCAAGAACCGCTATCTCACCCGTCGATATGCGGCAGGGGCAGTGGGGAGATGGGAGCAGCATGTGGGTATGCAGTCACTCTCCAAAACAGATGCCTATAATATCCAGGGTTTATTGCAGGACAACATCGAGGAGCTGCCCGATAGCGTCCGGCTCAGGCTGGCGAGTCGCAAACCTTTGGGACGTTTTTACCAGACTCCATCCAATTTGTATGAGGTCCACATCAAAGATTTTGATCTGGTCATCAATCCGGTGATCCAGTTCAGGTATATGAAGGAGAGTGGGAATGATGAGACGCTTTTTCAAAATACTCGTGGCCTGGCGTTGAGGGGACGAATTTCGAATAAGATCGGGTTTGCCGCGTACCTGACCGAGAACCAGGAGCGGGATCCTTTCTATGTGCAGGCCTGGGAGGATAGTTTTAAATCTGTTCCCGGCGGCGGTTATTATAAAAATTTCAAGGGTACGGGGTTTGATTATTTTGATGCCAGAGGTTACTTCACCTTTAATGCCGCGAAATACATTGATATCACTTTTGGCTATGACCGCAATTTTATCGGCAATGGGTACCGTAGCCTTTTCCTGAGTGATTTTAGTCAGAATACACTTTTCTTAAAACTCAATACCCGGATCTGGAAATTCAATTACCAGAACATCTTTATGGAATTGACCCAGACAGAGCCACGCGCTGCGGACCGGTTACTCCGGAAAAAATATGCCGCGATGCACCACCTGGATGTGCAGCTGACCAAATCCATCAATGTGGGGCTGTTTGAAGGGGTGGTCTTTGGCCGGAGCAACCGGTTTGAGTTTGGCTACCTTGTCCCGGTAATTTTCTATCGTTCCATTGAGCAGCAAAACGGAAGTTTTGATAACTCGGTGGCTGGACTTGATTTCAAAGCGAATATCCGCAAACAGTTTCAGGTGTATGGGCAATTCCTGTTGGACGAATTCAACCTGGCACAGATCAAGCGGAATGACGGATGGTGGGCCAATAAATGGGGACTTCAATTAGGTGCGAAATACATTGATGCATTTGGGATTGATAACCTGGACCTGCAGGTGGAAATGAACAGGGTGCGTCCGTTTACCTATTCGCACCGTGATTCGGTGGCCAACTATACCCATTATAACCAACCGTTGGCTCATCCCCTGGGGGCCAACTTCAATGAGGTTATTGCCATCCTTCGCTATCAACCGGCACCACGCTGGACGATCTTAGGGAAGTTGATGAGTTGGAAGCAGGGTTTGAATGTTGGAGCGCAGAGTTTTGGCAGCAATATCTTTTTGCCAAATATACCGCCGTTCAGGGTGGGTGATTATGGTTATGAAATTGGCTCGGGTACAGAGGCCAAATCCATGTATGGTTCTTTCTTACTGTCGTATGAACTACGCCCCAATCTTTTTATAGAAGCGCAAGGAGTTTACCGCAAATTTGATGTACCATCCAATTCATCCCGAAATAGTTCTGCCAAGATATTGTCGGTTGGAGTACGATGGAATGCTTTTAGGAGAGAGTTTGAGTTTTGATTATAACAAAATTGAAATTCAACGAGGTTAGATATCCACATGCATATCTGTCCTGTTTTCAAGCACCATTGAATTTTTGTTTAGTTTGTTTCCAAGAAACATACCAATCAAGAGGGTTACTAAATGCGTAAAGAATATTATGACCTGATTGACAATTGCATCTTTTCCTATCATTAATGCAAACCCAATAAAGGATAAAAACAAAATAACAATTATAGTGACGATAACCCCTTGAGTTATTATCACTTTTCTATAATTTGTAGATTTATTTTTTTGCATTTCAGATTCATACTGTAAGGACAGTTCTGAAAGTTTTGTATTGTATTCCAGTTTTTTCTCTTCTAATTCGATCTGTTTTTCTTCCAGATCAAACCTTCTTTTTTGTTGTTGGATAATGGAATTAAAAAATTCCCGTTCAAAGCCAGATTTCGGTGGCTGATTTGAATATTTTTGGTGATGAGACATAACCTTCTCTTATATAAAATTTTCCAAATCCGTTACTTCCAATCCTTGGGGGGATAAAAATTGCATTTTTTGCTATCAGCTTATTTTTTTTTGCGAATTCCTGAAATTGGCGTGCTGTAAGAACTTTGTATGTCGCCCCGTCAAAATAATTAAAGTACCTCGGTACCATAACTCGTTTATTTATTTTGTTTAGGATTCAATCCGATTATATCACAAAGTTGACTGAAAACTAAATGCCAGAAAACAGCATTTACACGACAAAATACACGACAACAAAGTGGTGGAAACTATCCTTCGAGATGGATGCTAAACATGATCATTCTTGACTGGATCCGGTCAAAAATATTGGAGTATTTCAGGGATTCATCACGGCTATGGATATTCCGCAGGCCGTTGCTTATTTTGATCTCCGGGGAGAAGATAAAACTGGGGAAATAGAAATTGAAACCGATTCCTGCTTCCACGCCATAATCGAACTTTTGGAGTTTGACCAGGTCTTCGGCCCTTTTGGCGCGGGCATTGGCGGCAAGATCGAGATCGGCTTTAACCCCTCCGAGCATATATACCCGAAAGTTGCCGATCCGGTCGCTATTGAATTTTAATTGAAAAGGAAACGAGAAGATCACCGATTCTATGTTTTTGGTGATATTGGTGCCGTCCAGGGGATCGGGATATTTCAGGGTATAGGCGATATTCCGCTGATTGAACATCAGGGTGGGGTTGAAACGGGCTTCGAGGCGGTTGGTAATCGGTGCGGTAGCATGTAAACCCAGTTGAAAACCTACGGCATTCAATGGTTGGGCCACCATCACGGAATCATATTGAAGGAACCGGGGGTGTTTTTCTGCATGAAAACTGGCTTGTTGAAAACCCAGGGTGATACCAAAATAATAAGGTTTGGCATCATGGTCAGGTTGGTTGAGTTCAACCATTTGGGCGGCAATGGGAGAAAAGGACCCGGTGAATCCAAGGATCAAAACGAAAGGGATCAGCTTGCGGACTTTCTTCCATTGTAGATGCAACATATTCCAAAACTTAGCGGTTTAAACCCCGTTTGGGTAAAACCGGTACTCTTTAACAGGTTAACAAAATCAGCTCGATCGGGGAAAGCGGCAGATGATTCTTTCAGGTACTCGTAGGCTTCCTTGTTCTGTTTCAGCCAACGGGCCACTTGCGGGGCCACCAAACCCATATACAGGTTGTAAATCTTTCTGAATCCCGAATTCCTTGGCCTGGAAAACTCCAGCACAACCAATTTCCCACCTGGCTTCAGGACGCGGAGCAATTCGCCCAGTCCCTTTTCCAGATTCTCGAAGTTGCGTACCCCAAACGCAACCATTATGCCATCAAACGACGCATCAGGAAAATTTATTGCCTCCGCATCGCCTTTTAGCAATTGTATATGATTTGTAAGCCCTTCTTTTTCAACCTTTTGCCTGCCAATGTCCAGCATCTGCGCCGAAAGGTCGATACCGGTGACCTTGTCGGGTTTTAACATTTTACAGGTGAGAATGGCCATATCCGCTGTGCCGGTAGCCACATCCAGTATCTGTTTTGGCTGGTCTTCCTGCAAAATACGGATGGCTTTTTTCCTCCATCCAATATCGATCCCAGCTGATAAAAACCGGTTCATCAGGTCGTATCGACCGGCAATCCGGTCAAACATTTCCTCTACCTGTTCCTTCTTGCCCTTGCTCGATTCCGAAAAGGGTTTAATATGATCGTGTGGCTGCATAGCGGCGCAAAGTTAGGAGGAAAATATCGGTTATCTTGCAGAATAGAGATGACAGATGACAGATGACGGATGTTGGACCGTCATCCGTCATCTGTCATCCGTCCACCATCATCACTCTATATGCAGATTCATTCAGCTACCTACCTCATTTCCTCCGCCTACTGGGACAAATGCCCCAAACCCGACAGACCGGAATATGCCTTTATTGGCCGGAGCAATGTGGGTAAATCTTCCCTTATCAATATGCTCTGTGACAACCAGAAATTGGCAAAAACCTCTGCATCCCCGGGAAAAACACAATTGATCAACCATTTTGAGATTCTATCTAAAAAAGGGGAGAGGTCCAAGGCACAAAAATGGTATCTGGTTGACCTTCCCGGTTATGGCTATGCCAAAGTAGCGCAGAAGGACCGCCGTCGCTGGGAACAAATGATCGAGAATTACCTGCGCAAACGGGAGAACCTGGTGAACGTATTTACCCTGATTGATAGCCGGCATACTCCTCAGGCTATCGATCTCGAGTTCATAGAGCAGTTGGGTAAATGGGGTATCCCTTTTTCGATCGTATTTACCAAGACCGATAAGAATAAACCCATGGCCACCCAGCGTAATATCAATGCTTTTCTGGATAAGATGAAAGAGAATTGGGAATCGCTGCCTCCCTGGTTCACTACCTCTGCGCTTACTAAACTGGGTCGGGAGGAAATTCTCGACTACATTAATGACTTGAACAACAGTGATAATATCCACACCCCTTGAAAACAGGGCATTTTCCAACGATTTATAGGCTTATTTGAGTATCTTGCCCCCGGATTTAACCTTCATATGAAAAGATTACTCTCTGAAAAGATCCTTGTACTAGCCTTGTTTGGAGTCGCCCTTTTCTTCTTCTACGTAGCGAATGAAGACACAAAGAAACTGGGAGTTCTTCAGAAGACCAGTTCCAGCCCCTCTCTATTCATGTCCAATCAGCCTGACTCTACTACCGATGCTTCGGCAAGCACAGAGTTTTTACGCTGATCAATTAATGTAAAATTTCAGATTATTTTTTTGAACAAAACGGTTGCGTTGGGGTGACAGGTATTTGCTGCCGTTTTTCCCGGCAGAAATCAATCGAAACCGGGGCGGGATCAGTTTACGATCTTGTTGGCGCAACTACTGCTTGCAAAAGCCTCCGGTTTGGCCTTGAAAGCAAATCCCATACCCAGGATATATCCCATGGCTTCCCGCAAAGCATCATTGCTTTTGAATTGCGGGTTAGTATTGATATCCGCATGCACTTCCATGTCCACATTGTAAATAGTGAACAAATTGCAAAGCTCATACGCGATCTCAATACTCCTGGCTACTTCAGTCAGCATCCGTTCCTTGATGGTAAAGCGTTGACGGGTCTTGTCATTTTGTATGAACATGAACCCTCCGTGCCCCTCGCGCAAAAAGACAATGACCGTGGCAAATTCGGTCTCCTGTCCTTTCACCTGAGAGTCAGTGCCAATGCAAACCTTTAAGTGGAAACCTTTTTCCGTCTCACGCCGGATGGCGTTTTCAACGGCCTGGTAGATGGGGAGATCAATGGTTTCGCCATTAAATTTTCTCCAACGCATAGTAAAGAGGTTTTCCTAAGTTATCGAAAAACCTCCGGATTTGAGGAATCTTGTTTATTAAATGTGGATTAACCTAATGCAAAAAGCTAATAGCGCAAGGCTATTAGCTTTTACTATGTAGTCTTTATGGATTAGTTTTTGAAGAATTTCTCTGTCCAAACCTGCCCATTTCCCATAAAGCGGATCAGGTAGATTCCAGATGCACCCGAACCCGTTTCAATGGAATTGAACCCTTTCTGGATCTTTCCGGTGCGAATGGATCGTCCATTATAGTCGAGAACCTGGAATTGGTAATCGCCAGGACTGTTGACCGACAAGGTAGACCGTACCTGGTTGCCGATCAGCGTTGGCTTGGTAAAGCTACCGGAACGGAGGATGATCGTATTGGAGTATTCTTTGCGACCGGTTTCAAGGGTGGCCATGATCCGGTATTGAATGGATTTGTTTTCGTTAAAGAACCAGGAGTAATTTCTTTTATCCGGACTTAGATTGACCAGCGTTTTGAATTGGCGTCCATCGGTGGAGTAGAGTATCGTTAATTGGGAGATCGGCTCATCAGCCAGAATGGACCACTCCAGGTTATGCAGGTTCTGGTCTGCAATACCATTGAGCCTGAGGTCTTGAATGGGGAGCAGGGTACCATCAATAAATCCGGCTTGTAAAGAATAAGAGCCCAGACTGCCGTATTCTGAAGCATACATATTTCCATCTCCATTTACACTGATATAATAAGTGCCTGCAGATAAAATTGTGTCGATAAGAGAACTGAGTTGATTACCGGGATTATAGGTGCCAAGGGCATTGAAATATTGGTCGTAGATCACCACGTTCATATCCAGGTCAGATCCGGCATTACCCGTGCCAACATTGTAGGGAATGGCATCAAGCGTGAAGTTTCCGAATTCGGGGAGGTTAAACTCATAGTAATCGATATCGGTTGTACGTTCCACTACACCGTTGATGGTGAATTGCCCGGATACATCAAAACTCAGGTTGGTGGCAGCGGCAAAGTTATTACCGTTGTCATCTGTCCGGAAACCAAATCCATTGTAACTGCTCGTGATCACATCCAGATCGGATTGGATACTGGCGCAGCCAAATGAGTTAGGTCCATTATGCCATACGGTCATATTCTGGTTATACCCGGCACCCATGATCGGGGCCCAACCAATTTCACCTGTTCCCTGCCCCCAATTGTATTCAGAGGTTTTAAAACAGGCACCATCGTATGTGCTTTGGTGGCGAAGTCCGACCGTATGCCCGGCCTCGTGCGAAACGGCTTCGGCAATATTTTTTACATTATATCCAAACAAAGAAGAGAAAACAAAACAGGGCGTTCCGTCTCCCCATTTAAAAGAATTTACATAGGCTACACCCCCTGCACCACTGCCATACCATTCGTAGGAGGAAGTAATGATCACGCGCATACGGCTACTGGCCGGAGCAGCGGTGTATTTGGCTTCTTCGGTGGTGATATTGATATTAAAAGGACGATAATCTTCAGCCACACGGTTAAATACCTCGGTAACCTGGTCATTGGTAAGGCCGGATGTGTTGGCAGAAAAGGGGCCGGAGAAATTCCAGACGGTGCCGGTGACATACATTCCATCAAAATCCAACAAAATAGTGGCACTGGCAGAAGGGAAGCTGTTAAGCACCGGCACCTGGGCTTGTGCAAAGACCAGGTGCGCGGTGAACAGGGCGGTAAGTACGGTTCGTAAAATGCTTTTCATAGTAGTAGGTGGTTGCGTTTTCGAAGGGCGGATAGGGATTAAAAACGGACCTAGCTGTCGATCATTCGTTGATCAAATCATAAAAACCTTTTTTAATAAAATAATAAGCATTCTTTTCCTGCACCAGTTCATAGGCATCCTGGTGCTGGAGACTAATGATCCTTCCGGTATACCGGACCGATCCATCGGCCTCCGTTATGCGGGCGATGTGCATCAGCGCTCCGTTGAAATTGGTCGAACGGATCGCTACACTGCGCACCGTACTGTCGCCGGGCTCAGATTTGGAGGTTACCACGCCACGGAAATCAAATCCATTTCCGAAGTTTCTATCTACACGTTGATCTTGCTGGACTTGTAAAAGGGATTGAAGCTCTGAAACAGAGCAGGGTATCCGTGATGGTAATTCTTGAAAAAGGGTTGGTTTGGAAAGGTCCGGCTCCCGTACCGGTAATGGCTTGTCCTGCGCCGCGAGGGTCAGAACGAAACAGACACAGACAAAGAGGAGGGAACCTCTTTTCAGGTTTTTCATTGTTTGGATTTTTTATAATAACGGATTTTTGCCCAGTAAATTTTATTACTGTTGCTTTCAGTGGGGACGGATTTCAAAAATCAGTATTAATTTTTGCAAATGCAATGATTTACCCTTAGCATTTTTGAAATTCAGTAATAGTCGGTTAACAATACTGGTAATACTACGTGGTGTAAATGCTAAGTACCGATGGGGTATGCCCGATGAAAATTTTACAATGGTTAGTATTGTCCCGTTGACAGCATGACCAGTGTACAAGCTTCCAGTGTTTGTATTCCCTGCTTTTGTGCCAGAGATAAAAGTTCATCATTCTCCGTTCCGGGATTAAAGATGATCCGCCGGGGTTGGAGAGAAAGGATATAATCGTAGTATTCTTTCTGATGTGTTGGGTTGAGATAGAGGGTAACGGTGTCAATGTTTTCCAAAACCTTTTTTTCGGTACCGATCAGGGTATCGCCAACCACGGTTTTCTTACGCCCGATAGCTTCTACCGGGTGTCCATGTGATTTCAACCGTTGTAAGGCCAGATAGCTGTACCGGGACGGATTGTCGGAAGCGCCGAGTATGAGGGTTTTTTTGGCAGACATACTACAAAATTACCAGTATTTGAGGAATTATGGGATTACACGGATCCCCGCGTATTTGTTTCTCGCAGCCCCGCAAAGATCTTGGCGAGCGCTGCGAGAAACTGTAGATTGAAAAAGTGCACTACTTGTTTCCAAATAAAAAGAGTAGGAACAAAGCCATCCCACCTAATTGTACACCGGCGATCCAGGAATAGGATTTGAGGATGCCGGCATAACTCATTCTCCGGATATATTCCCGGAAAACGAGTACCACAAGCATCACCAGAAAAACCTTAACCGCCACCACTGATAACCAGGCTGCCGATACGATTAGCGGTATAAGCAGAAGATTGGAGGTCAGCGCCAGCATGTTCACCTGCCCCAGGAATTCAAAGGCCTTCTCTTTCTTTAAGAAAAATGCCAGGCTGAGGTTACAAACCACCAATAGAAAATGCCCTGTTTGTAATTCCCAAAAAGTGAGCGTGTAAGTGGGGATGGATTGGAGCAACTGGTGGGCTGGTATCAACATAAGGGTATTAAAGAGAAGCCCGAGGAAAAGAAATAATGTTCGATACCGATAGTCAAAAGAAGGTGAACAATCTATTTCGCCAGGCCCGCAAGGTATAGCGGTGATCACTTTGCGGTTATACGAAATGAGTTTGTATAATTTCCGAAGTAAAAAATTGATGGGTGCCCAATGCCCAATGGTCTTTACAACAGGCATCTTTCGACCCAGAATCTCCAACAAGGCATCAATGCCATAGAGTACCTTGCCGGTTTCTTTGTTTACCAGCGGGATCTCATTGGTGCCCTTCACAAAATCGATCTTTGACAGCCATTTTTCAGGGATAGCAGAAAAGGCCTGCCTCTCCTCTGGGGCTAATAAACCAGTCCTGACAAAGAATTTGGTATAACATACACAGAGTGGGCAATGATCGTCATAAAAAAGAATGGAGCTGTTCATGGTCGTCATTTTTATAAGTAGATGAACGAAACGTTTACTTGAGATGTATGAATTCCCGGCGACGAAGGGTTTTATATTCCTCCAGACAGATCAACGTATAATAAGGAGCCAGGATCAAGGGCAGGAATACCATCAGGTAGAGGTAGAAGATGAATAAGGGAACATCCCAGACACCGAGTAGAAGGGAGAGTAATCCCAATAGAAATAACACCAGTATGGTGAATTGGTAAATACGGCGGTGCGAAGAGGGAGTATATTGGTCTTTCAGCAGAATATGGGTAATCATACTTAAGATTTGCCAGCCCCCAACCACTGTATAAATCCACATAAAAGAAGTTCCTCCCTGCTGAATATAGTAAATGGTCCCGCCCAGGATCAAAAGAAGATTGGTGACGAGGTCCGCCAGTTTGATCGTTTTCATTTCAATTAATTTTAAAATCGGAGATGATTACTTAAAGAACTTAACCAGGTTTCCTACAAACCAGTTCTCCTCGGCTTTGATCATTACATCGAGTGTACGATCAGCTTGTTGGCCAAGCTTTTTGATTCCACTTACCGTATCCACAAAGGTTTTTACCTTTTTATCCTTCTTGTCACCTTCAACCGCCTCAAGCTTATTAAGCAAATCGAGCATGGGTTCCAATTCCCTTTTCTTCCGCTCTTTAACGATCTGCTTGACCACTTTCCAGATATCCTTCTCCGCACTAAAATATTCCTTTCTTTCCCCGGAGAGGATCACCCTTTCGACCAGACCCCAGTTAATGAGTTCACGAATGTTCATGTTGGTATTCCCCCGGCTGATGTTCAATTCTTCCATGATGTCGTCCTGGGTCAGGGGGTCAGGACTTACCAGCAATAAGGCATGTATCTGTGCCATGGTGCGGTTGATCCCCCAATGGGTACCAAAACCACCCCAGCTGCTGATGAATTGTTGTTTGGCTTCAGTGAGTTTCATGGTGTAAAATTAGAGATTGTTACTGAAGTTTCAAAAAATATTGAAAGAAAAGTTTTAAACGTGAGACGTCAATCGTGAGACGTCAATCGTGAGACGTCAATCGTGAGACGTGAATCGTGAGACGTGAGGCGTGAGTTGCTTCTCACGTCTCACGCCTCACGCCTCACGCGCCTCACGTTATCACTTCGGGCAATCCAGCCTTCTATCCCCTCTCGATCCGGTGATATCGCGGGAGCGAAGGATGATGGCGAAGTAGCCGCCACCCCGGGTGATTTTCTTTTGGGAGAATATATTGGCCAGGTTATGGACCCCAAACAGGACGGGTCCCAGGCGCACGGCCCCACCGATCCAGAACTGGCTTCGGTCATTGACATAGACAGGGATATAAAAACCTTTTCGTTTGGTCTCCCATCTGGGTGTGATCGTCAGTTGGTTAATATCCCTGACCCGGATATTGTCCTTGATCGGGAGTTTGGAGAGGTCAACAGATAATTCGGCATTCACAAAAAAGGATCCGGTTACAAAGCGGTCAACATTTACGACCATTCTGGCGGGGTGGTTGATCCGGTATTTTCCTTCGTAGGTGCCAGAGAATTGGTATAAAGAGGAAAGGCTGTCCTTGAAAGATCGGAGGGTCTTGGTGGTGGAGTCCAGACTACGATCCAGGCGCAGGTCTGTTACATTGGGACGTATACTGGCTACCGCTGTGCTGTATTTGCCAAAATGATATTGGGTATAGCCCAGATCAAGAAAGGAAAGCCCGATCTTCCAGTCATAGTCAAAATAGCTTTCTTCGGTTTCGGGTGTTTCCGGGGCGACGGGTTTTAACAGCAGTTCAAAACCGATATCGGCGGAGGCACCACTTTCGGTAAAAGAAAAAAAGGAACCCAGGTTCTTCCCCGTACTTTGATTGCCATCCCATCGGTCGAGGTTGGAGGAATACCCCCAGCGGGTCTCCGCACTGGTGACCAGGTATTCGACGGGGTCAGTGGCGGGAATCCGTTGAAAACGGCCATTGTCAATATTGGCAAAGATTCCGGCTACTCCCCGGTTGCCCTTGAGAGTAAGTCCTGCATTTAACCGGAGGAATTCATTTTCATAGATCGTGCGTCCATACGACAGATAGAGTTCAGCCCAGGAACTGTTAACCAGCGATCCGGTCATTCCCTGGTTGGCTTCATTCATGCCAAAGAATTCGCCAAATCGCTTGATCGTATCGATATAGTTATAGACAGAAGATTTGACATCGGTATAAGACCTGACATTGATGCCAAAGGCAATGGCATTCTGTTTATTCAGGGCGATACGCCCATTTAGCAGGTTCAGGTTGGCATTGACGGCACCATAGCGTTTGAAGTTTCCCTCTTTCACCAGGTATTCCGAATTGGCCGGATTGGAAATAAGGGAGTATTTGAAAACATCTACAATATTGGTGTAGTGTTTATCCTGGAAACCAAACAGGGTCAGGTCCCATTTAACGGGTACATTGACCATGGCGGCCGGGTTGTTGTGAACATTGAGCGAACCGGTGTATGATGATCCATTGGTCGCGGTGTAATTTTGCGCGGATACCCAAAGGTTCAGTACCAATATTATTGTGGTGAAGGCAGCTTTCATAAAAAAAGACCTAAGTAAAAGGTCTTTAAAGTATTAGCTGCAAAGAAATGGAATTATTCGGACTATTCCGTTGATTGTACGGTGTTCGAATCTCCGGCATTTTTCTTGCCAAGATAAGTTGGAAGATCCATGCCTGCCATATCGAAAATATCCTTAAGTGGTGGTACGGAGCGGTAAAGTCCACTCACGAAATTGGCTGTTGAATTCTTGCCATCTGTTTGTTGTCCCCCATCCCATACGGTCACCTTATCGATCTTGATATTCTTTATGGCTTCGGTTTGTAATCTGACCAGTTCAGGTAATTTGTCAGCTATAAGCAATAACACGGCATCTTTGGGATCATCCCCGGCGGCTTTCACGATCCGGTCAAGGCCTTCGGCTTGTTTGGTCAGAATTTCATACATACCTCTGGCTTCGGCTTCCAGTTTGGCAAAAATCGCATCTGCTTCACCCTTGGCTCTTTCCCGCAATCTTTCTGCTTCGGCCTGGGCTTCAATGATGGCTTTTTGCTTTTGGATCTCTGCACTTACTACAATGTTCGCATTTTGTGCAGCGCGGTCTCTCTCAGCACGTGCATTTTCCGCTCTTTGTTCTGCCAGGTAGGCTTCTTCCAGAGCTTTTGCTGTTTGTACTTTTTCGGCTGAGATGGCTATTTTTAGTGCTTCTGCTTCTCTTTCCCGTCTTTTCGCATCAGAATCGGCGATCTGGATCTTGGATTGGTTTTCTCCCTGGACAGCAAGGGCATTGGCTTCCGCCATCTTGATCCGGCTGTCCCTTTCCGCTTCTGCTTTACCAATATGTTCATCCCGGTTTGCGCCGGCGATCTTGATCTCTTTGTCTTTATTGGCCATGGCGACCTCTGTATCGCGGTCACGGAGCATTTCAGCCACTTTAATATCCCTGTCTTTCTCTGCAAGGGTTTTACCGATATCC
The DNA here is from genome assembly GCA_017303415.1 of Chitinophagales bacterium. NCBI lineage: Bacteria > Pseudomonadati > Bacteroidota > Chitinophagia > Chitinophagales > Chitinophagales bacterium. Next base: position 20,169 of record JAFLBJ010000002.1, read on the forward strand.
CCGGTCCTCTCTTGTTCCGCCACCCGCATCTTGGCCTCATTAATGGCTTTGGCGGCAGCATCCTTACCCAGGGCCTCGATATAACCGCTCTCGTCTTTGATATCGGTAACGTTCACGTTGATCATTTTCAAACCGATCTTATTCAATTCGGCTTCGACATTGGAGGCAATATTGGCCAGGAACTTATCCCGGTTATTATTGATCTCTTCAATATCCATCATCGCCACAACGAGGCGCATTTGACCCAGGATGATGTCTTTGGCGAGATCATGTACCTCCGGTCTTTGTAAACCCAGCAGACGCTCAGCGGCATTCTGCATCACAGAGGGCTCTGTGCTGATACCAACCGTATAACGGGAGGGTACGTCCACACGGATGTTTTGTTTACTCAACGCACTGGTCAGATTTACTTCGATAGAAATCGGGGTCAGGTCAAGAAAGGCATAGTCCTGTATAACCGGAACGATAAACGCCGCTCCGCCATGGATACATTTAGCTGTGCGAGATCCATCGGGACCTTTCCCAACCTTTCCGTAAACAACGAGGATCCGGTCTGAAGGACAACGCTTATACCTCCTGAATAAAGAAATTAATAGAATAAATAAAAAAACGACCGCGACGACAATGACGACCAGCAATGGTTCCATAAAACTTCAGTTTAATTTATTAGGATAAGTGTGCAGTAACAACCAGTATCTCATTATTTAATATCCTCAGGACTCTGATCATTTTGCCCGTTGGAATTGTTACCTCATCTTCCGTAATGGCTTTTATTTCGTGTAAGGAATTCTGAATAGTGATCCGCACCTTGCCAGCACCTTCGTTTTTGGCAGGAATGGGTATATAGGTCTCTCCCAGTTTCCCGACAGCATTATTGATCTCCATGGTTCCGCTTTCCTTTAAACGTCCCACGTTACGCAACAAGAGAATCATCAGGGCCACCATACCTAACCCCGCCAGTAATGCGATCAGTATACTGACACCTTTTCCATAGCCACTTGAATAGGCCGCTACTCCAGCCCAGCCAAACATGGTAAAAAAAGCGATCAGGTTTTTGATGGTAAAATACTGGGTGCCGACACCATCATCGTCTCCAATGGCTTCATCTGAATCACCAATCGAATCTGTGTCGGAAGAATCCCCGCCAACAAAGGACATGATCGTTTGTACAAGAAATAAAAGGGAGAAAATTAAGGCGATGGTCCAAATGATCTTTTCAAAAGAATCCAGGGCATTCCACCAGCCTGTTATGTCAAGTAGCATGTTAATAAGGTTGATGACCGAAATTAACTAAAAAGAAAATGTCCCGGTGGAAAACCAGGACATTATAAAATGATTTTTTTCTGACTTTTTCAGGAGGAAAAAACAATCTACACAAGCATCCGCAATGGCTCTTCCAACAGGGACTTCAATGTTTGCAGGAATGCAGAACCCGTTGCGCCATCTACCACACGGTGATCGCAACTCAAAGTCACTTTCATCACATTTCCAGGAACCACAGAACCATTTTTGACTACGGGCACCTGATTAATGGCGCCAACTGCGAGGATGCATGCATCCGGTGGATTGATGATAGCTGTAAATTCCTCGATCCCAAACATCCCCAGATTGGAAATGGTGAAAGTGTTTCCTTCCCAATCAGCTGGTTGCAATTTTTTATCCTTGGCTTTCTGGGCAAATGTTTTCACTTCGGAGGCGATCTGCGACAAAGATTTGCCATCGGCAAACCGTACCACAGGCACCAGCAATCCATCTTCTACTGCTACAGCAACGCCAATATTTACATGATGATTTTTACGAATATGGTCACCCATCCAACTGCTGTTGACAGCGGGGTGTTGTTTCAGTGCCAGCGCACAGGCTTTCAGCACCATATCATTAAAGGAGATCTTAACGGGTGCCACTTCATTGATCTTTGCCCGGCTCTCTACCGCTTTATCCATATCAATGGCCATGGTCAAATAAAAATGGGGGGCAGTGAATTTGCTTTCTGCCAAGCGTTTAGCAATGATCTTACGCATTTGGGATACCGGCACATCTTCAAAGCTTACCTGACCTACTGGTCCGGAAGCAACGACGGGCGCCGATGATGACGTCGCGGAAGCTTTTTCGGGAGCAGGGGAGGCTTTGAAATTATCGATATCGGCCTTTACAATACGGCCACCGTCGCCGGAGCCATGTACGCGGGAGATATCAATGCCTTTATCGGCTGCAAGTTTGCGGGCAAGCGGGGAGGCCTTTACCCTTCCGTTATGTTGTGATTCCTGAACAGCAGCCACCTCCGTTGATTTTGCCTCCGCGGCGGGTTGACCGGCTGCCGCAGCGGCTGTTGTAGCTGTTGCCACAGCAGCACCGCCTTTTACAGCGGCTACGATAGCATCCACATCCACCTTTCCTTTTTCACCTATGATACAGAGCAGGTCGTTTACAGCGATCTTCTGTCCTTTCTCGGCACCAACGTATAACAGGGTTCCGTTCTTATAGCTTTCCAGTTCCATGGTGGCTTTATCGGTTTCGATCTCCGCCAGCAGGTCACCTTTTTTCACGGTATCGCCTACTTTCTTTGCCCATGAAGCGATCACGCCGTCGGTCATGGTATCACTAAGCCGGGGCATCAATACCACTTCATCCATTTTGGAAACATCCAAGGCCGGTGAGGCAGGTGTTGAGGCGGCAGGAGCTGCGGTTGGAGCGGCCGCTGGAGCAGGGGCCTCTTTTTTGGGAGCTGCTTTTTTACCTCCGGTTGAACCAATGATACCGGAAATATCTTCCCCGGCACTACCGACCACAGCCAGCAGGTCATCTACCTGTAGCTTTCCGCCCTTTTCGGTGCCGATATGCAGTAATACGCCATCTTTATAGCTTTCCAACTCCATGGTGGCCTTATCGGTTTCGATCTCCGCCAACAGGTCGCCTTTTTTAACCGGGTCGCCCACTTTTTTGTGCCAGGCCGCGATCACACCTTCCGTCATCGTGTCACTTAGCCTGGGCATTAAAATCGTTTCAGCCATGTAAAGCAAATTTTGGCTCGAAATTAAGGTAAAATAGGGAATCAATCAGTAGTCCAGTTCCAATCCCAGCCGCTCGCGCAGCTCTTTGACCAGGGGATGGTCCTTCACCATTTCCAGGTATTGCTCGCGAATGGTGGGTGGGGCATCCGCTTTGGGTTTCTGATCGGGGTTTTCCTCGATGAGGATCGTGAACTGGATAGGGCGGATATTCAATTGTTGCTGGAGAAATTCACTGGCATGTATCCGCTCTTTATCCAGGAACTTTTGTTCCAGGTTATTATTGGTGATGGCCTCAAAACTATTGGCCGAAGTGATCCGTAAACTGGCCAACTGAAAGGGCTGGGCGGCTGAATTCTTTTCTTCCTTTAGCTTGGCAATAAATGCATTCCAGGCTTCCTGTAGTGCTTTTTCCTCCAATACCTGTGGAGCCTGAGTAGCGGCTTCCGTTCCAGCAGGGCCTCCCACCTTGGTTCGGATCTTATTGAGTGCACTGAGCTTTCCGGCGATACCCGGCTGAGCCCGTTCGGTAACAGGCTCTTTACGGGCAGGTGGGGTTTCAATAACGAGTTTAGGAGAGGTGGAAACCGGTTGTTTGGTAACCGGTGAGGCCTTTTCAGTCGTTTTTACCTCCAATGGGGTAAGCTTGCGGAAATTTACCGGTCTTACCTGGTCAAGTTGTTTTTTTTTTACCAAACCGCCTTCCTCAGCGGTGATCTCCAGGGCTTGCTGCAGATAGGAGAGTTTGATCAGGGCCAATTCAACATGCAGCTTCTTATTGCGGGCCGCTTTGTAATTCAACTCAGCCTCCCCGAGAATATTCAGGGCACTGATCAGCCAGGCGGTGCTTACCCGGGCGGCCTTTTCCCGGTATTTATCCTGGAAGCTTTCCACGACTTCGAGTAAGGCGGCAGCTTTTTCGTCTTTGCAGACCAATAAATTCCGGATGAATTCGGCAAATCCATTGATCACCATATCACCTTCAAATCCCTTGCGGTTGATATCGTCAAACAGTACCAGGGTACCGGCCAGGTCCTGCTCCAACATAAGATCGAGCAACCGGAAATAATAATCCGCATCCAGGATATTCAGGTGTTCGAGTGTATTGGTATAATTGAGTTCCCCGCCAGTGAAGCTGACGATCTTATCGAGTATACTCAACGCATCCCGCATACAACCTTCGCTCTTTTGGGCAATAACCTGTAAGGCGGCTTTATCGGATTTAATCGTTTCTTTCTGACAGATTTCTTCGAGATGCTCAACCGTATCGTTCAGCGTGATCCGCTTGAAATCAAAGATCTGGCATCGGCTGAGGATCGTGGGAAGGATCTTATGTTTCTCCGTTGTGGCCAGAATGAAAATAGCGTAGGAGGGGGGCTCTTCCAGGGTTTTTAGAAAAGCATTGAAGGCAGCCGAACTAAGCATGTGTACCTCGTCAATGATATACACTTTATACTTGCCGGCCTGTGGGGCAAAACGAACCTGTTCCACCAGGGTGCGGATATCATCCACCGAGTTGTTCGACGCCGCATCCAGTTCATGGATATTCATCGAAGTACCTTCATTAAAAGAGGTACAGGAATTACAGGTATTACAGGCTTCCCCATCTTTGGTCCTGTTCTCACAGTTGATCGTTTTGGCGAGAATACGCGCACAGGTGGTCTTACCTACACCTCTTGGTCCACAAAACAGGAAGGCATGGGCCAATTGATTCTGTTTGATGGCATTTTTGAGCGTTGTGGTAATATGTGCCTGCCCCACCACTGTATCAAACAGTTGGGGCCTGTATTTTCGTGCCGAAACGATGAACTTCTCCATAGCGAAGGTGCAAGTTAAAGAAAAGGGAAGAGCTAAAAATGATTAGCTTTTAGTTATTAGCGATTAGCTTTCGCCTTTTCTGAATTCAAGTATCGGATGCTTTTTGAACTCTTTTGTCCGGTCAAACAAAAACCGGTAGGTATGTAATTTTCGGCTTCGGTAGGTATCGCCGAAGTTCTCGGCCACATTGATCATTTTCGGGTTGAAGTCACCGATCCAGAGCATTTCATACCGGGTGTATTGTTTCAGGGGCTGGATGGTCAGTGCCGCTTCATTGATGATGTATGCATCCACGCCAGTGCCCTGAAATTCAGGGACAATGCCAAATATCAGTCCGCAAAAACTCCGGTTGGGTTTGGTGGCTTTATACCAGAGGAATTTGAGTTTGTGCCAGAGATCGAATTTACCATTCAGGTATTTGAACCACTGGTTGAGATCGGGGATATTGAGAAAAATGGCGACCGGTTCATTATTATAATATACAAACCAGGCTACTTTTTCATCCATCACCGGCTTCATTTTGCGGAACAGCGTCAATACCTGCTCTTTTTTCATTTGCTTCAAACCGCTATGTCCTGCCCAGGCCTTGTTATATACCGTTGTAAAATCGGCTGCATATTTTTCCAGCTTGTTCTTGCGAATATGTTCCGCGCGATAGCCCGGGTCTTTGGATAAAAGGGCATGCCGGTCTTTGATCTTCTGGCTCACCGGCAGATCGGGGTCCACCGCAAAACAGGTCTGGGTATAAAATACCTGAAACCCGTAGGATTCAAATAATTTATAATAATAGGGCGGGTTGTAATTGAGCCCGTACACCGGCGGATTAAACCCTTCTACCAATACCCCCCACCAGCGATCACGCTCTCCGAAATTGATCGGGCCATCCATGGCTTCCATGCCTTTTGATTTGAGCCAGTCACGGGCAGCATCAAAAAGCGTGTTGGCGGCCGACTGGTCTTCGATGCAATCAAAGAAACCAATGCCCCCCACAGGCACATCGTCGCCTTTGTTCTTGTATTTTTTATTGGTAAAAGCGGCAATGCGGCCAATGAGCTTTCCGCGACTGTCTTTCAGTATCCAGCGCATGGCTTCCCCCTGGCGGAAAAACTTGTTCTTTTCCGGATCGAATATTTCATTGATGTCCTTGTCCAGCGGACGTATATAATTCGGGTTTCCCTTATTAACAAGGGCATTAACTTTCAGGAAGTCCCTGCGGGTGGACCCGTCATTTACCTCGATCAATTGCATGCCGCAAATATATGTTTATCTGCCTTTTATTTGGCCCCGGTTTCTTGCTGGGATGACGATCTTTGCCTACCTTGGTAGAACGAACCATTAAACACCCTATACATCCATTGCTCTTCCAAATCTATCCTCCAACAAATCATACCGAGATGAGATCTTTTGCATTCGCCCTGATCATGGCTTTGACCCTGGCACCGGCCTTAAACCTGTGTGGGCAATCAGCTGTATCACCGGATGACCTGACAGAAAGCCTGCGCCTTCGAAAAAAATTCAAAGACGAAGCCTATGTGGCCCTGCGGATCACCGAAAAATACACCTTTGAAAAAGGGGTCAATGAATTAAAACAACCCGTAGTAACCGTAAAAGAAACCGGCGAAGCCGAATTCATCGGCTTAAAAGACATTGCCATTTTTCAGTACTATAAATTCCATAACCGCTTTGTCAAACTGAAAAGCTTTACCCGGTATGACAAATACCAGAATAAATATATCCTGACCGGAAAACGTGGTTTCGACCAGTCCGTCACCGATGAAAATACCTTCTTTGATGACAGCCGGGTACAGGTCTATTCATTCCGATTTTTGGAAAAAGGAAAGGTGGCAAAGATGAATTGGGTGAGTGAATACACAGATGGAAAATACCTGACCCGGAATTTCTTCCACGAGCCTTTTCCGGTGGTAGAAAAAGTGCTGGAATATGAAGTGCCCGAATGGTTGGATATTCAATTTGTGGAGAAGAATTTTCAAGGGTACAAAGTCGAAAAGACCCGGCGACCTTCGGGTAAGGCCACCATTTATTCTTTTAAGATCAAGGAATATCCGGCCTTGAAGAATGAAGCCAATGACCTGGGTATTGCCTACACCCATCCGCATATCCTTACCCAGATAAAATCATTTACCAACGGTTCTGAAAAAATAAATGTGTTTCAGAATACGGCTGATCTTTATAAATGGTATTCCCAGCTTTATAAAATGGCGGGAAATGATATCTCTCCACTCAAGAGCCAGGTGAACCAGATCACTGCCAATAAGAAAACAGATGAAGAAAAGATCAAGGCGATCTATTACTGGGTGCAGGACAATATCCGCTATATCGCCTATGAGGATGGGTATGCCGGCTATATTCCTGCCAGCACACAGGAAGTTTATTCGGTAAAATATGGTGACTGTAAGGGTATGGCCAACCTGTTGACAGAAATGCTCAAGATCGCAGGGTACGACGCCCGCTTTACCTGGATCGGGACAAGACACCTGCCCTATGATCACAGCATACCGGTTATGTGCGTAGACAATCATGCCATCACCGCCCTTTATTTTAAAAACAAGGTCTGGTTCCTGGATGGTACAGAAAAATACAATCCCCTGGGGGAGGATGCCTATCGTATACAAGGCAAATCGGCTTTGATTGAGAAAGGCGAGGCCTTTGAAGAAGTAAAAGTGCCCTTAAGTAAAGCCACCGATCATGTGATCCGAACCGTCGCAACACTGCAACTGGAGAATAATTCACTCAAGGGGCATGTAAAGTTTACCCTTACCGGCAATGAGCGAAAGGATTTCCACCAGCACTACCAGGAAATGCCGCTGTATGCCCAACAGGATTACCTGAAAGAGATATTGGAATTTGGAAATACAAACCTGAAAGCCTCCCAGATCAAAAGCAGTGACCTCACCAATCGCGAAGTGCCTGTCGTCATCGAAGGGGATATTGACCTGTCCAATAATATCAACAATATTGGCAATGACCAGTATGTCCATATTGATTTCTTTCCCAAGAACCTGAGCCGGTATATGCCCGATGATAAACGGCAGAAAGGATTTGATTTTGAATCGGTATTTGCCTTTGAAGATGAACTCGAGCTGGTACTACCCGCCGGAAAAAAATGTATTGACCTGCCGGAAAAATTGACCATCGACCGACCAGGATATTCCTTTGAGGGCAGTTATGAAACTACCGGAAATAAAGTGCGGTTGAAAAAAACACTCACGATCAAAGAAAGTGTCATCCCTGCCGATCAGCTTGCCGATTGGAAGGTATTCCTGGAATCGATCCGGGAATTCAACAGTTACCTGCTTACCATTACCAAAAGCTAAATGAACGTATAGTATGCAATCTATTCGATCCCTGTCGATCCTGCTCCTATTATCCCTGTTTGCTACAGGACATTCACTGTACGCCCAGGAAATGATCGACGAAGATTTTCTCGATGCCCTCTCTGAAAATGCCAAAGAAGTGTGGGCCGAAACCGATCAGGATTTTACCGTATCCAAATCGCCAGCCAAATGGATGGATGAATCGGCCGTAGCCGTGGCTTATAAAAAACATATTCTTTTTGATAAAAAACGGTCAGGTCTGTTGGGAGGAAAGGAAAAACTGGTGTTGGTGGAAAGGAAACACATGAAAGTGATCCTCCAGGACCGTCAGGCGGTGAATGATTTTTCGGAACTCTATTTCCGGTACAGTTCCAAAATGGATGGCTTTGGCGCCGTGGTATACAAAACAGATGGCACCAAAAAAGAGATTCCCCTGACCAGGGCTGTGAGTATTGAGGACAATGATAATGTGCCTGAGTTCTTCAAAAGTTTTTTTGACCAGAACGTCAGCAATCGAAATGAATACTATAAAGTCCCGGTAGCGGATCTCTTGCCCGGTGATCAACTTGAATTTGTATCCGTAACGAGCAGTACACTTGATGTTAAGAAAACACCCTATTATACATTTGATCCCCAGTATGAACTCTGCCAGAAAGTGATGCCCTTGATGGTGCATAAGATCGTGATCGAAACAGACAATAATTCATTCATCACCGCGCGAAGCATCAATGGCGCGCCGGATTTTCAACAATCCATGAACGGTGATTTCACTGTCTATACCTGGACGGACAAAGACCGTGACCGCCTGAAGGATGGAAATTTTGTCAATGAATACCTCGTGTTGCCCATGGTTAAATTCCAGATCATCTACACCGATGGGCGTGATATCAAGTCATTATTTGCCGGATCCAAGGGGCAAATGAAATCCAGCTTTGATAGCAAGGAGATCGGTGAAAAAGCTTTTGCCAACTATATAGCCACGGGAAAGACCTATGTGTATGGGTCCTCCGCCACGGTGGATATGATCGCCGGCGGATTGTGGAACAAGATGAAGAACAACGGGGCTAAGGATGTTACGGAAGAGGATTTGATTAAAATGGCCTATTACTATATCCGTCATACACAGGTCTTCAACAACTATTACTATTCCGATCAACAATTTGTTTACCTGATGGCCAAATTGCTGGGAGAAAGAAAGATCACATCGGAGGTTGTTGTAACAACCCCCAATAATATTACGGTGCCAGCGAATTTGTTATTTGAATCCGAACTCGCCTGGTGTCTGCGCGTCAAAGGGAAATTTGTGTTCAAGGCCACGGAACATTCGAATTTATATGATGTGGACGAGCGAATGACCGGGAACGAGGCCTATGTGTTGGGTGGAACTATCAAGGCTTTGCCGGAAAAGATTGTGATCCCCGATTCAAAGGCTGATGATAACAAAGGGTTATTTCAATGCCAGGTGACCCTTGACACCTCAAAAAAATGGCTGAATGTGGTTCGTACCTCGGCCTATACCGGTATTCAAAAAGAAAGGAACAGTGGATATGCCATGCGGTTTACACCATATATGTTCACTGACAGCCGCACCTATTTTGGACCGGATGATATGGAAGGGGTTCCGCAGAAATATGCCGATCAATTCTACCAGCAAAAAAAGGCCCTGACCGATGAGTTCAAAGAAAGAAAACCCGATTACATGAAGCAACAACTGGAAAGGGAATTTGACGGGCCGGTCACCTACCAGAATTTTGATATGGTGGCGGAGGGTCGGAGTTTTAAAAAACCCGAAATGATGTTTCGCGAGACCTTCCAGGTAGGAGGGCTGATCCGCAAAGCGGGCAAGAAGCTATTGGTTAATCTGTCCGGGCTGATGGGTGGGCAATTGCATATCAATGAGGATGATCGTTTGCGTGAATTCGATGCCGACCTCCGTTATCCCCGAAAGCTTCGGTGGCAGATCAATTTCACCATACCTGCCGGATATACCGTAGATGGTTTAAAGGAGTTGACCAACAATATCGATACCGAAGCCGGGTCCTTTATAAGCTCCGCTTCGGTCAAGGATAATGTGCTGACCCTGGATATCCAAAAGATCTACAAAACCAGTCAGGTAAAACGGGAAAATTGGGGGCAAATGCTGGCCTTTGTGGATGCCGCGGATGCCTTCACCAACCGCCTCATTTTGTTGAAACCTGCTCAATAACTTTATTTCGGAATTTTCAACCCGCCCCCTTACCTTTGCGGCCTGAAAATTAACCTCTTTACAATTTTACTTGTATGGCAAAAGCTGGTAAGGTAAAACAGATCATCGGAGCCGTTATCGACGTTCAATTTGACGGCAAACTCCCAGAAATTTATAACGCATTGGAACTCAAGAGGCCCAATGGGGAAGTGCTGGTACTTGAAGTACAACAGCACCTGGGTGAGGACAGTGTTCGTTGTATCGCGATGGACGGAACAGAAGGCCTGGTTCGTGGGCTGGAAGTAGTGGATACCGGAAATGCCATTGCCATGCCGGTTGGGGAAGGAATCAACGGTCGTCTGTTCAATGTGACCGGTGATCCGATCGATGGTTTGCCAGCTGTTTCCAAAGTGGGTGGACGTCCCATTCACAACAAGCCCCCCATGTTTGAAAACCTCTCTACCGCAACCGAGGTACTTTTTACCGGTATCAAGGTAATCGACCTGATCGAGCCCTATGCAAAGGGTGGTAAAATCGGTCTGTTTGGTGGTGCCGGGGTAGGAAAAACAGTATTGATCCAGGAGCTCATTAACAATATCGCCAAAGCTTATTCCGGTCTCTCTGTATTTGCCGGGGTAGGAGAACGTACCCGTGAAGGAAATGACCTGATGCGTGAGATGATCGAAGCCGGGATTATGAAATATGGCGAAGGTTTCAAACATAGCATGGAAGCTGGTGGTTGGGACTTGAGCAAAGTGAGCATGGAAGAACTCAAAGAATCCAAAGCCACTTTCGTGTTTGGTCAGATGAATGAACCTCCTGGCGCTCGTGCCCGTGTGGCGCTTTCTGGTTTGACCATTGCCGAGTATTTCCGCGATGGCGATGGTCAAGGAAAAGGAAAAGACATTCTCTTCTTCGTTGACAATATCTTCCGTTTCACCCAGGCTGGTTCTGAGGTATCTGCCCTGTTGGGACGTATGCCTTCAGCGGTAGGTTATCAGCCCACCCTCGCTACCGAGATGGGTCTGATGCAAGAGCGTATCACTTCTACCAAGAATGGTTCGATCACTTCCGTACAGGCGGTATATGTACCCGCGGATGACCTGACCGACCCCGCTCCGGCTACTACGTTTGCCCACCTGGATGCAACAACCGTATTGTCGCGTAAGATCGCTGACCTTGGTATCTATCCTGCCGTGGATCCCCTGGATTCTACGTCGCGTATCCTGATGCCCCAGGTGGTTGGTGACGCCCACTACGATTGCGCTAACCGTGTGAAATTGATCCTTCAGCGTTATAAAGAATTACAGGATATCATCGCCATCCTTGGTTTGGATGAATTGAGCGATGAAGATAAAATGACTGTTGCCCGTGCTCGTAAGGTACAGCGTTTCCTTTCACAGCCCTTCCATGTGGCTGAAGCCTTTACCGGTCTGAAAGGAGTACTTGTTCCCATCGAAGAAACCATCCGCGGCTTTAATATGATCATGGATGGTGAAGTAGATGACTATCCTGAAGCAGCCTTCAACCTGGTTGGTAGCATCGATGATGCGATCGAGAAAGGGAAGAAATTGCTGGCCGCAGCTCAGGGATAAGCGTCTAGTCGGAAGTCAGAAGACCGATGTCAAGAGTATAGACCTCGGACCCCCGACTTCGGACAAATTTGGGAATCCTATTAGTTGTGAAAATTAAATAGTAAATGAATCTCGAAATACTTACTCCGGAAAAAAAGCTCTTCAGCGGTGAAGTTTACGGTGTGCAAATGCCTGGCACCAGCGGAAGCTTTGAAGTATTGGAGAAACATGCACCCATGGTCAGCGCCCTCAAGGCCGGCAAGGTGAAAGTGTTGAAGGATAAACAGAATCACCTCGCTCATTTTGAGATACAGGGTGGTTTTGTAGAAGTGCTGAACAACCGCGTTACGGTCCTGGTAGAAGGCGCCAACGCTATTGAATAAGAAACCTCATCCCCAGAAAGGAATTTTTACATAATTGGACGGAAAACCCAATTGGTCCATGATTGATGACAAGACTGACCTCCCCGCCTGGGGAGGTTTTTTTATGGGGATCAGTTGAGTTGGGGGTCAATGGGAAAATTGATCAGGATCTCGTAGTCGCCACCCAAATGCCGTAGTGCATCTTTCCAGATCTCTTTTTCATTGGGGTGAAAAATGAGTGAAGGTTCGGCTTTTACCGTTAACCAGGATTTTTCATTCATTTCATCCGTCAACTGCCCCTGGCTCCAACCGGAATACCCGATATAAAAGCGGATCTTATCCTGATCCAGGGTATTTGATTTGATCAGTTCAATGACACGGGAAAAATCACCACCCCAAAACACCCCTCGGAGGATCTCAATACCTCCCGGAATATCATCCGGGCATTGATGCAAAAAATGGATGGTATCCAATTGTACCGGACCGCCATAATAAACAGGGATAGGATGATCATCCAGATCAGGGATTAGTTGGTCCATGGTGGTGGAATGGAGCCGGTTCAATACAAATCCAAAACTGCCCTCTTCCTGATGCTCACACAATAAAACCACCGTGCGCATGAAATTAGGGTCCTGAAGAAACGGATCGGAGATCAGCAATATGCCTTTTCCGGGGTCAATCATGATTCAATTTACCACCAAAATGCTATTTAACCTTTCTATGTAGGTAAATTTTACATTTTTGCTATAATATTGCCAGGTTTTCCGGAATAAAATCCATGCCGGAAAATGTAAGCTATTGTGAGAAGAACATTCCCCATAATCATCATTCTTATTTCCATTTCACTGATTGGAATCATCCTGATCCAGTTATCATGGATCAAGAGCATGACCATTTCCAAAGAGGATCAACTGGAAGCCCAGCTTGTATCCGCTACCCGGATGGTGGGGGAGGAACTGTCGGTGTACAAAACCACCAGTTTTAACAACCCGCTTACACGGGACAATTTTTCCCTGGATATATTGAAACCACCTACCATCGGACAACGTTTTAAAGTAACCGAGATATCCGAAAAGATCAGCCGGGCTTTTGACCTGAATGGCATGAAAGGAACAAAATTTGAATTTGCCCTGGTAACAGCCAATTCACTGGGAGAAGGGGTGATCGAACGGCAAAGTAGCGGATACCAGAAGCTCAGTTACGATACCACCCATTGCAAACAATCCATATTTCCGATTGTAGCGCCCGGAGGTAGTTTTCTGGAGAACCTCGCTCCAAACGAAATATTGATCGTGGCCATTCCGAATATCAAGTCCGTGGTGTTTCGCGAATTACGCTGGAAGATCGGCACCGCCATCCTATTTACCATCATCATTTTTGCGGCCTTCTTTCTGACTGTAAACACCATGTTGCGGCAGAAAAAACTCAGTGAGATCAAGAACGATTTTATCAATAATATGACCCATGAGTTCAAGACACCACTGGCCACCATTTCATTGGCGGTGGATGCCTTGAAAAATGAAAAGGTGCAATCTGACCGCGACCGGATGAAATATTTTAGCAGCATCATCAAAGAGGAGAATCAACGGATGCACCGGCAGGTGGAAACCATCCTCAAAGCTGCTTTGATGGAAAAACAGGAAGTGGAATTAATGCTTTCACCGGTACATGCCCACGAAGTGATACAGGATACCGCGCAGAATTTCGCGCTTCAGTTAGAGGAAAAACAGGGCAAAGTAGAATTGGATCTCCAGGCCACCGAAGATCTTATCCAGGCCGATGAGGTGCATTTTTCCAATCTGGTCAATAACCTGATCGACAATGCGGTCAAGTATGCCAAACAACATGTGCCCCCCGAAATTCGTATCAGCTCCTTTTCCGATAAGAAAAAACTCACCATCATTTTCGAAGACAATGGCATCGGTATGAGCAAAGAAACGATCCGTCGCATTTTTGAAAAATTCTACCGCGCTCATACCGGCAACCTGCATAATGTAAAAGGTTTTGGGTTGGGATTGAGTTATGTCAAAACCATGGTAGAAGCACATGGCGGCACCATCAAAGCAGAAAGCACCGTAGGGAAGGGGAGTGTGTTTACGGTGGAGATACCTTTTAGGAAATAGGGAGGCGTGAGAATCGTGAGACGTGAGACGTGAGGCGTGAATGGTGAATAGTGAATGGTGAATAGTGAATAGTGAATAGTGAATAGTGAAAGATATAAAAAAGGGTCAATAGTGAAAACTATTGACCCTTTTGCTTATACATTATTTTCCTCCCCATTCCCCATTCACTATTCACTATTCACCATTCACGCCTCACGTCTCACGCCTCACGTCTCACGCCTCACGTCTCACGCCTCACGTCTCACGTCTCACACCTCACGCCTCACACCTCACGCCTCACATACAACAAGCTCCCATCTCCATAACTCAAAAACCGGAAGTTCTTCTTCAGCGCATATTCATACACTTTCTTCCAATCGGGGCCAATGGCTGCGGCCACCAATAACAGCAGGGTGGATTGTGGTTGATGAAAATTGGTGACCAATACTTCTACGATCCTGAATTTATATCCTGGTACGATCATCAATTGGGTTCGGGTAATCAATTCCTCCTTTTCATTTCTTTTCAGCCAGGTCAATAATGCCTGCAAGGCAACCGGTACCGTCATGGAATCCTTTTCAAGTGCATAAGCTTCCCATTGGCCCAGGGTCAGTGAGGCAGGGTGGATAAAGGGATTGAGTTTTGTTTTGACCCCCAACCAATAGAGACTTTCAATGGTACGCAGCGAGGTTGTACCTACGGCCGTGATGATATACTTGTGGTTTTCGAGAATATTTTCAACCGTTTTGTAGTTCACATGAATAAACTCCGAATGCATGGCGTGATCGGCGATCGTGGCCGATTTTACCGGCATAAATGTCCCTGCACCGACGTGAAGTGTAATGAAATCTGTTTTGATCTTTCGTTCCTCTAGCGATTTTAATATGGCCGGGGTAAAATGTAAGCCTGCAGTTGGGGCAGCGACTGAGCCATCGTAATGCGCGTAAATGGTCTGGTATTGTTCCGCATCTTCCACCCGTACAGCTCTTTTGATATAGGGGGGAAGAGGGATCGAACCTGCGGCATGTAATATTTCTGCAAAACTGAATTGCTCACTATTCCATATCAATTCGATCAGAAAGTGATCACCTTTTTTTTCCCGGTAATGCGCTTCCAGTGTGATATCCGTATCGGTTATGCGTAATTTTTTTCGGAGTACCTGACCCGGTTTCCATTTGGAAGCTCCGCCAATCAGGCATTTCCAAAATACACTACCTGTTGTTTGCATGGCCAATGAAATATCGCCATGGCGTTCATCGGGTTCGAGACAAAATATTTCGATCTGACCACCGGTTTCTTTTTGAAACAACAGACGTGCTTCCACCACTTTGGTATCGTTGAATACCATAAGGGCTTCCCGGGGTATATACTCCGCTATATGGGAATAATGATCCTCCCGAATCTCACCGTCCTGGTAAATAAGGAGTCTTGACTGATCGCGCTCGGTAAGCGGAAATTCGGCAATGTTTTCTGCCGGTAGCGGATAGGTAAAATCCGCGATGGATATTTTGCTGGGGTCTGGTTTCATACAACTAACTGTTGTAGTGGGTACGAAGGTAGGAATTTTGGATGATGGATGAGAGATGACAGATGACGGATGACAGATGACGGAAGATGGATGTTGGATGTTGGATGTTGGATGGGGAGGCTTGCTGTCCAACATCTGTCATCCGTCATCTGTCATCTGTCATCTGTCATCCAACATCCGTCATCCAACATCCAACATCCAACATCCTCCTCCCGCTCCAATCCACACCTTTTCCACCCTAATCCACACCCTATTCACCATCAAAAGCGTCTCCCACTTTACCCCATCGCGTATAATCCTTACTGGTAGCGGGTTTCACCCCATTTACCCCCTGTGGAAAAAATAAAAAGATGAAAATTTGATTTATGAGTGGGAAAAAGTGTTATTTTGTGTCAATCTAATAAAAATTGATACAAATTACTGATAATGATAGGTTTTCTCGGCGAATTCGAGGCCACTTTGGACGCAAAGGGGCGCTTTCTTCTGCCGGCGGGCTTTAAGAAGCAGCTGCCGGAGGGGGCCGAGGATCGGTTTGTGATCAACAGGGGATTTGAAAGATGTTTGAGTTTGTACCCTATTCCCAACTGGGAGCCGCTCTTTACAGAGATCAGCAATATCGACGAGTTCGATGAGGAGGCCCGCCGGTTCCGGCGCTACTTCCTGAACGGGGCCACTTACGTGGAGCCGGATACCGCCGGGCGCCTGCTGATACCCGGCAACCTGAAGGAATATGCCAGCCTGGATAAGAATATCGTCCTGGTATCGGCAGTAAAAAAGATAGAAATCTGGGATAGTAATAAGTACCACCAGCTCTTTGATTCATTATCTGCGGAAGATTACAGTAACCTGGCGAAGAAGGTGATGGGAAAACCCAAACCGGGAGCCTGATCAAACTATGAATGAGGGGAACCATATTGACCAACCCTATCATGTGCCGGTCCTGCTCCGGGAAACGATTGATGCCCTGCAACTTCACCCGGACGGAACCTATGTCGATTGCACCTTTGGCGGTGGCGGCCATTCCCGTTATCTGCTGGAGCAATTGGGGCCTGGCGGCAAACTGCTGGTATTTGACCAGGATGAAGCCGCCCGTAAAAATTGCCCCGATGACGACCGGATGATCTTTATCCCTCACAATTTTCGCCACCTCCGCCGCTTTTTAAAATTACATGGTGTATCCAGTGTGGATGGTATCATGGCCGATCTGGGGGTAAGCAGCCACCAGTTTGATGAAGCCACCCGGGGATTTTCAACCCGGTTTGAAGGAGATCTGGATATGCGGATGGATCAGCGGCAGGAACTTTCAGCGTTTACTGTTGTCAACACCTATTCGGAACAGCAACTGCATAAGTTGTTTGAACAATACGGAGAAGTGACCAACTCCCGAACCCTGGCCAAAACAATCGTCAGTCTCCGGGGCGTCAGCTCACTCCGAACCACCGAAGGTTTTAAAACAGCTCTCCGCGGAGTGGTAAAAGGAAATCCCAATAAATATTTCGCTCAGGTATTCCAGGCGCTGCGTATCGAGGTCAATGATGAATTAGGCGCGCTTCGTGAATTACTGGAACAAATACCAGACCTGCTTAAGCCCGGAGGACGGGCTGCCATCATCACATTCCACTCATTAGAGGACCGATTGGTCAAAAACTTTTTCCGCCAGGGAACCTGGGAAGAGGCGGAGGAGAATCCTTTTACTATGCAAACCAGGGTGAACACACTAAAGGTCATTACCAAAAAACCCATCGTGGCCTCACCCGACGAAATCAAGAAAAACTCACGCTCCCGAAGCGCCAAGCTCCGGGTAGCCGAAAAGATATAAATGGCAGACAATAATACCATCACGGAAAAAGAACAAAAGCCAGATTGGAAAAGATGGCTGAACTATCCGTCACTGGTTAAACAACTGCCCTTCTTTCTTTTTCTGACTTTGCTGGCGGTTATCTATATCTATAATGGACACCATGCCGATAAGACGATCCGCAAGATCAGTCAAACCGCAAGGGAGGTAAAAGAACTGCAATACGAGTACAAGAATGTGAAAGCCGAAGTGATGTTTCTCAGTAAAAGAAGTGAACTGGTGAAGGCAGCAGAGAAACTGGGACTGAAAGAAGGGGATAACGCCCCCGCCGTACTCGACGATCAGGCCAACTAAGGATCAGGCCACCGAAGATGACCATTTGGCCGAAAGGCATTGGAGAACGATAACAACTAAAAAATCTGGCGGAGCATTGGACATCCGGCGCGACATATTATGGAGGGTCTACCTCAGCTTTATTGGCATTGGCTTGCTTAGTATGCTGGTTCTTGGTAGAGCGATCTACATCCAACGGGTGCAGGGCAGCTACTGGCGAAGCATGAGCGACAGCCTTCACCAACGCATCCAGGAAATTTCACCTGACCGGGGTACCATCTACAGCGAAGACGGACAAATGCTGAGTACCTCTCTCCCTGAGTTTGATATTTACATGGACTTTGCCGCCGACGGACTCCGCGAAAAGGACGGGAAACGCTTCCGCGAAAACCTGGACTCCTTCGCTTATCACATGGCTGTCACCTTTGGCGAAAAATCCAAAGCCGCCTATGTAAGTGAACTGAAAAAAGCATTCAAAGAAAAGAGACGGTATTTCCTACTTAAGAAAAAGATGTCCTTTGAGGAATATAAGCGTTTCCGCGAGTTCCCTCTTGTTCGCCTTGGACGCAACCGCTCGGGTGTGATCGCCGAAGTCAACAGCAAACGCTTGATGCCGTATGGCCTCATGGCAAATCGTACCATTGGACTGGCCAGGAAGAATGCAGACAATGTGGGGTTGGAAAGAACCTATGATTCGCTGCTGAAAGGACAAACCGGAAAAAGACTGGTACGGTTTATTGCCGGTGGTGCAGCCGTTCCCGTTGATGGCTACATGATCGAGCCCGAAAACGGGAAAGATATTGTGACCACACTGGATGTACAGATACAGGACATAGCCCAAACAGCCCTGATGCGCAAGATGACCGAGAGTGAAGCACAGTATGGCACCTGTATCGTAATGGAAACAAAAACCGGAAAGATCAAAGCCATAGCCAACCTGGGTCGCCAAACAGATGGCAATTATTGGGAAGATTATAATTATGCCCTGCGCACGACTGAGCCGGGTTCTACCATCAAATTGGCCACCCTGCTTGCCACGCTGAGTGAAGGAACGGTTCGCCCCAACGACCTGGTTGAAGTTGGGACGGCAGGACATGCCATGGTTGGTAATGTTCGGGATGTGCCGGATGCTGAACGTTCTCCCAAACCAGTGCTCACTGTAAAAGAGTGTTTTGCGCATAGTTCCAATGTAGGTATGGGTAAATTGGCCTATAAAACCTTTGGATCGAATCCAGCCAAATTCAAAGACTACCTCACAAAGTACCACCTCGATCAACGCACAGGGATCGATCTGATAGGGGAAGAAAAACCGCGTCATGCCGTACTGAAGAAGAATAGAGAAGGGTTGATTGATCTTGTTACCATGAGCTTTGGGTATGCGATAAGGTTAAGCCCTCTTCAGACCCTTACCTTTTACAATGCCATTGCCAACAATGGGCGGATGATGAAGCCTTATCTCGTCAACCGAATCCTGCAGAATGGTATCCCTGTTAAAGAATTTCAACCCGAAGTGTTGGAGGAAAGGATAGCAGATGAAGCCGTGATCCGTACTGCCAAAGAGTCCATGGAAATGGTGATCACCGAAGGAACGGGACGGCCCGCATTTCAGGGGATCAATTTCCCAGTAGCAGGAAAAACAGGAACGGCACATGTGGCCGATGGGAAGATTCAATATGCAGACAGGATCTATCAAGCCTCTTTTGTTGGTTATTTTCCGGCCAATGATCCTCAATACACCTGTATCGTGGTCATTCGTACCCAACCCCATGCGTTTTATCACTATGGCGGACAACTGGCCGCGCCGGTGTTCCGTGAGATCGCGACCAAACTGTATAATCAGCAGGTGGAGAAAAAAGCTGGACAACAGATCACATTTACCAGCGACAGCAGTCAGTACATGTATGCCGGAAACGGGCAGGCGATCCGTAAAGTATATGCCGATCTGGGAATGTCTTATCGCGATTCCTCCAACAGTAAAAATTGGTCAAGGGTAAGTCCGGAAAAAGGATATGCCATTGTCCGGGAAATACCCCAGACACCGGCGCAATTACCCGATCTGACCGGTATGGGATTGAAAGATGCGCTTTTGTTGTTGGAATCGAAAGGGGTAACCGTACAGGTAAGTGGGAAAGGAAAAGTGAAACAGCAATCATTACCTGCTGGTACGACCCTGACAAAAGGAATGGTGATTCAATTGACTTTAGGATAAATGATTCGAGTTGGTTAGCGTACAGGATATATTATATAAAGTGGCGATCCGGACAGTGGTGGGAAAAACTGCTACTTCCGTAAAGGATATCCAACTGGATTCAAGAAAAGTTACACCGAGTTCTTTGTTTGTGGCGGTAAAAGGGGCAGCAACCGATGGACATAGTTTCATGGCGAAAGCCGAAGAGGCCGGAGCCTCGGTCATTGTTTGCGAAACCTTACCGGTTACCCTGAACCCGGATATTTTATATGTCCAGGTCAACAACAGCGCTGAAGCAGCAGGGATCATGGCCCATAATTTTTATGGACAGCCTTCCTTAAAGCTGAAGCTGGTGGGTGTAACCGGAACCAATGGAAAGACAACCATCGCCACCTTATTATATAAGCTCTTTGTATCACTGGGTTACAACTGTGGATTGATCAGCACGGTGGAGAACCGCATTAACAGGGAAGTTATTCCTGCTACGCATACCACACCGGATGCAGTTAGTCTGAATGCCCTGTTGCGGAGAATGGTGGATGAGGGATGCACACATGTTTTCATGGAGAACAGTTCGCATGCCATTCACCAGCACCGGAGCACGGCCCTTCATTTTACCGGGGCCCTGTTCAGCAACATCACACATGACCACCTGGATTACCACAAAACATTTGATGAGTATATCCGGGTGAAGAAGGCCTTTTTTGATGGATTGTCTGCCGATGCTTTTGCCATCAGCAATCTGGATGATAAAAGAGGGCCGGTGATGTTGCAAAATACCGTAGCCAGGAAATATCTCTACAGCCTTAAATCCATGGCTGATTTTAAAGGGAAGATCCTGGAGAATGGGTTGACCGGACTGATGATGACGGTGAATGAACAGGAGGTCCACTTCCGGTTGATCGGCGAGTTCAATGCCTACAACCTGCTGGCGGTGTATGGAGTGGCGATCTGTCTGGGAGAAGATAAACATGATGTGTTGCGGAATCTTTCCCTGCTCACGGGAGCCGAAGGAAGATTTGATTATCTCGTCTCCCGCAAAGAAAGGATCATGGCGATCGTTGATTATGCCCACACACCAGATGCGTTGCTGAATGTGTTGGCCACGATCAAGAAACTAAGAAAGGGGAATGAGCGGGTGTTCACCGTGGTTGGATGTGGAGGAGACAGGGACAAGACCAAAAGACCCGTGATGGCGGAAGTAGCAGCCGAACACAGTGATAAAGTGATCCTGACCAGCGATAACCCCCGGTCCGAAGAACCTGATGCGATCATCCGGGATATGGAAGCAGGATTAGGGAGTGCAGGAAAAAGAAGGACGATCTCGATTACCGACCGGCGTGAAGCGATCAAGACAGCCGTGAGTTTGGCAGGACCTGAGGATATCATCCTGATCGCTGGCAAAGGACATGAGAAGTACCAGGAGATAAAAGGAGTAAGACATCATTTCGACGACAAAGAAGTAGTGCAGGAGATGTTTGCATTACTGGAAAAATAAAAGTAAACCGACAAACCAGGCCAACATGTTATATCATTTGTTTCAGTGGTTCGAGCAACAGGATATCCACCTTCCGGGTAGCCGCCTGTTCCTCTTTACCACGTCGCGGGTGTTGTTGGCTCTCCTCTTGTCGCTCGTGGTGACCATGATCTATGGCAAACGACTGATCAACTTCCTGAAAAGAAAACAAGTAGGGGAAACAGTACGCGACCTGGGACTGGCCGGAGAGCAAAGCAAGAAAGGGACACCAACCATGGGAGGTTTCATCATCATCCTGGGAATAATATTACCCACGATCCTGTTGGCCAATCTCAATTCGGTTTACATCATCGTGATGTTGATCGCCACGGTCTGGCTGGGCGCGATCGGTTTTGTAGATGATTATTTGAAATTAAGGGCCAAACGCCTGGCACAGCAACAAGGTGTGAATTATAAAAAGGGAGACAAAGATGGCCTGGCTGGTTGGTTTAAAATACTTGGACAGGTTGGATTGGGTATCACGGTCGGGGCTGTACTCATCTTTAACAGCGAAGTAAAGATCTGGCGTGAATACCAGGGGGTGTTCAATCCCAATAACCCGGACATGGAAGTCAGGACCGTGGATGGAAAGGAAAAAGTTTTTGTGGTCACCAAAGAGCCGATCACCACCATTCCCTTTGTCAGGTCTCATGAATTCAACTATACCAAACTTCTTCCCGAAGGGATCCGTGATTATGCCTGGGTGTTGTATATCCTCATCGTGATCTTCATCATCACCGCTGTATCCAACGGTGCCAATATCACAGATGGATTGGATGGCTTAGCCTCGGGAACATCCGCGCTGATCGGGGTCTGTTTGGGCATATTCGCCTATGCCAGTGGTAATTTTTATTTCGCTGACTATCTGAACATCATGTATATCCCGGGGCTGGAGGAGTTATCCATATTCATTGCAGCCATGATCGGGGCCAGTATAGGGTTTATGTGGTACAATGCTTATCCCGCCCAGGTATTCATGGGCGATACGGGAAGCCTGACATTGGGTGGATTGATCGCTGCCATTGCCATCATTGTGCATAAGGAATTGCTGATCCCGATCTTTTGCGGGGTGTTCCTGGTAGAGAACCTGAGCGTGATGTTGCAGGTTGGGTATTTTAAATACACCAGGAAAAAGTATGGAGAGGGAAGACGGATCTTTTTGATGAGTCCGCTCCACCACCATTACCAAAAGAAAGGCTACCACGAGGCCAAGATCGTGACCCGTTTCTGGATCGTAACGCTGTTGTGTGTGGCCTTTGCCATCGCAACACTTAAAATACGGTAAGATACTGAAGCCACCGTGGTTTCATCTGTGAAAAACCTATCGGATTCATGATGATTGTGTGGTACAGTTTAAAACCAATACTTCTGAAGAACCCCACCCGTACGTATTTCTCCTGGCGGACGGCCTGATAGCAGGCCCGCTTTGAGAAAAGAAGGCAGCGCTGAAAAATCTGAGCGTGCGCTGTAAGAAATGGAAGAAGCATGCGTGAGCGTTTCGTCATACTGGGAGGAGGAGAAAGTGGCATCGGGGCTGCGTTGCTGGCAAAGCAACAAGGCTATGATGTTTTTCTTTCCGACCAGGGTTCTTTGAAAGAGGGTTGGAAACAGGAATTGATCAAAGAAAGCATCCCCTTTGAAGAAGGCGGACATACTTCCTCGATCGTCCTGGCTGCCGATGAGATCATGAAGAGCCCGGGTATCCCCGAAAAGAATGAGATGGTAAAAGCCATCCGAAAGAAAGGGATACCGGTCATCAGCGAGATCGAACTGGCCTACCGGTTTAAAGGAAAGAGCCGGATCATCGCCATCACCGGGAGCAATGGAAAAACCACCACCACGGCGCTTATCTATCATATCTGCAAAACCGCAGGATTGGATTGCGCGCTGGTGGGAAATATTGGATTCTCCTTTGCCCGGCAGGTAGCCACCGACCCCAAACCCTTGTATGTAGCAGAGATCAGCAGTTTTCAGCTGGATGATATCCACCACTTCAAACCCGATGTGGCGATACTCACCAATATCACTGAAGACCACCTGGATCGCTACGAATACAAATTCGAGAATTATATCCGCAGCAAATTCCGGATCGTGATGAACCAGGATAGCAGTGACCATTTCATTTACTGCGCGGATGACGAAGTGACCATGCAGTATATAGACCAATTTAAAATACTCTCTAACCCATTACCAATTAGTATGAGAAAAGAACTGGCCAACGGAGCATTTATCAAAGACGGGGACGTGTATGTAAGGACAGGACATGAACACATTTCAATGAGTGTGTACGACTTTGCCCTGAAAGGGAAACATAATCAATACAATACTATGGCCGCATGTGTAGCCGGAGCCACCATGGATATCCGGAAAGAGAAGATCAGGGAGGCTGTGCAAACATTCCACAGCCTGGAGCACCGCATGGAGCCGGTATCAACGGTCAGAGGAGTAGAGTTCATCAACGACAGTAAAGCAACCAACGTCAACAGCACCTGGTATGCACTGGAAAGCATGAACAAACCGACTGTTATCATCCTGGGTGGTGTGGACAAGGGGAATGACTATTCCCTGATCGAAGACCTGGTAAAGGAAAAAGTGAAAGGCATTGTTTGCCTGGGTACAGATAATACCAAGATCCACGAAGCATTTAAAAATATTGGATGCCCTATTGTAAACACAGGCAGCGCCTCAGAAGCCGTACATGCTGCCTTTCAATTAGCTACCAAAGGCGATGTGGTCCTGTTAAGCCCGGCTTGTGCCAGTTTTGACCTGTTCAAAAACTACGAAGACCGTGGCAATCAGTTCAAACAAGCCGTTCGCGAATTATAAGTAAAGAGTGTATAGAAAATGACAGAACCGGTACAAATAGAGAATCCCCTTCGGCGCTTTAGCGCCCGCACCAAAGGCGACAAGGTCATCTGGGCCCTGGTTGTCTTATTGGTGTTGGTGTCTTTGCTGGTGGTGTACAGCGCTACCGGCTCACTCGCCTATAAAATGTATAAAGGGAATACCGAGATCTATCTTTTCAAACAGATCATGTTCATCATCATGGGGATCGCGGTGATCTATTTTGCCCATAAGGTCAATTATACGATCTACTCAAAGGTGGCGCAGATCCTATTCCTGCTTTCCATACCCTTATTGGTCTATACCCTCTTTTTTGGTGTTCGGATGAATGAAGGTAGCCGTTGGATACGACTGCCCATCATCAATATGACCATGCAAACCTCCGACCTGGCCAAACTCGCCCTGTTCATGTACCTCGCGCGTTTGTTGAGCCGGAAACAACAAGTGATCAAGGACCTGAAGAAAGGCTATCTCCATCTGATCACACCGGTGGCCGTCATTTGTATGCTCATTGCACCAGCCAACCTTTCAACTGCCCTGCTACTGGGGGCGAGTTGTATGCTGCTGCTCTTTATCGGCCGGGCGAATACAAAACATTTGCTGGTCACGGTTGGAATCGTTTTGATCCCGCTTGTCCTGCTCATCGGTGCTGCCATGATCAAGCATCATGCAAATGAGGGACAGGAAGCGGAAGTGAGAAAAGGAAGTTCAGGAGGATTGTTTGCCCGGGTAGATACCTGGATCAGTCGCGTGGAAGGCTTTATGTATGGTGGAGGAAAAGAAGCAGCCAATGAAGACGCTTACCAGGTCAATCAGGCCAAGATCGCGATTGCTAAAGGCGGGTTGCTGGGCGTTGGACCAGGGAACAGTACCCAACGAAACTTTTTGCCACAGGCCTATAACGATTTTATCTATCCCATCATCATTGAGGAGTATGGGCTGGCCGGTGGGGCGTTTATCTTATTTATTTATCTGGTTTTCTTATATAGAAGCATACGCATTTTTAAACGTTGTCCCTATGCCTTTGGCGCTTTTCTCGCCCTGGGCTTGAGTTTTACCCTCGTCATTCAGGCGGTGGTGAATATGGCAGTGAGTGTAAACCTGTTTCCTGTAACAGGGGTAACTCTTCCACTGGTGAGCATGGGGGGAAGTAGTTTTCTCTTTACCTGCTTGTCAATTGGGATCATTTTGAGTGTGGCCAGCAATGTGGAGAAACTGGAAGGAAAAAATGCGCAGGCGGAAACTGTTGAAGCATGACCAAAAGGGTGATCATAGCCGGGGGTGGTACAGGCGGACATATTTTTCCCGCCATCGCGATTGCCCATGCGCTGAAAAAACTGGACCCTTCGATTGAGATATTATTTGTAGGGGCCAAGGGTAAAATGGAAATGGAGAAAGTACCCCAGGCAGGATTTGATATCATCGGATTGGATATAGCCGGGTTCAACCGAAGTTCTTTGATAAAAAATATTGGATTGCCCTTTAAACTCCTGAAGAGTTTATGGCAGGCCAGATCGATCCTGGTAGGGTTTCTTCCCAATGCGGTGGTCGGGGTAGGTGGTTACGCCAGTTTCCCGATGCTCCGACAGGCGCAACGAAAGAAGATTCCAACCCTGATTCAGGAACAGAATTCGCACGCCGGGAAATCAAATACCATACTTGGCCGGAAAGCAAACCGGATCTGTGTGGCGTATGAAGGCATGGATAAATTCTTTCCTGCAGATCGGATACTGCTCACCGGTAACCCGGTAAGGGCCACCATCAGTGGTTCCACCTGTAGCCGCGAAGAAGGGGCCGCCTTTTTCAAACTTGACCCATCAAAAAAGATCTTGTTGGTGGTGGGAGGAAGTCTGGGCGCCCGCTCGATCAACGAAGCCATGGAAAGCGGATTGGATTCCCTGCTTGAAGCAGGTATCCAGGTCATCTGGCAAACCGGAAAACCTTTTCTTGAAAGGGCCAGTGCCAAAGCAGCCGGGAAGCAGGGAGTGTGGGTAAACGATTTTATCACCCAGATGGAATTTGGCTACGCGGCGGCAGATGCAGTGATCTCAAGGGCAGGTGCCATGGCGATCGCAGAATTATGTGTGTTGAAAAAGCCTGTGCTCTTTGTGCCTTTTCCCTTTGCGGCGGAAGACCATCAAACAGTCAATGCCCAAAGCCTGGTAAAAAAGAATGCGGCCTTGATGGTGAAAGACAGCGAAGCAAAGGAAAAGGTCGTTCCCATGATGCTGGACCTATTAAACGATGAGGCAAAAAGAATGGAGCTGGTAAGGAATATTTCCGAATTGGGAATAACAGATGCCGATGAGCGGATAGCCAGAGAGGTTTTGGCACTCATCAAAAACAAATGAACAACGAGTCTCAACATACTGTCCTTATGAATACCCCCTTTCGGGGGAAACGGGTTTATTTCATTGGTATCGGTGGTATCGGGATGAGTGCATTGGCCCGTTACTTCCATACCCAGGGTGCGCTGGTGAGTGGATATGATAAAACCTCCACTCCTCTTACGAGAGAGTTGGAGGCATCGGGGATCGGGGTGCATTATAATGAAGATATTACCAAGGTCCCTCAAAATGCGGAATTGGTGGTGTACACACCCGCCATTCCCAAAGAGCATCAGGAGCTGGTTTATCTCCAGCAGCAAGGATATAACGTAGTAAAACGCAGCGATGTGCTGCAGATGATATCCAACAGTTCTTTTAATATCTGTATTGCCGGTACCCATGGCAAAACGACCATTACCACCATGATCGCGCATCTCTTGCGCGATTCTGGCTATGGCTGCAACGCCTTTTTAGGCGGGATCTCTGTAAACTATGGCACCAATTTCTGGAGCCATGAACGAAACGTATGTGTGATAGAAGCGGATGAGTATGATCGGAGTTTTTTGAAATTAAGTCCGGATATCGCGGTGATCACGGCGATGGATGCTGACCACCTCGATATCTATGGCACAGCGGAGGAAATGGAAAAGGCTTTTATTGAGTTTTCCGGAAAGGTAAAACCATCTGGTAAACTGGTGAGCAAGTTCGGGTTGAAAAGAGGGAAAGACCTGTTGACACCCGACCGGACCACCTACAGCCTACAGAATGAAAGTGCCGATGTGTATGCCGACAATATCCGAATGAAAAGCGGCAGCTACACCTTCGATGTGGTGATGAAAGACAATAGGCTGAATGATGTGGTACTGCATATGGGCGGTATGCACAATGTGGAGAATATCACCGCGGCAATAGCGGTGGCCAGTTCTTTGGGGATCGAAAATGAGAAGATCAAATCGGCCGTGGAAAATTTCCGGGGCGTAAAACGACGCTTTGAGTATATCATCAAAACCGATAACCAGGTTTTTATCGATGATTATGCGCATCACCCGGAAGAACTCAGGGCATTGATCACCGGGGCAAAATCTCTGTTTGCAGGTAAAACCTGTACGGTCATTTTTCAACCGCACCTGTTTACCCGTACCAGGGACCATGCGGACGGGTTTGCCGAAGTGCTTGACCTGGCGGACCGGGTCGTTCTGCTCCCGATCTATCCTGCAAGGGAATTACCGATCGAGGGAGTGAACAGTGAAATGATCCTGGAAAGAATGAAAAACCCTAATAAGGAGCTCGTAAAGAAAGAGGATTTGATGAGCTGGGTCCAACAGTACGCCAAAACCTGGAACAAGGAATTGGGAAATGTGCTGGTAACCGCAGGAGCAGGGGATATTGATGGAGAACTTGTTGGAATAAAAGAAATATTAAATAAAAGCTAATAGCTATTGGCTATTAGCTATTAGTCAAGAAAACCGTGAACACTAAAAGAACGATACGAAAACTATTTATAACAGCCATCTGGCTCCTCGTTGGCGGAGGGCTTGTTTCCTTATTGCTCGCGGCCAACAGCAATAAGAAGCGGCAGGTATGCAATGATTATACGATTGTGATCAAGGGTATGGGAGAGAAACCCGTGATCGCTGAAGCTGAGGTTTTGCAGTGGGTGCGTTCCGTGGCCAAAGGAAACATTCGTCAGCAACCTGTTAAGGAACTGGATCTGCATACGATGGAGCTTTTGGTAGAGAAGAATGCCTGGGTAAAAGATGCCGAGTTGTGGTTTGATAACCGAAATGTATTGCATATAGTGGTAGAAGAACGTTCCCCCTTGGCGCGGGTATTTACCACCAGTTCAGGCTCTTATTATCTCGATAATGAATTACACCGCTTGCCTTTGAAAAAAGGGTGGATGATCGAGTTGCCTGTTTTTACCGGCTTCCCGGATCGCAATAAGTGGACGAAAAAAGACAGCCTGTTAGGAAAAGATATTATCCTATTAGCGGATCATATCTCCCGGGATGAATTCTGGAAGGCACAAATTGAGCAGGTGGACATGGATTCACGCGGTCAGTTTGATCTGGTAACCCTGGTTGGCAATAACATTATTCGCCTTGGGAAGGCCGAAGACCTGGAATCGAAATTTTACCGGCTTGATCTTTTTTATAAAAAAGTACTGAGCAAAACCGGCTTTGAAAAGTACGCCGCCATTGATGTACGTTTCAAGGGCCAGATCGTTGGACAAAAAAAAGCTAACAACTAAACACAGCATATCATGAACACCGAACAACCCATTATCGTCGGACTTGACATTGGCACTACCAAGATCGCTGTCATTGCCGGGAGAAAGAACGAGTTTGGCAAACTCGAGATCCTTGGCTTTGGCCGGGCGAACAGCAATGGTGTAAAACACGGACAGGTCCTGAACATTGATGAAACCATCAAAGCCATTCGTTCAGCACTTGAGAACTGCATGGCCTCCAACCCCGATCTCGACATCAATGAAGTGTATGTCGGCATCGCCGGTCATCACATCAAAAGTTTGCAAACACGGGGTGACATCGTTCGTCAAACCACCGAAGAGGAAATCACCCAACGGGAGATCGATCAACTGGTGGCTGACCAGTACAAGACCTATATCCCGGCAGGTGACCAGATCATTGATGTGATCCCGCAGGAATTTACCGTGGACAATTTCCAGAATATCCCCAACCCCATTGGATATGGCGGTGTAAAAGTGGGAGCCAATTTCCACATCATCACCGGTGATAAGAATGCCATCCGGAATATCAACCGGAGCGTGGAGAAATCAGACCTGATCACCAAAGACCTTGTGTTACAGCCTCTGGCCTCTGCTGCCGCGGTCATGGGACAGGAAGATATGGAAGCCGGTGTGGCCATTGTGGACATAGGTGGTGGTACCACCGATCTGGCTGTATTCTACGAGGGTATCCTGAAACATACTGCCGTCATTCCTTTTGCCGGTGAAAATATCACCAATGATATCAAAACCGGTTTGGGTGTACTCAAAACCCAGGCCGAGCAAATGAAAGTACAATTTGGTTCCGCTCTGGCCAATGAAGCCAAGGCCAATGCCTATATCACCATTCCTGGTTTGCGTGGTATGCCCGCCAAGGAGATCAGTGTAAAGAACCTGGCCAATATCATCCAGGCCCGTATGAGTGAGATCATGGATTTTGTGACCTATCACCTCAAACAGGTTGGATTGGACAACAAGGCCCTGAATGGCGGTGTCATCCTCACTGGTGGGGGCTCTCAATTGAAACACCTGATCCAGTTGACCGAATATGTGACCGGTCTCAATGCCCGTATCGGTTTCCCCAATGAACACCTGGCATCCGGGCATATTGAAGACCTGGCTAAACCAACCTACTCAACCTGTATCGGTCTTATCCTGAAAGGATATGATGACTATGAGCATAACCGCAAGGACTTTGAAAAGGATTTCAAGAAAGTGGAAGTACCCGAAGGATTGAAGAAAGCCCTCCAGGCCGAAGAAGAAGTATTGGTCGAAGAGGAAGTGAACGCCGAGAAAATGCGCAGCCGTCGTGGATTGAGCAATTTCTGGGGTATGTTCAAAGACCGGATTATTGATTTGTTCAAAGAAGAGGAAGATTCACATTTATAGAAGGTCCGAAGTCGAGAGTCCGAAGACAGAGGTCCGAAGAATTGACCTCGGACCCCGGACTTCCGACCTTGGACCCCGGACCTAAAAAAAATAGTTAATTCAAAATCAACAATAAATGATTCATTTCGATCTCCCCAAAGAGCAATCCTCCATCATCAAAGTGATCGGTGTAGGCGGCGGTGGAAGCAATGCAGTCAATCACATGCATAACCAGTGTATTGATGGGGTAAATTTTATCATTTGTAATACCGATGCGCAAGCTATTGCCAGCAGTACAGTGCCCAATAAAGTGCAATTAGGGCCGCATTTGACACAGGGTCTCGGGGCCGGTGCCAATCCGGAGATCGGTCGCCAGGCTACTGAAGAATCGCTGGAAGAGATCAAGCGCATCCTCGAAGTAAATACCAAGATGGCCTTTATCACTGCCGGTATGGGTGGTGGTACCGGAACCGGTGGCGCTCCGATCATTTCCAAGATCTGTAAAGACCTGGGCATTTTGACCGTGGGTATTGTGACCACGCCCTTTGCATATGAAGGAAAGAAAAGACAGCAACAGGCAGAAGAAGGGATCCGGATGCTGAAACAATATGTGGATACCCTGCTGGTGATCAGCAACGATAAACTGCGTCACCAGTTTGGCAACCTGAAAATGCGCGAGGCCTTTGCCAAAGCGGATAACGTACTCGCAACCGCGGCAAAATGTATTACCGATGTGATCACCACCACCGGCCAGATCAATGTGGACTTTGCCGATGTTTGCACTGTTATGAAAAACGGCGGTGTAGCCATCCTTGGAAGTGCCATGGCAGAAGGGGAGAACCGTGCCCAGCATGCCATCGAGGAAGCCCTGAATTCGCCACTCCTGAATGACAATGATATCCGTGGTGCCAAATGGATCCTGATCAATATCAACAGTGCCGAGGGTGAACACGAGTTTACCATGGATGAGGTAGAGATCATTCAAAACTACCTCCTGAGTCAGGCGGGTGAAGGAACCGATGTTATCTTGGGTATGGGATATGACAGCAGTCTTGGCAGCCATATCGGCATCACCCTGATCGCCACCGGATTTGAGCATAAAGATCCATTTGACCGGAAGG
Source organism: Chitinophagales bacterium (assembly GCA_017303415.1). Taxonomy (NCBI): domain Bacteria; kingdom Pseudomonadati; phylum Bacteroidota; class Chitinophagia; order Chitinophagales; species Chitinophagales bacterium. The sequence goes on from JAFLBJ010000002.1 coordinate 51,824, forward strand.
AAGTGAAGAAAGAAGAAAAGAAGGAAGAGAAGATCGTAATGGTCCTTGGTCAACCCAAAGAAGAAAAGAAACTGGAGGAAACACCGGTTGTAAAAATGGAAACACGTAAGGAAGATCCATTGGCTCCTAAACTGGTCGTTGAAGATAAACCCGTGCCTGTGACCAGTATTGACTGGACCGATGATGTGGTTCGTATTGAAGAAACCACACCCGAAGTGATCCTTGACGAACGTGCGCCGGTCGTCTATTGGGAATTGAATGAGGAGAAAAAAGAGGATAGTAATATTACGAGGGAAACTACTGTTGAAAAGTATGTGCTTGCTTCTGCTGATGAGCATTTAAATTCGGCCTCCCGATCCGCATCCTCTGCAAATCCCCAACAACAAGCATCATCCACTAATCAGGATAAAATAAGTACTACACCCACTCCAACGTCTGCAGCGGCGGGTGGGTATCTGGCCAGACCCTCCAATATTTATGCAGAGTCCAGGACAGAGGTCTTTACCTCAAAACCTTCTGCAGAAGAACCGGTTTCGCCTTTGCCAGCTGACAAAAAGGACGAGGAAGAAATCCTTGACCTTCAACTGGTAGAGCGGGATGACATTCCTGCGGCGGATATACCGTTAGCCCATCAGACTCAACCACCTTTGAGTCATGCGGTTGAGGATCCTGTTTTACAGGACGAAGCCGATGAACAAAAACGTAGGGCGGCAGAGCGGTTGCTCAAATTGCGCAACCTCTCGTACAACGTGAACAATGCCGATCCAAATAACGAGTTTGAAACCGTGCCGGCTTATATCCGCCGCAATATGGAATTGTACCAAAACAGCAATTCCGTCGAAAATTTCTACTCCAACTACGAGGTCAAAACCGACGACAACAACAATTCCCGCATCAGTACGATCAATACCTTTTTGGACGGCAAAAAGCCGGACTAACCTTTATTCGTTCCAATGAAACCGCCTCAAAGGCTGTGTTTTTAGTTGTTCCCCCTGGCATTTTTGCCGGGGGTTTCTTTTACCAACCTACCGTCGCGATGCGACGGCGGGTAATCTTCCAAAATTTGTACAACCGCTGCGTCCGCTGCTTTTGCTTGCGTTCGCCGCGAGAAATAACCATAAATCCAAACAAATAGTTGAAACTTTGGTTATTGACAGTAGAAAATGAAACAGCGAATTCTCATTACAGGAGGAACCGGCATGGTGGGGAAGGCCCTGACTCAGGCCTTGCTGTCAAAAGGGTATGCTGTTACTATTTTGACCAGGGAAAAGAAAATCTTTGATCCCAGCCAGAATCCCGCTTTTGCCCATTGGGATTTGATCCGGAACTATGTTGATCTGCATGCCATCCAATCTGCCGATCACATCATACACCTGGCTGGTGCGGGCGTTGCTGATAAAAGATGGACAAAGGAAAGAAAGCAGGAGATACGCGATAGCCGGGTTCAATCCGGTGAATTGCTGGTAAAATCTTTGCAAACCATTCCCAATAAGGTTCTGTCGGTAGTAACTGCCTCTGCCATTGGATGGTATGGTCCCGACCCCAGACCAGGTTTTTCAGGTTTCATTGAATCAGACCCCCCGGATGACAGTTTCCTGGGCAATACCTGTAAAGAATGGGAGGCGGCTACTGAACCTGTCAGTCATGTAGGGAAGCGACTGGTCAAGATCCGTATTGGTATTGTTCTGGCAAAAGAGGGGGGCGCCTATCCTGAATTTGCCCGTTCTTTTCGGTTTGGAGTAAAAGCCATACTTGGTTCTGGCAGGCAGACCATTAGTTGGATCCATATCAACGACCTGGTCAATATTTTTATCCGGGCCATTGAAGATGAAACGATGTCAGGACCTTATAATGCTGTCGCCCCAAATCCTGTTTCAAACCGGGATATGATCCAATCCATTGCCCACAAAAAAGGCGGGCTATATATTCCTGTTAGGGTGCCATCATTTTTACTGAAAATTATATTGGGGGAAATGAGTGTGGAAGTTTTGAAGAGTACAACTGTGAAACCAGAGCGTTTGGGTGAGATTGGTTTTTCATTTAACTATTCCAGGATAGAGGAGGCAATGGCCGATCTTGTAATCTAAATTTTGTTGAGTTCTGTGTCCCGAAGATTTGGGACTGCAAGAAAAATAATGTGCACGGAATTACAGGAATCATTACTTATGTGCCCAATGAAACACATTCGTAAACTCCCCCAATATCCCCACTCCATTTTTAAACCGTAGCTTTTCTAATCGCAGCGCTGCAATATCCGATGACCGTACCCTTCGGTGGATCGGATGCATGGTGCCCCCTTTTTCTCCTGCGGGTTTATCAGGCTCATATTGAAATTGCGGATCCACCAGTGTACCACGGGGATACATGATGCCTGGTGTTCCCATTCCTCGTATGTCCAGGTCATCCGGGTGCTCCAACCCGATTGTGTGTCCATATTCATGTGCCGCTGTGGTTGAGCCTCTGTACAGGTTATCTTTTTTGAAATAACCTGTATTGCATCCAATGCTATCAACAAAGGAAATATGAAGGGAGGAGTATTCTTCGATGCGAAAGAAATTATTGCGGGGATCCAGGTTTTGGAGCACCTCCATTTCTTCAAGTCCTGGTTTGAATTCGGCCGTGATCAGAAACCGGACTTCATAATATTTTCCTGCTAAACGGACATGCGACTGAGGTTCATTCCAGAGGTCTTCGATCTCTTCGCGGATATAATCAGTAGTTTCCGGGTCAGCGGCATTTCCATAGGTGACAATATGCGACCGGATAAGGAGTTGCGCGTTACTATTAATAATTTCTACAGTACCCATTATCGTATTCTCCGGGTAACGCTGCGTTACCCAGCGTTTTTAATTGCGGATAGGTTTTCCGCTTTTGAGCACACTTTGAATGCGCTCCAGGGTTTTCTTTTCTCCGCACAAGGATAGAAAAGCTTCCCTCTCCAGGTCGAGTAAATATTGTTCAGAGACCGTGCTTGCTTCACTCAGATCGCCTCCACACATCACAAAGGCTAATTTTTTAGCCACTACTACATCATGATCGGTGGCATAGTTACCCCGCCACATGCCATTTATCCCTGCATACAGGGCGCCAAGGGCAGAGCGTCCCAACACTTTTATATCCTTTCGTTGCACAGGGGCTACATATCCGCTACCGGCTATTTCCAATACCGATTTTTTGGCTTCCGCCACACGACGTCCCTGGTTGAGTACGATCTCATCAAGTCCTTTACGATAGATGCCCAGGTCAAATGCTTCATGCGCGGAAGTGGCCACTTTTGCCGTAGCTATTGAAAGAAACCTGTTTTTTAACGTGATCGTCTCCGGTTCGTCTTTATGCATTTCATCAGAAGCACGCAATACAAACTCTTTGGTTCCGCCACCACCGGGAATCAATCCCACACCCAATTCCACCAACCCCGTATAGGTTTCTGCGGCCGGACAACATTTATCCGCGTGCAGGTTTAGTTCGCATCCGCCTCCCAATGTCAATCCATGAGGAGCTGTTACTACAGGAATCCCTGAATAGCGTACCCGCATCATGGTTTGTTGAAACATACGAATGGCAAGATCAAGTTCATCATATTCCTGGTCAATGGCCAGCATAAAGATCATACCCACATTGGCGCCGGCACTGAAATTAGGTCCTTCATTAGCGATCACCAGGCCTTTGAAATCCTTCTCTGCCTTTTCAATTCCCATCTGGATACCACTCAACACATCCCCACCGATACTACCCATTTTGGTATTCCACTGCAAGCCGAGCACATCATCTCCCAGGTCATAGAGTTTGCAGCTTCCGTTTTTCCATACCAGTTTATCGGCCCGGTTGCTCATCACCATAAAGGCATCACCACCAGGCAATGGTTTATAGGATTTGGAGGCGGGGTCGTAAGCCAATTTTTGTCCCTTTTCCACTTTATAAAACTGGGTATGTCCGGCAGCGAGCATATCCGTCACCCAGGCGGCAACGGTAAACCCGGCTTTGTTCATGGCTTCTATTGTACGGGCTACGCCCAGCGTATCCCAGCTTTCAAAGGCACCTATTTCCCAACCAAAACCTGCCATCATCGCGTCGTCAACACGGTACAGTTCGTCACTGATCTCCGGAATGCGGTGGGAGATATAGGAAAAAAGATGATAATGGAACTGGCGGTAAAATTCACCCGCTTTGTCAGTGCCGGCTACCAGCATTTTCAAACGTTGGTGAAGGTCATCCACCGGTTTGGCCGTTTCAAGCGTGGCAAATTTTGATTTGACCCGTGGGGCATATTCAAAAGTGCTCAGGTTCAGGGTTTGAATATCACTCTTGCCATCGGGCGTTTTTACTTTTTTAAAAAATCCCTGTCCTGATTTATCTCCCAACCATTTATTCTCGACTAATTTATCCAGCCAGGACGGTATGGTAAAAATGGCGCGTGCTTCATCTTGCGGGCAATTCTCTGCTACCCCCTTGGCTACTTTCACCAGCGTATCAATTCCCACCACATCCGCTGTGCGGAAAGTGGCTGATTTTGGACGACCAATAATAGGACCGGTAAGGGCATCCACCTCATCCACCGTCAACCCCAATTGCTCCATGACCTTCATAATGGCCATCATCCCAAATACCCCAATCCGGTTGGCGATAAAAGCAGGCGTGTCCTTGCACAATACCGTTGTTTTTCCCAGAAAAAGGTCTCCATAATGCATCAGAAATTCCACAATGGATGGATCTGTATGCGGGGTAGGGATGATCTCCAGCAGGCGCAGGTACCTCGGTGGATTGAAGAAGTGAGTGCCACAAAAGTGTTTTTTAAAATCCTCTGTTCTACCCTCCGTCATCATATGAATGGGGATACCCGAAGTATTGGAGGTTATAAGGGTGCCGGGTTTCCGGTATTTTTCTACCTGTTCAAATACCTGTTGTTTGATGTCCAGTCGCTCTACCACTACCTCTATGATCCAGTCACAGGCACCGATCTCTTTCATGTTGTCATCAAAATTGCCGGTACTGATCTTCTTTACCACCTCCTTGTGATAGACAGGAGAGGGGTTGGATTTTATAGCGGCCGTCAGTGAGTCGTTCACGATCTTATTCCGGGCCTTGGCGTCCTTGCTTTCCCTGGCCTCAGCAGGAACAATATCCAATAATAATACCTGTACGCCGATCCCGGCAAAATGACAAGCGATACGGCTACCCATGACACCACTGCCTAAAACGGCAACCTTCTTAATGATCCGGTTCATATATAATTATTTTCGAAATAAAAATAGTTAGTTATGCAACTATTTACTTCGAAGATAGAGAAAATTGGGAATATATATTCTTTGAATTACGACAGAGGCACAGCGACGTGGAGAAATGACTTTTTCTCCACGTCGCTGTGCCTCTGTGTTTTTAGTTGCAGCCTATTTGTTCTTCTTTTCCTTCTTATTAATCTGAAAGGCCCGCATAATATTAAATCCGAATTGTATTTCTCCTTTACCCCACTGCCCGGTTGTTTCCGTAAGGAAGGACCGTTCATTCATACCCAGGGCATTGCTAAAGTGCAGTTGAAATACGTGTCCACCTGTTTCAATATCAAATCCGATAGACAGGGGGTCACGGGTGCCATCAGCCTCATTGGGGTTTACGCGGTATAGGTAATCGGCGGTTAGAGAAATGCGGTTACTAAGCCGTATTCGGCCACCTACCCCTACCGCTATCAGGTCACTGGGATCGGCAAAATCCGGGACCAGGTTTCTATGAAGAACCGTAGGCGTTACTTGCAGCGTGATCGCTTCCGACAGTTTGCTGCCAATGATGATCTGCCCATAGTAGGCCATTCGGGAGGTAAAGAAGTTTTTGCGGGTGGTATCCGCCCATTTCAATGAATTGAGCGTACCGCCTGCTACGACTACTACAGAAAAGGGGAGACCTCCATTTTTGGATTGATGGACAAGCCGGTATTTCAAAAAACCATCAAATTCTTTTTTGTTGGTACTCCGGCCAACGCCGAGCATGAAGTTTTTGGTGATCCCGAAATCCAGTCCCATACGCATCGTGGCATTATCAAGCCCAAACATTTCATAAGCCCCTTTGTCAATAGAACCAAAGCGGTGTAGGATCCGGAAATCCATTACCCCGGGCCGGATCAGTTCCATACTCTGGCTCATGATCACCCGCGAGGATTTAAACGCATAATCTACATGTTCCTTTTTGGGTTTATCGTCGCCCACCAGGCTTAGAAGATCTTCATCCTGGGCGTAGCTGGACAAAGACGAGAGGGTAAGCAGGATACCAAACAGTTGAAGGCGTAAGGAAGACATATGAATAGTTTATTCTTAGGAAGTAAAACGATATTATTTCAATGGCTCAAGGGCACATTCCACTTTGATATTGACCGTATTGGATATCTTGTCACTTACCACAGAAGGAATACTTACTTTATAATCTGACAGCAATACCTGGAAGGTTGCGAGGATATTGACCTTGCCTCCTTTTACACTCACTTTGCCGCTGGTCTCTACATCCCTGGTTTCTCCATGCATGGTAAGTTTGCCTTTTACTTTGGCGGTGTATTCTCCATCCTTGGCATAATTGATATCGCTGTTGTTGGAAACCATGCCTTTGAACTCCGCTTTTGGGAACTTATGGCTTTCCACATAATTTTCATTGAAGTGTTCCTGCATCAACGCTCTTTTAAATTCAAAACCTTTCATCTGAACCGCAAACTGCATATTGCCCGTTTTGCTATCTACTACACAGGTTGTACTGCTATTGGTGGCTTCGATCTTTTCGAGAGGTGATTTGGTACATTCAAAAAATATGGTACCGGTCTTGGTAAAATATTTATCCTGCGCCAGCAGTTGGATCGTGCTAAAGGCTACAATGGCCAGGGTGAAAAGGATCTTTTTCATGATTGTTGTTTTGTGGTTAAAAAAGTTGTCTAATTCATAATGAGTACACAGCGGGAAAGAAATACATCAGCACCCAGCAATTCGTCACTGTTAAAACCAGTAACAACACCTCTTACCCGGGCCGGGGTACCGGCACGCAGGTTTGCAAGGTCATTTACATGGGTCGAGTCAATAGCGCATTGAACGGAGGACATATCCTCCGCGGAGGCCTGGAGTACCAGGGTCATTTTGCCACGCTCATCTTTGTTGATGGATTTCACCGTTCCGGTGACATCAATGACATACTCTTCTTTTGGAAGGTATTTTTGATTGGCTGCGGTCTCGTTGCTGGTAAATTCCTGCACCAGTTTTTCTGCTTCAATGGTCAGCGCGGGTTTTACTTTCGTGAGGTCCTTGTTTCCTTTGGTGTACACTTTGTACCCGTAGAAGGCCCCGGCGGCAACAACCAGGCCGATGATCGTGAACAGAATGGTTCTTTTCTTCATGGTGGTTCATTTTAATTATTGGGAGCTCCGGCATCTACCCAGGCTTTTATTTTCTGGATGGTACAGGCATTCACTTTATTACCCCCCTGTGGCATGGGGCTGAACCCTCCGCTGTAATTGATGGAACCATAAAGACTTCCATTCAAGGCGGATGTTCGAACGGCTGAATAGGTATCCAGTGCGATATTGCCTGAGGCAAAAGAAGCACTATGACAACTTACGCACTGAGCCTGCATCAATGGGGCAACCGTATTCGAGTAGGTCACTCCGGTGGTGTCACAAGGCGTATTATTCATCTGGTAGAGCTCTGCTTCGATGTCGTAATAACAACCAGCCATGGTCATCATTCCCAGGATCCCGAGTAGGGCGACCGATTTTCTTCCGATTTTCATATTGTGATTTTTCAAGAATTCATTGTTCATTTAATTATTTGGCGCGCCCGCATCGATCCATTTTTTAAACTGGGTAAGTTGGCAGTCGCTTAGTCCTGTACCTGCAGGAGGCATAGGGGCAAATCCAGGATCTTTATGAATCGAACCCCATAGTTTACCATTGTCTGCCGCCGCTTTCACTCCATTATATGTACTTAGGTCAATACCACCACCTGCTGCGGATCCCGTATGGCAATCCTGGCACTGAGCGGTGATCAATGGTTTGATTGCTCCTGAAAAGGTAAACAGGGAAGAATCACAGGCACTGCTGCAGGAATTGTTCTTGGCTCCTTGCTGAATCCATTTGGTGATCAGGTTGATCTGGTCCTGCGGCATTTTTGGATCGGGAGGCGGGGGCATCCGGTCACCAAGGTTATTGGTAACGATCACACTCAGTAGTTTGCTTCCACCCGGATTATTGGGCTTCACGATCTTCATGATGCCCGTATAGGTGGTGAGGTTCAGCCCTTCCACATGTGAAGCGGCATCATGGCAACCACTTTTGGCGCAATTGGAAACAATTAAAGGAAGGATCTGCTGTTGGAAATAAACGGAATCGGGGCTGCAGGGTTGGGTTCCACCGGTTGTGCCACCTCCTGTACCACCACCGTCTGTCGGATTAGGGTAGAGTATCTCATGTTTACAGGCCCAAAGCGTTACGATTACAGCAATGGCCGCAACAAGAGAACGCGCAAGGTTCATCTTTCGCATAATAATTGGTTGTTTAGGTTAAAAGGGCTCTTTGGTGGAAAAGAGAATTCTTCCCAAATAGCAGCTTGGGTTGTAGATTGGTGTCCGCCGGAGTTTATGATGTAACCACTTTCCGCGTTTTTTTTCTGATTATTTTTTAAGTCAACAACCAAGCCAGATTTAGCATACAAAAACGCCCTAAATGTCTTTTAATCCAGTGCGCTATATATGTATATGGCATGCCACTAAAACAAAAAAGATGCTGTTATCTTTTAGTTACAGCATCATTTTTATCTTGATGATTAAAATAATTGAAAGCCTAAGAAACCCCGGAGCCGGGTTCCACTTTATTCTCTGTATGCAGAAAATGCAATTTGCCTGTTTTATCCTCTGCCATCAGGATCATTCCCTGGCTTTCGATGCCGCGCATTTTTCGCGGAGCGAGGTTGGCAACTACGGTCACTTGTTTACCAACGATCTCTTCTGGTGTAAAATGCATCGCAATTCCTGAAACGATGGTGCGGGTCTCGGTACCCATATCCACCTGAAGTTTTAACAATTTATCTGCTTTTTCAACCTTTTCGGCAGCGATGATGGTTCCGATACGAAGGTCCAGTTTGGCAAAATCATCATACTGGATCTCGGATTTGGCAACGGGTGCTGTTGTTTCTTTTTTCTCATCCACTTTTTTGACTTGAATGGTTTGTGCAGGGGGAGGGGTGGAGTGGGCTTTTAACTTTTCCACTTGGGCCTTGATCTCTTCATCTTCGACCTTCCGGAATAAAAGTTCTGGTGCCCGCAGGGTGTACCCCACGCTAAGCAATTTAACGGACCCGGCGTTTTTCCAATCCAGCATCTTGTCCACCACTTTCATCATATGACACATGCGGGAGGCTGTGTTGGGCAGGAAGGGATTGATAAGTATGGCGAGATTGGCCGTTAACTGAAGACAGTAATGCAGACAGTTATCGATCAATAATTGCTGATCGGGATTTTCACTGATCGTCTTGGCCAGGATCCAGGGTTCTTTCTTCTGCATGTATTGATTGCCCTTTCGACTCAGATCGATTACTTCAAATAGCGCTTCCCGGAATTTATATTGTTCCAACAATCCTTCTACCCGTTCTTTGGTAGCCTTGATGTCATTTTCCAAATCTTTGTCCAGGTCATCTGCCTTTTCTGCATGATAGCGGGGTACTTTACCGCCACATAGTTTGTGCATCAATACCCAGGTACGGTTGACAAAATTGCCATAAATGCTCACCAGTTCACTGTTCACGGCATCCTGAAAACCTTTCCAGGTAAACTCGCTGTCCTTGGTCTCCGGCGCGATCTGTGTAAGATAATATCGGAGCATATCCACACACTGGCCACCCCCGTTTTCCTTCTTTACAAAATCCTGGATATAGTCACGCATATCGAGTTTCCAGTTGCGACTGGTGCTCATTTTATCGCCTTCCAGGTTAAGGAATTCATTGGCCGGCACATTATCCGGTAAAATATTTCCATGCAACTGAAGCATGATGGGGAATATGATGCAATGGAAAACGATATTGTCTTTTCCAATAAAGTGCACCAGTTTGGTGTCCTTATCGTACCAATAAGGTTTCCAATCCTTCTCATTGTCGATGGCCCATTGTTTTGTCGCACTGATATACCCGATCGGGGCATCAAACCATACATACAGTACTTTCCCATCTACGGCCTCTGTTGTAGCCTCAGTTCCTGCCGAAACAGGAACGCGAATACCCCAATCAAGGTCGCGGGTTACCGCACGTGATTGCAGCCCCCCATCGATCCAGCTTTTACATTGACCAGTCACGGTTCCACGCCAATCATCTTTATGGTCTTCAATTATCCATTGCCGTAAAAATGCCTCATGTTTTCCCAGCGGGAGATACCAATGGGTGGTTTTTTTCTTGATCGGGGGTTGGCCGCTCAGCGTGCTAACCGGATTGATCAGTTCATCGGGGCTCAGGGTGCTGCCACAATTTTCACATTGATCACCATAGGCCCGGTCGCTTCCGCAAACGGGACAGGTACCCTTAATATAGCGGTCAGCTAAAAAGGTCTTGGCCGATTCATCAAAGTATTGTTCGGTCTCTTTGGTTTCCAGTTCTCCTCTTTCGTTCAGGTATTGGAAAAATTCCTGAGCGGTCTCATGATGGAGCGGGTCACTGGTCCGATGGTAGATGTCAAAGGAAATGTTCAGATCGGCAAAATCTTCCTTCATCGCCTCATGGTACTTGTCAATAATGGCGCGGGGAGTAGTGCCTTCCTTCATGGCCTGGATGGGGATGGCTGTGCCGTGTTCATCACTGCCACAGACAAAAACCACGTCCCTTTTTTGAGCCCTTAGATAGCGGACATAGATATCGGCCGGAATATAAGCCCCCGCCAGATGACCGATGTGTTTCAATCCATTGGCATAGGGCAGGGCAGAGGTAATGAGGTATCTTTTCGGAGTGTTCATTTGCGTGGCAAAAATACGGGATTCCCGGGAGGTGGATGTTGGATGTTGGATGACGGAGGACAGATGACGGATGACGGATGTTGGATGATGGATGTTGGATGGCGGAGGCTTGCTGTGCGAGACCTCTGGTCTCGCACGCATCTCCCGTCGCCTCTGGCGACAGAAATTGATTATTTTTCTAGATTTGCAATAATTTCTTATTCGAGTCGCCAGAGGCGACAAGACAATCGTGCGAGACCAGAGGTCTCGCACAGCAAGCCTCCGCCATCCAACATCCAACATCCGTCATCCGTCATCTTTCCTCCGTCCTCCGTCATCCAAAATCCCACATCCAACCTCCCCACTTCACTTCCTCCGCTGCGCAAACATCCACTTCAAATATTCCGGCTCGGCAAAAGCATTATCCCAGCTATTGTGGTTTACACCGGGGTATTCGGAGTATTTGACGGTGGCCTTAAGCGCTTTGAGTCGCTCTACCATATCGCGGGAGAGTTTGACATCCACTACGGCATCTGCCGCGCCATGAAAGACCCAGAATGGGATCTTAGCCTGTTTTTTTGAATAACTATTGGGATCGCCACCACCACAAATCGGTAAGGCAGCGGCATAGAGATCGGGGTTGCGGTAAACGGATTCAAATGTACCCATGCCGCCCATGGAAAGACCAGTGATGTAGACGCGTTTTTCATCAACCGATCCTTCTTTGATCAGCGAGCGCACCAGCGCATTGGCTGCAGCCTGGGGCCATACCGGAGCAGAGCCATAGGCAAAATCTAACTTAATGGGTTGTTTGCTGCGATCTACATTTACGGTGCCCCAAAAGGACTCCTCAGGGCATTGGGGGAATACAACGATCGCTGGGAAGTTCTTTCTGTTTTCTTCATTCAGAAAAAGCCGGCTGCCGTGTATCAATTGTTTCTCATTGTCTTTTCCCCGCTCACCTGCTCCATGCAGGAAAAGGATCATGGGGTATTTCTTCTTTGGATCATAATTTTCCGGATATAGAATGCGATAAGGAAGCACCTGCCCTTCGGCAAACTTGAATTCTTTTCGTTCATAGGCCACCAGAGCGGGATCAAACTCTTTTTTCTTCATATAACCCATCTGGTCCATCCATTCGCCTAAGCGCTCGATCCAATGGTCAGAAGGCATGTTTTGTTTCCGCATACCAAATCCATGTCCGCCTTTGGCATACATATGGATCTCGGCGGTGTTTCCGGCTTTCAACCAGCGGTTATAAAGATCTACGCTATGCGGGGCGAGCCCAAGACCATCATCACTGGCAGCCACCACAAACATAGGAGGTGCCCCTTTTTTCACTTCACCCTGCATGCCATCGGGGAAATAGGGATAAACCGGTACGATAAAATCGGGACGGTTCCATTCATTATTCCCAAAAGCAGCGGAAGTGGTAACGGTTCCCCCGGCGGAAAAACCAATAATACCAATACGATCCTTATACACGCCAAATGCGGCGGCATGCTGACGTACATACGCGATGGCAGCTTTTCCATCGGCTATCGAAAGCGGAATTACTTTTCCGGTTTCATCCTCAAATTCTTTCTTTCCCATTTTAGCGGCCACTTCAGCCGTGGGATCATTTCCCATGGTCTTGGCCAGCCGGTATTTTAATACAAAACAGGTAACCCCTTTCTTAGCCAGCCATTTGGCCACATCATATCCTTCACTATTGATGGAGAGGGCATAAAAAGCACCACCCGGACAAATGATTGCCGCTGTACCATTGGCCTTGCCTTTCTCGGGACTAAACACCGTAAGGGTGGGATTGCTTACATTATATACCACCTTGGTCTGCCACATATTGTTGTCATTCTCGGCCTCTGTCCAATTCCATGTTTCCGAGCCCGGTGCGGGTCCTTCATATAATTTGATCACTTGGTCCTGCGCGATGCTGGAGAGTGCTCCCGCAAAAAGGAGGAAGAGTAGGCATAAGCGTTTCATATGGAAAACTTTTGGTGAAGGTATAACTATGATTAAAATCCACGTAAAGGATTTTCTTTTTGATTCAGTTCCTTTATCGGTTGCTGGGGTGACATCACCTTATGGCATTTTTGGACAATGATGTTCTTTTCCAATTGGAAGGAAGCAGTAGAACGGATATTCTCAGAGGAGCTGCCGATCTTTATTGTATATGTTCCTCCTTCGGCTACCCAGGCTGCCGCATCGGTATGATAGGAAGCAAGTTCTTCCGGGGTAAGCGTTAAGGTGATCACCTGTTTCTCACCGGGTTTAAGCAATCGTGTTTTGGCAAATCCTTTCAATTCCAGGGCTGGTTTTTCCAACACGCCCGATGGAGCACTGAGGTAAAGCTGTACCACCTCTTTACCGGCCATTTTACCTGTATTGGTCACTTCTACCGTGGCCGTGATCCTGCCTGAAAAATTTTTCGCACTCAATTTTACAGGAGACCATTTAAACTGGGTATAGGATAATCCATGACCAAAGGCATAGGCGGGTTTCACCTGAAAACTGGTGAAATAGCGATACCCTACATAGATTCCTTCCTGATACACCACTTCCGATGGGAAACCAAGCGGAAAGCCCGCAGGGCTCATCACGATCTCATTGGAGAGGTTACGGCCAGGGAAATTCCTGGAGGAAGGCAGGTCGTCATAGTTCGCCGGGAAAGTGGTGGTCAGGCGCCCGGAGGGCGTTACCTTTCCGGAAACAAGATCAGCTACCGCATTTCCAGATTCCTGGCCACCCTGCCAGGCCAGCAAGATCGCATCTGCTTTATTACGCCAGGCCGTTACATCAATCACCCCACCGGTATTGATGATCACCACTACTTTTTTCCCCTTGGCATGAAAAGCTGTTGAGACCCGGTCGATCAGCTCCAATTCAGCGTCAGAGAGAAAATAGTCGTTTTCTTTTTTTCTGTCCTGAAACTCGCCTGCGTTTCTCCCGATCGTGATAAAAGCTATGCTGTTCTTTTCTGCAGCAGATTTCAGAGCTGCTTCGGATGGGCTCATTTCAGGAATGGGGGCCTGTAATTCAAAAAAGAATTTCTTGGGGGGAAGTTTGGCCTTTTCTTGTTTTATAAATTTTTCATACTGCGCCAAAAGTGATGGATCCATCATAAAGCCAGCATTTTTTAAACCATCTACCAGCGAAACCGTATACGCTTCATTCACATCACCGGATCCGGTACCCCCTGAAATAAAATCATAGGAGGTATTGCCAAAGGCGGCGATGGATTTATTTTCTCCAAGGGGAAGTGTCATGCCTTCATTTTTCAATAACACCATACCCTCCGCCGCAGCTGTGCGCGCTATCAGGGCATGCGCCTTGAGATCGGGTTTATTGGAAAAGGAAACCTTGTTATACGATACAGAACCCAGCAATACATTCAGAATCCGCTCCACATTCAGGTCCAATACCTTTTCATCCAGTTTTCCTTCTTTCACAGCTGTCAGAATAGCTTTCATCTGATCAGGCGTACCCGGCATCAGGATTTCATTGCCCGCTTTCATTTGCGCAATGGCATCCGTTCCGCCAAACCAATCGGTCATTACAAATCCTTTAAACCCCCATTCCTGGCGAAGGATGGTTGTCAGCAAAGCAGGGTCTTCAGAAGTGTAAACACCATTGATCTTGTTATAGGAACTCATCACCGTCCAGGGTTGGGATTTTTTAACTGCGATCTCAAACCCACGGAGATAAATTTCACGCAATGCTCTTTCACTCAGTATGGTATTGACCAGGTTGCGGTTGGTTTCCTGGTTATTGCCGGCAAAATGTTTGATCGAGGTGCCTACTCCATTTGATTCAATACCATTGACCATGGCGGCCGTAATATGCCCCGAAACAAAAGGGTCTTCGGAATAGTATTCAAAATTGCGTCCACCCAGTGGATTGCGGTGGATATTCAATGCCGGCGCGAGGATGACATCCACCCCGTACTCCTTGACTTCTTCGCCCATTGCAATACCTACTTTTTGAACCAGCTCTGTATCCCAGGTGGAGGCCAACAGGGTGCCAACGGGAAAGGCGGTAGCGAAATATGTCTGCCCTGGTTCATTTTCACGCGTAGGGTTGATCCTCAATCCTGCAGGACCATCCGCCAGCACCGCATTGGGAATGCCCAACCGGGGAATAGAGAAAGTGGTGCCCGCTGCACCAGCCACCTTATCCAGTGTTTGCCCCACAACCGGGGCCCCGGAATTGATGAGTCCGGGTATATTCATACCCATGCCCACAACAAACTGTGCTTTTTCTTCCAGTGTCATTTTTGATACCAGTTCCCGTGCTTTGACCGAATGATCCTGGGCCAAAGAGGAGAATAGAAAAAAGCAAAAGGTAAGGGAGAGAAGGAGTTGTTTCATATAGCAACATATTTATCACCCAAAGGTCAGTCTACCCTTTTAGGAAGCCATTTGATAATTATCAATAAATTCAGCGGTGTGCTCGGATACGGCTTAAGGTTTCAGGCGTAATGCCGAGAAAGGAAGCGATATAGGTGAGGGGTACGCGGTGGAGCAATTCGGGTTGTGTCTCTAACAGGCGGTCGTATCGCTGTTGTGCCGTTTCAAATTGAATGGAATCCATTCGGTATTGCGAAAGGATCAGCGAAAGCGTCATCATTTTCCGGAAAAGGGTCTCCACTTCATGAAAACGGGCAGCCATACCCGTCAGATCATCATAATGTATCCCCATGATCTCGGAAGCTTCCAGGGTTTGTATCTGTAGCCGGCTTGGGGTGCGTTCAAAGAAACTTAGGATCGAAAGACAAAACGTTCCGTCCATGGCGATCCATTCGGTGATCTCTTTTCCATTCTTGAAATAGAAGATGCGGAGAATGCCTTTTTTAACAAAAAAAATATGATCGCAAACCGCATTTTCCTTCACCATAAAATGATCCCGGGGTACCGACCAGCCTGACCAGGCACGAAGAAATTCTTCCCGGGTTTCCTCCGACAAGGGAGAAATTTTATTTATGGCGATATCCAGGTCTGTCAAGGTCAAGGGAATTTTTTATTTCTCGCAGCTACGCAAAGATAGAACGCCCGCAGCGATCGCTGCTTCTTTGCAGACGCAACGGGAAACTTAAAAACATGGTATCTCTTTTGATAAATTATAAAATTTTCTTGCTACTAAAATGATCTGACTTGAAAGATAAAAAACTTTGTAACTTTTCCCCTGAATTTCACCCATGGATCGAAAAAAATTCCTGACTGGTTCAGCGGCTTTGTTGTCTTTCCCGCTCACTTCATTTTCTGCCTCCCATGAGCCGGAAGAAGATCTGCCGCCTGTTATCCCTCATTACCTGAAGTCCGGCGACCTGATCGGCATTACCGCCCCGGCCGGGTTTATGATGGAAGAGGAGATGCGGCCCGCTATTCAGCAGATTGAAAGCTGGGGCTACAGGATCCGGTTAGGTACAACCATCGGGAAAAAGGACTTCACCTTTGCGGGAACTGATAAAGAAAGAGCAGACGATTTTCAACAAATGCTGGATGACCCGGAGGTCAAAGCGATCCTTTGTGCCCGGGGGGGATATGGTGCCGTACGCATCATTGATCAGTTGAAATGGGAAACATTTAAGAAACACCCGAAATGGATCATCGGGTTTAGTGATGTCACGGTTTTTCATTCCCATATAAACCGTAACCTGGGTTTTGCCACCATCCATTCAAAAATGACCAATAGTTTTCCAGAGGAGTGGAGCAAAGCCGAGCCGATTCAGATAGAGACCATTCTTTCCATACAAAAGGCCCTGGGTGGAGAGAAAATGGAATACATTACCGGCCCCCATTCAGCCAACCGGTTGGGCAAAGCCGAAGGCGTATTGGTAGGTGGTAACCTGAAAACGATCGAAAGCCTGGCAGGGAGCCGGTCTGATCTGCGTACAACCGGAAAGATCCTGTTTGTGGAAGATACCGGGGAATACCTGTATAGTATTGACCGTATGTTCTGGAACCTGAAACGAAGCAATAAGTTATCCGGTCTCAAAGGACTGATCATTGGTGGGTTTAAGATCAAAAAAGATGATGGGGGAGATGAGTTTGGGAAAACACTGGAAGAAATTGTGATGGAAAAAGTAAAGGAGTATGCCTATCCTGTTTGTTTTGATTTTCCGGTAGGGCATCAGAAAAATAACTTTGCACTCAAATGCGGAGTCGTGCACGAACTTGTCGTTGGGGAAGAAGGATGCAGATTAAAGGAGTTGTCTGGGAGGAAATAAGGTACAGTAATCTCTTACCCTTTTTTTATATTTTTTATTCTCTCCCTACTCTCCACCCAGCCCAACTACCTTTCCATCCACCACATCAATACTCAGCGCCGCAGGTTCTGCATTCAATCCTGGCATACGCACCATTTCGCCGCATACCGCCACAATAAATCCGGCACCGGCATTTACCATTAATTCATCAATGCTGATCGTAAATCCTTCATAGGTATGAATATCCTCTGGCGTATCGGTAAATGAATACTGTGTTTTGGCAATACAAACCGGCAGGTGGGCATACCCCGATTTTTCGATCCGTTTTAATTGATGCCTTGCTTTTTTATCCAGGTAAATATCCTTGCCGCCGTATATACGCTGTACCACTTTTTTCAATTTGGTTTCTACCGCATCACTCAGCGCATAGGTATGCTGTACCGGGGCAGCCGGTTCTGTGGTCAGTGATACGATCATTTTCGCGGCTTCAGTAGAACCTTCAGGCCCTTTGGCAAAACCTTCCGTAAATGAAAATGGAACCTGAAATTTCCGGCATCCTTCACGGATCACCTCGATCTCTTCCTCGGTATCGCTGGCAAACCGGTTGAGCACCACTAATACCTTTTGCCCAAAGCTGCGCAGGATATGTATATGACGCTCCAGGTTGCGCAGCCCTTTTTTTACAGCAGCCGGATCGGGAGTGGACAGGTTTTTGGGGGAAGTTTCCCCATGCAGTTTGAGGGATTGCCCGGTTACTACCAATATACTCAAAGCGGGATTGAGACCGGCAATGCGGCATTTTATATTGAAGAATTTTTCGGCGCCAAGATCACTGCCAAATCCGGCTTCTGTAAGCACATAGTCACCCAACTGAAGCGCGGTGCGGGTTGCCAGCAGGGAATTGCATCCATGCGCAATATTGGCAAATGGTCCACCGTGTACCAGTGCGGGGGTGCCCGATTGTGTTTGTACCAGGTTTGGAAGTATCGCATCTTTCATCAGTGCAGTGATAGCGCCACCTACGGCGATATCACGTGTAGTGAGTGGGGTATCGCCTGCGGTAAAACCAAGCAGGATGTCATTGATCCTTTTTTTCAGGTCATCCAGATCAGATGATAAACAGAGAATGGCCATCAATTCAGAGGCCGGCGTAATATCAAATCCGGTTTCCGCAGGCAAACCATTCTTTCCTCCATGAAGCCCCGTGATGATAAACCGCAGGGAACGATCATTTACATCCAGTACCCGCCGCCAATAGGTTTCCCTGAGTTCACGCGCGGTGCCTTGTTGATGAAAGTTGTAGTTATCCAATAAGGCAGCGAGCATATTGTTGGCCGCTGATACCGCGTGAAAGTCACCGGTGAAATGGAGGTTGATCTCGTCAGCAGGAAATAGTTGTGAGCGCCCCGCACCTGTACCCACTCCTTTCATTCCAAAACAGGGGCCCAGGGAAGGTTCCCGAAGCGCGAGGATGGCTTTTTTACCTATATGGTTCAATCCATCCGCGAGACTGATCGATGTAGTGGTCTTCCCATTCCCTGCCTTGGTAGGTGTGATCGAGGTAACAAGGATCAATTTGCCGGCAGGTATTTTGTCTTTTGGTAAGGGATGGATCTTGGCCTTGTACCGGCCAAAGCTGGTATATTGTTCATCCTGAAGGCCAAGCTCACGGGCCAGGTCCTGAATGGGTTGGATAGCTCCTTTCATATGGCTGTTAATAAATTCGTACAAATCTATCCGTTATTGACCCGGACGCGCTTGATTTCAGAAATGACGGATTATGATAACGATCATATTCTTACCTTGCGATTCAACGAAAAAGGCAATTTCCATGATCAAATACCCTCCTTACCTTCAAAAAGGCGATACGATCGGGATCCTCTGCCCCGCCGGGTACATGGCCGCTGAACGTGTGGCCGAATGTATCCGGGTTCTTACCGAAGAATGGGGTTTCCAGGTAAAAGTGGGAAAGACCGTTGGCGGAGATTCAGCAACCTATTTTTCGGGTACAGACGAAGAACGTTTCAATGACCTGCAACAAATGCTCGATGATGATTCCATCCGGGCCATTCTCTGCGCCCGGGGCGGATATGGGATGGGAAGGATCATTGATCAACTTAATTTCAAACGATTCAAAAAGAACCCCAAATGGATCATCGGGTTTAGTGATATCACCGTCCTGCATGCACATATTTACTCAAATCATTACATAGCCACCCTGCATGGCCCCATGGCCAATGCATTCAATGATGGTGGATTTATCAATGACTATGTACAATCCCTGCGGGCGGTTTTGCAGGGCGAAAAGATCCGCTACCAATGCGAACCGCATGAACTGAACCGAAAAGGGGAGGGGATCGGTGAACTGATTGGTGGGAACCTGGCCTTGCTGGCCCATGTGATCGGGACGGAGTCAGATATCAAAACCCGTGGACGAATACTCTTTCTGGAAGATGTGGGAGAGTACCTCTATAATATTGACCGGATGATGTACCAGTTAAAGCGAAGCGGCAAACTTTCAAAACTCGCCGGACTCATCATTGGGGGTTTTACCGACAGTAAAGATACCGAACGTCCCTTTGGCAAATCAGCCTACCAGATCATTGAAGAACATGTTCGTGAGTACGATTACCCCGTTTGTTATGGCTTTCCGGTCAGCCATGAAAAAGAGAATTACGCGCTAAAGGTCGGCGTAGGTTACAAACTCCGCGTCACCAGATCGCGGGTCTTCCTCGAAGAATAATCGTTGTGTCCTTTGTGCCTCCTTTGTGCCCTTCATGCCTCCTTTGTGTCCTTCGTGCCTCCTTTGTGTCCTTCGTGCCTCCTTTGTGTCCTTCGTGTCCTCCTACGCAAGACGGGCGTAGGAGGACACGAAGGGCACAAAGGAGGCACAAAGGACACAATGAAATCAATTAGTTTTGTAGGCTAATAGATAAACTCTATACAAATGACCTTCACACAACTGGAGTATGTCCTCGCCGTTTTTCGTCACCGTCACTTTGCCGCCGCCGCTGCTGATTGTTTTGTAACTCAGCCTACGCTCAGTATGCAGATACACAAACTCGAGGTTGATCTGGGCATAAAGATCTTTGACCGAAGTAAACAACCCGTAATCCCCACCGAACTCGGTATGGAGTTTATCAACCACGCCCTTCGTATCATGGAAGAGCGCGATGGACTGATTGAAATGGTCAACCACCGTAAAGGAATCGTGGCCGGGGAATTAAAGATCGGGATCATTCCCACCCTGGCACCTTACCTGCTGCCCTTGTTTGTAAAAGAGTTTACCACGCAATACCCCGAGGTGAGATTGGTAGTAAATGAAATGATGACGGATATCATTGTGCAACGTTTGCGGGAAGGGAAGATCGATGCCGGTATTCTGGTAACCCCATTGATGGAGCAGGGGATACGGGAAGATCTGTTGTTTTATGAAGAATTGGTGGTGTATGTTTCCAAGAACAACCAGGCCTATGAAAAACAATATGTACTCGCCAGGGATATTGATCCCAACAAACTTTGGTTACTCGAGGAAGGGCACTGCTTCCGGTCGCAGATCATGAACCTCTGTGAATTGCAGAAGGCCAGCAAGCTCGGACACCGGTTTGAGTACGAGGCAGGAAGTATTGAAACCCTTCGCCGCATGGTGGAGATCAATGACGGGATCACCATATTGCCCGAGCTTTCCACCATTGATCTTCCTGCCCGGCAACAACAAATGATCCGGCAGTTTCGTAAACCCGTTCCCATGCGTCAGGTAAGTCTCGTTGTTCACCGGGATTTTATCAAGAAAAAATTATTGGATATCCTTAAGCGGGAGATCATTGCCGCCGTACCGGAGAAAATAAAGCGAAACAGCGCGAAGAATGTGGTGCCCGTAGGCATATAATTTTTCTCACAGTTCCGAAGGTTCGGGAAACGGAATTCACGGAAGAACCATTCTGTACTTTCTCTGTATTCCGGGGGTGTTATTTTCTATCCATTGCATTTCCCAAAGCTTTCACTGTTGTTTCAAACTCAAACAGATCATTGTGCTTTCCCCCTCTAATGGTAACAAATGTATCACCTGGTTTTAAAACCTCTTTTAACCGAACAGCATTGGAATAGGTCACCACCCGGTCTTTAGTGCCATGCAGAATGGTAATCGGGCACTTGGTTCTTGCCAGATATTCGTGGGTTGGAATCTGATAGTGTAATAAGGAATGTACGGGGTAAATAGGGAGATAATGCTTTACCACCGAAGGGAAATCATAATAAGGAGTCTCCAGGATCAATTGCTGACAGGTATTCCGCGAAGTCAGATAGGCAGCGATTCCGGTACCCATGCTTTTTCCATACACAATGATCTGCTGGCTGGGAAACCGGCTCAGGGCAAACCGGTAAAGTACTTCGGCCCATTGATATAATGTTTGCTCGCTCAGTTTGCCTGTGCTTTTTCCATAACCCGGATAATCGATCATCCATACCTCATATCCTTCACGGGTAAAATAAGGGGCATAGTTCGCGTACCAGCTTATGTTTTTCTTGTTTCCATGAAAATAAAGCACCACACCCCTGGTAGCTGTATCGGTACTGGTGAACTGGACAATGTTCATGGTCGATTTTTCATTGATCGGCAGGTTGATCTCTTTGTGTGGCTGGGGGAAATTGTAGGTATGTTCTTTTTTCAGGCTTACCGGATGAAAGAGGATACGGTCTTGCAAGAGGTATAATAAAGCCCCGCCCACCACATAAACAAAAACGGTAATGCGGAGGTATTTGAGGATCTTTTTCCAATTCCATTTCATGCAGCAAAGGTAGGCGTTTGGTATGTGTAAGGTCTCCCGCTATGCCTGTAAAAAGCAACGGGCGCCGCGATTCTTTGATCCTGGCGCCCGCTGCGGGAAATCTGAAATTTTAGAATCTGTTGAAGTAATTCCTCAATTGGTTATTCGCCTTGGCCTGAATATCGTTCAAAACACAATTGATCATTTCACGATCAGAAGGTGGGTTTTCTGGACGAATGCGGATCAATTTGCGATCATTCTCACTCAGGGCACGCTCATCACCGGTATAGGTGGTGAATTCAGTGGCCCAGTCATAGGCACCGGAAACATGATCTGACCAGATTCGGCGACCTTCTCCATCGCGGACAAGGATGGTCATGCTTCCGTCGGCCGACAAAGTACGACGGTTCAGGGTCAGGATGGCTTTTACCTTTGCATATTCTTTTACCACCGAGTCGGGACGGTAAACGGTTTCTTTTACTACAATATCCTTACTAACCTCACGTCTATCCTCCACGTTGCGCATGCGCCCGGATTGCAGGGTGTTCAACCTCAGTTCCACTACCTGATCGGGTACGATATTCAAACCACGGGCTTCGGCACGACTGTAGTATTTAACAAACAGGTTCGAGCTGTTGTATTTCAGGTTCCGAAGGATCTGTTCATCCAGGTCATAGCGATCGGCCATATTATAGGAACTGAACCTGAAACCATCCAGGCCATCATCCATTGGCAGCACTACCACCCGGGTAAGGGCATTTTCATATGCTTCCTCTTTCGCATCCAGAAGTTCAAGGTCACCCCGGCGATATCCCAGTGCTTTTTCCAGATCA
Organism: Chitinophagales bacterium; assembly: GCA_017303415.1. Lineage (NCBI taxonomy): Bacteria > Pseudomonadati > Bacteroidota > Chitinophagia > Chitinophagales > Chitinophagales bacterium. The sequence goes on from JAFLBJ010000002.1 coordinate 74,564, forward strand.
AAGTAGGCATCTTTGAAACTTTCCCTGGTACCCATATCCATCCGGCGATAGGCACGGTCACGATAGGCATCTGCGGTTTTATCCGCATAGGTCACCAGGTAAGCGGAGTAATCAGTCGGCTCCACCACATTCATTACTTCGGGGGAATGATAGATGGCATCGTATAAGCGTTGCAGACTGGCATATTCCCGGTAGATCGCTTCGTATTTCATTTCGCTTTGTCCGGCTGACAAGGCTTGAATACGGCTTTCGTGGTCATTCACGGCAAAGCGATAGGCATTCTGTATCACGTGGACCAGTTCCGCGTCACCTGGCTTTTTTTGCAATTTCTTTGCAGCCAGTTCAACAGCCTCATCGTAATTACCTTGCTGGTACATTTTCGATGCACTCTTGCAGCCCACCAGGGCCACCATCATCGAAACCAATAAGAAGTAGGGGTAAAATTTCTGTTTCATAAGCCCTCCGTTTTTAGTGTGACGGCAAAAGGAGGGCCGGGTTACGTTGAGGCGCGTTAAGTAAAAGCTAAAGGTCGTGAGGCGTGAGACGTGAGGCGTGAGGGGTGAGACGTGAGACGTGAGACGTGAGACGTGAGGGGTGAATAGTGAATAGTGAATTGTGAATAGTCAATAGTGAGTTCGCCAATTCACTATTCACGTCTCACGTCTCACGCCTCACGTCTCACCCCTCCCGCCTAAAGTCATTCCTTCAAAATATCCCGCACAAACCCGTGGTATTCGTCAAAAAACGGCAGGTTATTATGCCCGCCACCTTCAATGCGGATGAGGGTGATCTTTCGGGGGTTTGTTTTTTGCAGGTTTTCACTATGCCGTATCGGGATCAGCCAGTCACGCGTACCATGGATGATATAGGTATGGCATTTCACCGCTTTGATCCATCGGTCGGTACGCAGGTGAAAACGGAGTACATAACGCACCGGTAAAAAGGGGAGGAAACGTTGGACCACTTTTTTAAAACTATAATACGGAGCATCCAGGATCAGGAACCGGGGGTTATTATCGGAGGCCAGTTTGGTTGCAAATCCACTCCCCATGCTCCGGCCATAGATGATCAGGTGCGTTTCCGCATATTTTGACAGGAGGTCATTGTAAACGAACTGCATGTCGTTGAGCATGTCCTTCTCGCTGCGCTTGCCTGTACTTTTTCCAAACCCACGATAGTCCACCAATACCACATCATAATTATACCGGTAAAAATCACGCGCATATTTTGCCCAACCCTTGATGCTTCGCGTATTTCCATGAAAATAGAGGAGTAAACCCAATGGTTTTTCCCGGTAAAAATGAAGGGCGTTTATACTTACACCTTGGGAGGGTTCAAAGAAATATTCCCGAAAAGGGATATCATATTTGAATTCAAAATCCTTTCGGAGCTTCTCGGGTTTGAAAATGAATTTTTCCTGTAAAAAATAGGCCAGTACCGACAGGACGATAATACCAAGCAGGATGTATAGAAGGAGGGGAGGCAAGGTGGTTGGTGGTTGTTAAGTGTTGGATGTTGGATGTTGGATGTTGGATGTTGGATGTTGGATGTTGGATGTAAGTAAAAGACTATAAGGTAAGAAATTAGTAATTGGATACCAAAACCAACATCCAACATCTAACATCCAACATCCAACATCCAACATCTCATCCCACCCCACCTACTCCTCCACCCTCGTCAACTTCATACTCGCCACAGGTGCTACTATGAGGGGGAATTTTTCGATGGTGACATTGGAGGGATCGAGACCAAAGCCGCGTTCTTCCGAGAGGCTGATTTCTTTCAGTCCGAAGTAGATCTTCATCACGATCCGCTCGAAGAAGGGGAGTTCATTATCCTGGCTCAGGAATTTCTCCATGACGATAAACTGGAAGTCACCCGTTACATTGTTTTTTTCCAGGCTTTCGTAGCGGCTGTTGATGTTCACTTCTTTATTGGCTACCAGGTCTTCCACCACTTTCCGGAACATGAGGTTGATCCGGGGTTCCATCCGGAATCCCAACCGGAAATCAACCCGGATGATATCGTTGGGGATGATATGGTCCACTTTGTATTCGCAGGTATAGGGGTCATCCATCGTATCTACGTGAACAAACCAGTAGATATCGGCCCGTTTGGGTTTCTTGTTCAGGATGGAGTAAATGATCTTGTGTTCAATCTCCTTGGGGTTATTGGCACTGGTGAGGTACACCAGGTGGGTGGCATATTTGGGGATCGACTTATCATTACTCAGTTCCTGTATCTTGGGAATATAGTGTTCAAGTCTAACAAACTCCACATACCGGTTCTTGATCTTGCGTGAGCGGTACCAAACGTACATGATCAGGAACATAAAGCCACCCAGGATCAGGGTGAAATAACCGCCATGGGCAAACTTATCCAACAAGGCTATAAGGAAAAGGATCTCTACAAGCGTATAGATGGCCAGGAAAATATAGATGAAAAGGGGTTTGACCCTCTTTGCAACCATGTAATTTGAAAAAAGGATGGTAGTCATGATCATGGTGACTATGATGGCAAGACCATAAGCTGCCTCCATTTTTTCGGAAGATTGAAAATAAAGTACTACGGCCAAACAGCCTGCAAACATCATGACGTTGATGCCCGGTATAAAGAGTTGACCTTTCTCTTCAGATGGATAGCGGATCTTCAACTTGGGCCAGAGGTTTAATCGCATGGCTTCACTGATCAGGGTAAATGCGCCGGAGATCATCGCCTGGCTGGCAATGATCGCTGCCGAGGTAGCTATGATCACCCCTGCAATGATGAACCATTGCGGCATGAGGTCATAAAAGGGATTGATGGCTGCAGTCGCTTTGGTTTGGCCAATATGGTTATGTAACAAAAAAGCTCCCTGACCAAAATAGTTAAGCAGAAGGCAGGATTTGACAAAGATCCAGGAGATACGGATATTACCCCGTCCACAATGGCCCAGGTCACTATAGAGGGCCTCCGCCCCCGTGGTACAAAGGAAAACGGCCCCCAGGATCCAGATAGCTTTGGGATAGGTTGTTACAAATTGAACGGCATAGTGGGGACTGATCGCTTTAAAGATACCCGGATCGTCCATGATATGAACCGATCCCAATATGGCAAGCATGGAAAACCAGATGGTCATTACCGGACCAAACATTGAACCAATAGACGCTGTTCCGAATTGTTGCATGAAGAAAAACAGGAACAGGATCCCGATCACGATGTATAAAATGATATGGCTTCCTTTTTCAATACCCAGGGCAGGGATCTTCTCCAACCCCTCTACTGCCGAAGTAATGGAGATAGGTGGGGTAATGATTCCGTCCGCTAAAAGGGAAGCCCCTCCGATCATGGCGGGGATGACCAGCCATTTACGTTGTCTTCTCACCAATGCATATAAGGCAAATGTTCCTCCCTCCCCCCGGTTGTCGGCCTTTAACACCATCCAGACATACTTTAAGGTGGTTTGGAGGGTAAGGGTCCAGATCACACAGGACAAACTACCTATGATCAGGTCTTCCGAAACAACACGATCACCAATGATGGAACTAAATACATACAGGGGAGATGTACCAATATCCCCATAAATAATTCCCAGGGCAATGATCAATCCGGCGGCGGTTACCTTGTTCGTCGAAACTTTCACGTGTCAGTTTTGTTGTAAGAAAACAGTGGGTCCTGTTTTCTGAAATTTTACCTGCAAAGGTATAAGGAAAAAAACGGGACAGGCAACCCCAAAACCCAACTTATTCGTCATGGGATACGAACAAGGGTTCGTGTAAATCCGGATTTTCCGGCATCTTACCCTTGAAACCAGCCGGTGAACTTTAATATTTACCCAACAGCCGGTTTACCAGGCTATTCGTAACTTTAACCAAGAAATGGAACGAAATGCATAACTATAGAAAAACATCCCTGCTCTTCCTTACCCTTTTTTGCCTGATCGGCCTATCCCAGGCCCAGAAGATCGTCTATTCGGAACCCGACCGGGACGATGGACGCAGGATCGATTTTGAGATCATTGGCAAGATCAACGGCAATTTCCTGGTATACAAGAACGTTCGCAATGAGTCCTTTATCTGTGTTTACGATAACGATATGAAAATGGTGGGTAAGGTTAAACACGACTATATGCCCGACCAGCGTCTGATCAATGTGGATTTCTTTCCCTATTCCGATTTTACCTACATGATCTACCAGTATCAACGCCGGGGGATCATCCATTGTATGGGGGTAAAAATTGATGGGAGCGGGAAAAAGATGGAAGAAGCCGTGGAACTCGATACCACCCATATCGGGATAACCACCAATAACAAGATATATACCTCCCTATCCAGTGAGGATAAAAGCAAGATCATCATCTTTAAGATCAACAGCAAGAACAAAGAACGCTACGTGGTGACCACCAAGCTGTTTGACAACAAACTCAACTTTCTTCGCCGTGACCAATTGGTCATGCCCATGGATGAAAGAAATGATTACCTCGGTGAATTCCTGCTGGATAATGAAGGAAACCTGGTGTTTACCAAGTACTACCGAAACTCCAATGACAATATTACCAGCGCCTATATTGTTACCAAAGATGCCTATGCAGATTCCTTCCGCTATATCCCCATTGAATTTAAGGACATGCTATTGGATGAACTCCGGATCAAGGTGGATAATTTCAGCAAAAGGTATTTTATCAACTCATTTTATGTAAGACAGAAAAGGGGAAATATCGAAGGGATGTATTTCTTTGTCTGGGACAAGACCCAGCAGGCAGCGATGCTCAACAGCTCGCTTGAGTTTTCGGAAAACCTTCGCCGGGAAGCCCGCGACAATGGTAGTTTCCGTACCGCCTTTAATGATTTCTTTATCCGTTCCATCATCACCAAGGCAGATGGCGGGTTTATTGTAACCTCTGAATCATATTATACAACGTCGAGAAGCGGGCTTTGGAACCGCTGGGATTATATGTATGGGTCGCCCTTCTTTTCACCGATGGACTATTACTACTATTCACCCTATTACAGTAACTGGTACTGGCGTTCACGCAACAATACCGGGAATGTCCGTTACCACGCGGAGAATATCGTCCTGCTCTCCTTTGACAAACAAGGTCAGCTTGAATGGAACAATGTGATCAAGAAGGAGCAGTTTGATGATGAATCCGATGACCGGGTTTCCTACCAGGTCATGAACACCGGAGGCAGCCTCCATTTTATCTTTAATATACCTGAAAAGCGTAACCTCTTACTCAGTGATTTTGCCCTTGAACCCGGTGGTAAGATCAACCGCAACCCAACCCTGAAGAACCTGGATAAAGGCTATGAGTTTATGACCAAATACGGAAAGCAGGTGAGTGCCCGGCAGATGATTATTCCTTGTATATACCGCAATAACTATATTTGTTTCGCCAAACTGGAGTACAATTAATTTAATCCATAGCGGTGATCGGTATATTTAAACAGAAAACACCTGTCAATATCCTCATTTTGTTCGTAGCGGGCGTACTGCTCAAGCTATCTACATTTACTCATCCGCATGCCCCCCTTGTAACGGAAGACGATACCTTTCTCTACCATCAGCTGATTGAGTGGCTTCGTACCCATGCTTCACCGGGAGTTGTCGCTGCACTGGCCTATTCTCTTATCTTCCTTCAGGCCATGATCGTTAACCGGTTTGTATCGGATTACCGGATGGTTCAGAAAAGCACTTACCTGCCGGCCATGTCCTATCTGTTGGTCAGCTCCCTGCTGCCAGAGTGGAACTGGTTCTCGGCCCCCCTGATCATCAATACCCTTCTTTTGCTGATCTTTTTTGCCTTATTCAGGTTGTATAACCAGCAGCATATCCGGGGTATGGTCTTTAATATCGGCTTGATCCTTGGATTGAGTTCCTTTTTCCTTTCCTCTTCCTTTCTTTTCATTATCTGGGTCCTGCCCGCCTTGTTTGTCATGAAGCCCATCCGTATCCAGGAGTGGATCATTTGTGTGATGGGCCTGCTTACACCTTATTATTTTTATGCCGCCTGGCTCCTGATCACGGGTGAATGGGGATGGCATAAGATAATTCCTCCTTTGTCTATCCAGATTCCGGTCCTTGAACCATCTTACTGGCTTCCCGGCGCCGCTTTACTGATGTTGATCCCCTTTCTGGTAGGTGGTTATTTTATTCAGGTCAACCTCCGCCGGATGTTGATCCAGGTACGGAAGAATTGGAGTTTGGTCCTGATCTATTTACTCGTGTCCCTCTTTGTGCCTTTTCTTTCCAAAGCCGAATACTTCGAAAATTTTGTTGTGATCGTCATTCCATTCGCGATCTTCCACAGCTGTGCCTACTTCTATCCCAAAGCCCGTTTTTTCCCGCTTCTGTTGTTCTGGGCAACCGTGGGGTTTGTAGTGGCGCGGGAGTATTTGGTGTGAGGGGGAGGGGGAGGGGGAGGTTGGAGGACAGATGACAGATGACGGAGGACAGATGACAGATGACGGATGACAGATGACGGATGACGGAGGCTTGCTGTGCGAGACCTCTGGTCTCGCACGATAGTCTTGTCGCCTCTGGCGACTCGAATAACAACCTTTTCTTCTTTATATATTTAACGTTTAGTGCCGCAAGAGGCGGCTTTCTGGAAGCGCGAGACCAGAGGTCTCGCACAGCAGCCTCCGTCATCTGTCATCTGTCATCCGTCATCTGTCCTCCGTCATCCAACATCCGTCATCCAACCCCCGACCCCCAAAAAAACCCTATTTTTGCCTCATGAAATTCGGAGTTGTTGTTTTCCCCGGGTCCAACTGTGACCGCGACATGCACGACGCCCTTGTCCATGATATGGGCCAGGAAGTGATAATGCTCTGGCACAAAGACAAGGACCTGAGTATGTTCACCACCGATGATTGTATCGTTCTCCCGGGTGGCTTTTCCTATGGGGATTACCTGCGTTGCGGCGCCATTGCCCGTTTTAGTCCGCTGATGCAGCAGGTCATTGAATTTGCCAACCGGGGTGGGAAGGTATTTGGTGTATGCAATGGTTTTCAAATCCTTTGCGAATCCCATTTGCTGCCTGGTGCCCTGCTGCGAAATGAGCACCAGAAATTTGTATGTAAAAATGTATTCCTGAAAGACAGCGACAGCCATATTTATAAGATCCCCGTGGCCCATGGCGAAGGCCGCTATTATGCGGATGAAAAAACACTCGACGCCCTGGAAGCCAATAACCAGGTGATCTTCAGGTATTGCGATGAAGAGGGTGAAATAACCCCGGCGGCAAACCCCAACGGGGCAGCCAGAAATATCGCCGGAATCTGTAATGCCAGCCGCAACGTATTTGGAATGATGCCCCACCCGGAAAGGGCGGCATCCCCGGTTCTGGGCAATACGGATGGCCGAAAAATTCTTAAAGATTTACTAATGTCGGGTCAATTGACCCCCCAAACAGCCTGATCGTCCGTCATTAACAGAGTATTGTCACTTTTGTTACAAAATAGCCGGATTTGAAGGTTATTTTTGTCCAGGATATTCCACCGGTCATTTCAAAATGACCTTCTTAAAAAATATGTATGAAATCGATCCTGTACATACTTCTGTTTTCTGTAGCCGCTTGTACTGTTAAAGCACAGAACCCGGTAAACTGGACCTATACGGCCAAGAAAACCGCGGATAATACATATGAGGTCAAACTGACCGCAACCATCGACGCCGGATGGCACCTTTATTCGCAGACCCAACCCGATGATGCGATCGCCATCCCCACAGAGATCATTTTTACCAAAAACCCACTCCTGAGTTTTGAAGGCAAGATCAAAGAGGTAGGAAACCTGGAGAAGTATCACGATAAGACGCTGGATGTTTCCGCGAATCAATACTCCCGGAAAGTCGAATTTGTACAAGTGGTAAAAGTAAAAGGCAAAGGCCGAACCAATGCCAGCGGAACCATCGAATTTCAAACTTGTACGGATGAGCGCTGCCTTCCTGCCAAGAAGATCAACTTCAGTGTTACACTGAATTGAACCATTTACCACACTTCCTGATCATAGCCCATTGTACCCACCCTGGGCTTCATCGTCAAATAACTCAACCATTATGCGTAGAAGATCTCTACCTGTTCTGATCATTTTATTGTTCAGCCTGTTGGCACAAACCAACCTCTCTGCTCAGGCCCCGGATACCCTGGTCACCTGGAAAGTGGACAGCAAAAAGACCGGCGAAGGAAAATTTGAATTGACCTTTACCACCTCCGGTGCCGCAGGTTGGCAGGTTTATAGCCCCGATCAGGTGATCTCGGAGATCAAAATGGCCGAGCTTGTCTTTGCCGACTCAAGTATTCTGTTGGAAGGAACGATTCAACCCGTGAACGCACCCCAGACCGTTAACAGCCCCATTTTTGGAGCTGTTAAAGTACAGGAAGGGCCGGCTGAATGGAAGGCTACGGTAAGCATTCCGGGTACCATTCCGGCAACCCTGCAGGGAAGTCTGCAATTCTATTATGGAAAAGGAGACGAGTTTGTTACCGCCAGGCCGTTTACTTTTCAGGTGGCGCTTGAAGGCGGTGTGTCGAAGGAATTTGCGATCAAGGTCGCTTCGATCGATATCAATAACCCGGTGAGTGATTGCGGAGATGATGGCACCAAGAACAAAAGCCTGCTTACGATTTTTTTATTGGGATTAGCAGGGGGATTGATCGCCTTGCTGACACCTTGTGTGTTTCCCATGATCCCGGTAACCGTAACCTTTTTTACCAAAAAATCGCAGGACCGGAAACAGGGAGTGGCCAATGCAGTAATGTATGGCCTGTTTATATTTCTGATCTATGTATTGATCACGGTGCCCTTTCACCTGGCTGGAAATACCAATCCGGAGATATTCAATAATATTTCTACCAATGTGTGGCTGAACCTGGCCTTCTTTGCCATATTTGTCGCCTTCGCGCTTTCTTTCTTTGGCTTGTTTGAGATCGGGTTGCCAGCTTCTCTGGCCAATAAGGCTGATTCCAAATCCGGGCTGGGAAATATTGCAGGTATCTTCTTTATGGCCACCACACTGGCCATTGTATCTTTTTCCTGTACCGGGCCTATCCTGGGTACGCTCCTGGTGGGTGTTGCAAACCAGGGCGCATGGCCACTTACGGTAGGTGCGGCAGGGTTTGGTTTGGCACTTGGACTTCCCTTTGCGCTGTTTGCCCTGTTTCCCAACTGGCTCCAATCACTTCCCCGTTCAGGTGGATGGATGACCGATGTAAAAGTGGTGTTGGGTTTTGTGGAACTGGCCCTCGCCATTAAGTTCCTGTCCAATGCTGACCTGGTACAACAATGGGGCCTCATCAAACGAGAGATATTTATCGGCTCATGGGCCCTGATCAGCCTGTTGGTCGTGCTCTATCTGCTGGGTATTTTAAAGATCGGGCATTCCGGCCCTGTCAAGAAGTTTGGGATCACCCGGATCATATTTATTGCACTTTTCTCCGCTTTTACCGTATACCTTATTCCCGGTGTCACCAATACAAAATATGCTAACCTGAAATGGATCAGCGGATTTCCACCGCCTCTCTGCTACAGTATCTATAAAGAACCAGTTAACTGTGTTACGGGTTTCAAGCCATTGGAGAATGAATATGAACTGGCCCTGGAAAAGGCCAAGCAGGAAAACAAACCTGTCCTGATCGATTTCACCGGATGGGCCTGTGTGAATTGCCGGAAGATGGAGGAAAGTGTCTGGACCGATCCCAAAGTTCAGGAATTGATGCGGGATGAATTTGTAGTGGTCTCCCTGTATGTGGATGAACGCCGCAAGTTGCCTCTGAATGAACAAATGGTCTATAAGGACAGCAGCGGAAAAGAAAAACCGATCATTACAGTAGGGGATAAGTGGGCCACCTTTCAAACGGTCAACTTCGGCGCCACCTCTCAACCTCAATATGCCATCCTTTCAGCCGACCAGGTACCGCTTACCCGGACAAAATACTATACCCCTGATCCCCGGGAATTTGAAGCATGGCTGAAATGCGGGATAGAGGCCGGGAAGAAAAAATAAGAAATAAAGAATAAAAAATAAGGAATAAAAAAATAAGGAATAAGAAAGTCAGGATACTTTCTTATTCCTTATTTTTTATTTAATGTTCTTTATTTCTACAGGGCAATTTGCTTCTGCATCATCATTTTCCTCAAATTGATCAGGCCATAGCGCATCCGTCCCAAAGCGGTATTGATGCTGCAATTGGTCATAGAGGCGATCTCTTTGAAGCTCATATCGGCATAGTGCCGGAGAATGATCACTTCGCGTTGGTCTTCCGGTAGACGGTCAAGCATTTCACGCACACGGTCGTGGCTCTGGCGCTTCATCATTTTAGTTTCGGCGCTGTCTTCGGAAAAATTCAACACTTCAAAAATGTCTTTGTCTTCTCCGTTCTTGATGGTCGGGGTGCGTTTTACCTTACGGAAATGGTCAACACAAAGGTTGTGTGCGATCCGCATGGCCCAGGGCAGGAATTTACCTTCTTCGGTATACCGGCCGCCGCGCATGGTGTCAATGATACGGATGAATACATCCTGGAAAATATCTTCGGCAAGATATTTGTCTTTTACCAGGAAAAGAATGGATGTGTAGAGCTTGTCCTTGTGGCGCAGGACAAGTGCTTCTAATGCATCTAATTGTCCATCAACGAATAGATGGATCAATTCATGGTCAGTTTTCTGAGAATAAGCTTTCATAAACTCCTCGGTTTTTTGGTGGATGGATATTGTTTTGGTTTTACTTATTGGATTTTTGGGACTAGTACGGGTAGATTTCAGGAGTCGATAGGCGGGTTGTTTTTTTTGGTTGCTGGATTATTGTTTGGTTGCTTGTTTACTTTTTATTGTGCTTGTGAATATAAAAGTAAGGCAATTTGTTATTCACCCCAACGGTTATACAAGTATACTCCCCTTTTTTCAAAAGGAAATGTTAATGCTATGTGTTGATTTGTAAGGACAAAGCGTACTTTTGTAACCTTCCATGCCTACTCCGTTATCGAAAATATCCGAGAAAAAAAGAGGGAAAGTACCCGCCTCCGATGCCATTTTTATCAAGGGCGCGAGGGTCCATAATCTTAAGAATGTGGACGTTGCATTCCCCCGAAACCACCTCATTGTGGTCACCGGTGTATCCGGTTCGGGAAAGTCCAGTCTCACTATAGATACGCTCTATGCAGAGGGCCAGCGGCGCTACGCAGAAAGCCTCAGCGCCTATGCCCGGCAGTTCCTCAACCGGATGAATAAACCGGATGTGGACTATATCAAGGGTCTCTGCCCGGCCATCGCCATCGAACAGAAAGTAATCACGAGAACACCCCGTAGTACCGTGGGGAGTATGACGGAATTGTACGACTACCTCCGGTTACTTTACGCTCGTATAGGGCACACCATTTCCCCTGTATCCGGAAGAGAGGTAAAAAAGGATGATGTGACCGATGTACTGCGTAGCATCAGCACCCTGACGGAAGGTTCCAAGGTATTTATACTGACCTCTTTTAAATTACACCGCCACCGCGATATCCGTGAAGAACTGTCCATCCTGGCCCAAAAAGGTTTTTCCCGGATCTATACCCGCGATAAGAAAACCGGGGCCTCCGGGGTGGTAAGCCGGATAGAAGAATGGGGGGAGAAATCAGACAAAGATTTAAAGGCGCACTTTTCAGGGCGGTTGGCCTATGTGCTGGTGGACCGAATCGTTGTCAAGGATTTTGATGAGGATGACCGCCACCGCCTGGCAGACTCCATTGGCACCGCTTTCTATGAAGGAGAGGGAGATGTGTATATTGAAGTGGATGGGGAGAGCCTGCTCCACTTCAATAACCGGTTTGAAATGGATGGGATGCAGTTCGAAGAACCTGTGCCCAACCTATTTTCCTTTAATAACCCCTTTGGCGCCTGCCCCACCTGCGAGGGCTTTAGCCAGGTCCTGGGCATCGATGCCGACCTGGTGATACCCGACCGCCGACTGAGCGTGTATGATGGCGCTGTGGCCCCCTGGAAAGGGGAGAAGCTGGGCTGGTGGCGTGAACAGTTCATCAAAGCCGCCAAAAAGATCGATTTCCCGGTACATAAACCCATAGCCGACCTGACCAAGGCCCAATACCAAATGCTCTGGGAAGGAGAAAAACCGGCCCTTGGGATCAATGACTTTTTCAAAGAAGTAGAACAAAATCTGTACAAGGTTCAATACCGGGTTTTATTAAGCCGTTACCGGGGCCGCACCGAATGTCCGGACTGTAAAGGCTACCGGCTGCGTCCCGAAGCCCTGTATGTGAAAGTGGGCGGATTACATATTGGCGAATTGAACGCGCTCCCGGTGCGTGATCTGAAGGCCTGGTTTGCGAAGCTGGATGAACAACTGTCTGACTATGACAAACAGGTTGCAAAACGCATACTCATTGAGATCCATCACCGGTTGGACACCCTTTTAAAAGTTGGTCTTGGGTACCTGACCCTTAACCGCCTGGCCAATTCGCTCAGTGGCGGAGAAAGCCAACGGATTCAACTGACCACAAGCCTCGGAAGTAACCTGACCAATTCATTGTATATATTGGATGAACCGTCGATTGGTCTGCACCCACGGGACACGGCCAACCTCATTGCTGTATTAAAAGAATTACGTGACCTCGATAATACCGTGGTTGTAGTGGAACACGACGAAATGATGATGCGCGAGGCGGATCACATCATTGACATGGGCCCGCTTGCATCGCACCTGGGTGGGGAAGTGGTGGCCGAAGGGAACTATGATGAACTGGTAGCCAACTCCAAAAGTTTGACCGGTCAATACCTGAAAGGCGAACTCCGGATCGATCCGCCAAAAACCCTTCGGAAATGGAACCGCTCTATCACTGTTGAAGGGGCAAGACAACATAACCTGAAAGATATCACCGTTCAATTTCCCCTCAACCTGCTCTGCGTGGTATGCGGGGTCAGCGGAAGTGGAAAGACCACTCTCGTGAAACAGATACTTTACCCCGGGCTTAAAAAAATAAAAGGAGAGATAGGGGACAAGGTCGGATTTCACCGTGCCATTACCGGAGATATTGAGAGTGTCACCCAGATCGAAATGATCGATCAGAACCCGATCGGAAAATCCTCGCGAAGCAACCCGGTTACCTATATCAAGGCCTATGATGAGATCCGCGATCTATATTCCAAACAACCACTCAGCAAAATGCGCGGGTTTCAGCCCAAACATTTTTCATTCAATGTAGATGGCGGTCGCTGCGATACCTGTAAAGGAGAGGGAGAACAGGTAGTGGAAATGCAGTTCCTGGCCGATGTTCACCTGGTTTGCGAATCCTGTGGCGGAAAACGATTCAAGGAAGAAGTATTGGAAGTACAATACCGGGGAAAGAGTATTCACGATGTATTGGAGATGAGCGTGGACGAGGCCATCCTGTTCTTTAAAGAAGAACCCAAACTGGCCCAGGCCATACAGCCTTTAAGCAATGTAGGATTGGGATATGTAAAACTCGGGCAGTCCTCCGGAACCCTTTCCGGTGGGGAGGCGCAACGGGTCAAACTGGCCTCCTTCCTGGGGAAAGGTAAGGGTGGTGGAAAGATCCTTTTCATTTTCGATGAACCCACCACAGGCCTTCACTTTCATGATATCAGAAAATTACTGACCTCCTTCAACGCCCTGATCGAGCAAGGGCATAGCATTCTCGTTATTGAACACAATACAGATGTCATACGCAGCGCCGATTGGGTGATTGAACTGGGCCCCGAAGCCGGAGACGGTGGAGGAGAACTGGTCTTCGCCGGAAAACCGAATGATATGAAGAAGGAGAAGAAGAGTTTGACAGGGAAATACCTTTAAACTATTCACCGCAGAGAACATGAGAGCGCAGAGTCTCGCAGAGATATTGTTCAAAAAAAACAGGAAATATTAACTGATAAATTTTAATCATTTTAAAGGGTAATATCTCTGCGCATCTCTGCGTTCTCATGTTCTCAGCGGTCAAATCCTATCTCAGTCGATCCAAACTCTCCACCAATTTCTCATCCTTCCAGATACCTCTTGCTGCCAATACAAACAAAACCGGTATAGCAAAAACGACAAGGGATGTCAGCGAAGGAACGGAGCCTCCGAGTTTGCGCATGGCCGAGAAGTTCAGGATGACCAATAAGACCGATAAAACGGTCCCGACGATCGTCATCCGCAATTGCTGTTTTCTTTTCTTATAAAAAAAGATCGAGGCCAGTGCCAGGAAGATCGTAGCACCGGTAAGGACAACGAGAAAAAGCGTACTGCCTCCATTCACATACGTTACCCCACCACTCATGGTGTCTGTGCTCTGGTTTGTCGCCTCATAAAAGGGAAGCTGATAGCTTAGCACGCCAAGAACAGCTGCCAGCAGAAGCCATACAGATTGAATGCGTTGTATCATCGTGAGTGAATTTTTATAATGAGTAATTAATAATTAATAATCAATAACTATTTATTATTAATTACTGATTATTAGCCTAATTCGGGATAAAGCGGGAATTGTTTCATGAATTCCTTTACTTCTTCCTTCACGCCCAGGATCAGTGATTCGTCTTCTGTGTTCATCAAAACCTTATCGATCAGGGCGACCACTGTTTCCATATGGGTTTCCTTTAATCCGCGTGTGGTGATCGCGGGAACACCAACCCGGATACCCGAGGTAACAAAGGGTGATTTATCATCAAAAGGTACCGCATTTTTATTCAGCGTGATATGCGCTTTATCCAGGGTCTCCTGTGCTTTTTTCCCGGTCAGATTCTTGTTTCTCAGGTCGATCAGCATCAGGTGGTTATCTGTCCCATCGCTAATGAGGTTATACCCCCGGCTTACAAAGGCTTTGGCCATGGCCTGGGCGTTGGCGATGACCTGTTGACCATAGGCTTTGAATCCATCGGAGAGTATCTCTCCAAAGGCAACGGCTTTGGCAGCAATCACATGCTCGAGAGGGCCGCCCTGTGTTCCCGGGAAAACAGCCAGGTCAAGCAATTGGCTCATGGTCCGCAGGTTACCTTTTGGATCTTTTACGCCCCAGGTATTTTCAAAATCATGACGCAAAGCGATGATACCGCCCCTTGGCCCACGGAGTGTTTTGTGGGTGGTGGAGGTCACAATATGGCAATGATCAAAGGGGTCATTCAGCAATCCGGTGGCGATCAGTCCGGCCGGATGCGCAATATCTGCCAATACCACCGCACCGATCGAATCGGCGATGGCACGAATACGTTTATAATCCCAGTCACGGCTGTAAGCAGAAGCACCGCAAATAATCATTTTTGGTTTTTCCTTGGTGGCAATGGCTTCCATCTGTTCATAATCCACCAGTCCGTCTTTGGTTACGCCATAGTGAAGCGCATGGTAGGTCTTACCACTAAAATTTGCCGGGCTTCCATGGGTCAGGTGACCACCCATGCTGAGATCAAGTCCCAGCACTTTGTCACCCGGTTTTAACACTGCCAGAAAAACCGCTCCATTGGCCTGTGCACCACTGTGGGGCTGCACATTGGCCCAACTCGCGTTGAATATCTTTTTCAGACGCTCAATGGCCAGGGTTTCGATTTGATCCACGATCTCACAACCACCATAATATCTTTTGCCCGGATAGCCCTCAGCATATTTGTTGGTAGGAACGGTTCCCATCGCCTGCATGACCTGCAAGGATGTAAAGTTTTCCGACGCGATAAGTTCAATGCCATGACGCTGACGATCCAGCTCTTTGTTGATCAGATCAAAAACCTGTGTATCTTTTTGCATATTTTGAAATTCTGTATAATCTGAGAAATCAGTGTATTCCGCGAAATCAATTTTCTCGGGAGGCACAAAATTAAGGTCTAACCCCCTCAATCGTATAAGTTTTTGTTGTTTGTTTTTTCGTTACTTTCGGGTGCTTTTGCATCAATAAAAACCAATGAAGGCAATCATACCAGTAGCCGGAGCCGGTACCAAGCTTCGTCCCCATACATATACTCAACCCAAGGCGCTCATCCCCCTGGCCGGTAAAACGGTGCTCAGTATCATTATCGACCAGTTGAAAGATGCCGGGATCAATGAATTCATCTTTATTGTAGGTTACCTGGGTGACAAGATCCAGGATTATGTGACCGAGCACTATCCGGGCATCAAGGCCTCCTATGTATATCAAACTGACCGGCAGGGGATTGGCCATGCCGTTACCCTCGCCAAAAAGTTGGTGGGAAAGGATGAAGTGTTCGTGGTATTGGGTGATTCCATTTGTGAGTATGACGTCAAAGAAGTACTGAACTCACCCCATTCGATGTTAGGAGTAAAAAAAGTGGATGACCCCCGCGAATTCGGCGTTGCTGAAATGGATGAAGAAGGGTTTATTGAACACGTGGTGGAAAAACCACAGATCCCTAAATCCAATATGGCCCTGGTTGGTGTGTACAAGATCCGGGAAAGTGAACAGATGTTTCAATGCCTTGATGATAATATCAATCAGGGATTAAAAAACCGGGGCGAATTCAGTCTGACCGATGCGCTGGATTGCATGATACGCCGCGGTGTACAGTTTAAATCCTTTCGCGTAGAGAATTGGTTTGATTGTGGTAAAAAAGAAACCCTGCTCGAATCAAATGCCACATTGCTGAAGAAATTCGCCGGACAGGTAGAAGCTGATTATAAATCCGAGAACGCTGTGATCATCCAACCTGTCAGCATTGGCGAAGGTTGTATCATCAAGAACTCCATTGTGGGACCAAATGTAAGCATCGGAGAAAATACGACCGTGGATTCCTCGATCATCCGCAACTCCATTATTGGTTCTTTTTCCAATCTCATCGATATCGTACTCGACAGTTCCCTGATCGGAAGTGATACAGGTATCTGTGGAGAAACCAGGACCTTGAATATTGGGGATAATACCGATATCGACCTTGGTTAAGTAAAGCGAATAGCTTTTAGCCATTAGTTATATTTGTCGTATGACAAATCGCATCACCCAACTTTTCGGAATCAGGTATCCGCTCATTCAGGCCGGTATGGTTTGGACAAGCGGGTGGCGACTGGCTTCTGCCGTCAGTAATGCCGGGGGATTGGGCATCATTGGCAGTGGTTCCATGTACCCCGATGTCTTTCGCGAACACCTGCAAAAATGCAAGGCAGCCACTGATAAACCCTTTGGGGTGAATATCCCACTTCTCTATGCCGACCTGGAAAAACAGGTGGATATCCTGATCGAAGAAGGTGTGAAGATCGTATTCACCAGCGCGGGAAACCCTGCTGTATTAACACCTAAACTCAAAGAACATGGCATCACCGTAGTACACGTGGTGAGTAGTACCCGTTTTGCCTTGAAAGCGGAACAGGCAGGTTGTGATGCGGTGGTTGCGGAAGGATTTGAGGCCGGTGGACATAACGGCCGGGAAGAAACCACTACCCTGGTTTTGGTACCCGCCGTGGTAAATAGCGTAAAGATCCCCGTTATAGCCGCCGGAGGGATCGCCACTGGCAGACAGATGCTGGCAGCCATGGTACTTGGGGCCGAAGGAGTACAGGTAGGCAGCCGCTTTGTGGCCAGTGAAGAAGCTTCCGCTCATATTCATTTCAAAAATAAGGTAATCCAGAGCCAGGAAGGGGATACCCAATTGATGATGAAGAAATTAACCCCTGTTCGCCTATTACGGAATAATTTTTTTGATAAAGTGTTAGCTGCTGAACAAAGAGGCGCTACGCATGAAGAATTAAAAAATATATTAGGTCGTGCCCGAGCAAAACAAGGAATGTTTGAAGGGGATATGGATGAAGGAGAGTTGGAGATCGGTCAGGTAAGCGCACTGATCCGCGAAATTTTACCTGCCGAAACCATCGTAAAAAATATGGTAAAAGAGTTTGAAGAAGCTTTGAAACATCCGATAAAAATGCTATAATTTTGATACTGTGTCGGATGAACTGCGTGTAGACCATTAACAACGAAAACCTTTACACATGAAATCATTTCGATTCCTTGCAGTTGCCCTGGCCATGCTGACTGCTATTGGGGCCAATGCCGGTGCATCTACATCCCCCTGCAATAACGAAACACCCAATAAGAAGGTTAATGAGATCAATGGAAGCGTGATCCAAACAGGATCCAAAAAACCATTGGGCGAGGTAAGCATCACCGCTTATGTGACCTCCAAAAAAGAAAAAGTGATCATCACCGATTGCAATGGCAATTATGCTTTTGATGACCTCAAACCCGGTGTATATAAATTCGTTTTTGAAAAAGAAGGCTACAAGAAAGTAACCAAGGAGAATATCACCATCAAAACCGATGAGGCCTTCCTGTTGAATGTAGAGATGGTTTTAACCAGCGAGACCAAGCTGTTTCCATCGATCTTTCACTTTATGGATAATGATGATTGAGAAATAAAGAATAAGAAAGACCCAATAAGAAATAAGGAAGTCAAACGACTTCCTTATTTCTTATTGGGTCTTTCTTATTCTTTGTTTCTTATTCCTTATTTTCCATTTATATCCTAACCTTCCGCTCTCCGCTCTGCATATCAAACTCATCCGCTTCTTTCTTTATCTTAAACTCCTTGTGGTTGTTTAAATAATTTTCAAACTTCTTATACGTGGCCTCGGATTGTTTTTGTCCATTGATGAACAACTCACCTTTCTTATGCTCGATCGTGTAATCCTTGTCCTTGTCGATCAAACCCGCTTTATCCAGGTCATCGATAAATGTCTTGGTTTCTTTTAATGACTCTTTGGCCTTTTCCAATTCCTTCTCTGCCTTTTTCAATTCCGCTTCGATCCGGGGTTTGATATCTTTCATTTCCACCTTCACCTTGGCCAGTTCTTTCTCCATATTCTTAAAGTCGATCTCTTTGACTTTCTCCAATTCGATACGTGCTTTTTCCATTTCCTTTTCCACCCGCTTCATTTCCTCCTTAAATTCAGCCCGGTCACTCAACTCCATTTTTTCCATGTTTTCTTTCAGCTCTTTCTGGATCTTCTCCATATCCATACTCTTCAGGCTTTTTTCCACTTCCATCTTGATCTTTTGGGCATCAATTTCCCGGAGACCAGTTTCCAGTTCTTTTTGCATACGGGCCATATCCACCTCAAGGGTGCGGGACAGCTCCTGACGGGCTTTCTCCACTTCCTCAATGGCCTCTTCGATATTCCTGACCTTATCGCGCTTCCTTGATTTCTCGGGTGTGGTGTCGTTTACAAAGCGGTCACCGCCAAAATGCGACTGAGGTTGTTTGTCTGACCAGGAAATAAAAACCAGCGAACCAGCCAGCAGCAGGCCCCCGGCCAGCAGCAAAATACCTGTTGATTTCTTTGTTGCCATACAATTGGTTTTATTAGTTATACGATTAATTTCGTATAAAAATACGATTTATTTCGTATTATGGTTGGGGATTTTGGGGTTTAACAAAAGTTTTTTGGGGGAGGAGGGATGTTGGATGTTGGATGTTGGATGGCGGAGGACAGATGACGGATGACTGATGACGGATGACAGATGACGGATGACAGAGGACTGAGAACGGATGACAGATTGGATGCCCCTCCTGGGCAAAAAAAAGTTCAATTATTTAAACACCAACATCCAACATCCATCATCCAACATCCGCCATCTGTCATCCGTCATCTGTCATCTAAAACAACCAACATCCGTCATCCGTCCTCAGTCATCTGCCCCCCTACTTCCTAACCCACTTCAACATCTCCTTCCACGTCACCTTCTTGCCATACAACAGGATGCCGGTGCGATAGATCTTTCCGGCCAGCCAGGTGGTGGATAGGAAGCCGCCGATAAGCAGGGCCATGCTGATGATCAATTGTAACCAGGTGACCCCGTCGGGGATGCCATGGGCCACGCGGGCCATCATTACAATGGGGGAGGTAAGCGGGAACATACTGCCAAAGATGGCAAGCCCGCTATTGGGTTCGTTAACCGTTTTCATCATGATAACGATCGCGAAGATGATCGGCATCGTGATAGGTAATAATAAACTTTGTGCATCCTGAGGATCTTCGTTCACCGCACTACCAACGGCGGCAAACAGGGAAGAGTAGAGCAGATATCCACCCAGGAAATAAAATAAGAAACAGCCAAAAATGAGCCCGAAGTTCACCTGGCGGAGACCATCAAACAATCCGGCCATACCACCACTTTGCTGTGCGGCCTGACCAGCCTGCGCCATCTGTGGCGACTGCATGGCACCGGCTTGCATCTGTTCGGCAAAACCCGGGAAAATCAAGGGAAGCAACATTTGTAATACCACGATCAGTACACCCCAGATCAGGAACTGTACCAATCCAACCCCACCAATACCGATGATCTTTCCCATCATCAGTTGAAAGGGTTTTACACTGCTTATGATCACTTCTGAAATACGGCTGACCTTCTCTTCCATTACGCCCCGCATAACCATGGAGCCATAGACAAAGAGGATGATATAAATGAGAAATCCCGATACAAAGCCCACTCCATACGCTACACCGGCGCGGGTCTTACTTTCCTCCTCACCTTTGCTGCTGATGAATTTTACAGCCGTGTTCTTCTGGAGGCTGTCCAATTGAACACGTGTGAGGTTATACGACAATAATCTTTTTTCTTCCATCACCTTGCTAAAGCGGTCCTCCACTTCATTTATGGTACTGATACCTGCTTTCTTTCCGGCGACTACCCGAATGGTATCCTTTCCACCGGGATCGCTTTGTGCCGGGATAAAAACATAGCCATCAAATTCTTTTTTATCCAACCGGTCTTTCAATCCGGTTTCAGTTTCATTGTTGAGAAACAGGAACTCCACATCATCTCCTTTCTTGACCAGGGATTGTTCAAATGAACCGGTCTTATCAGCAACGGCAATGGTATACGTATCCGATCCCTTTACCGAGAAGTAAATGATCAGGGCGTAGAATCCAAAGATCAGCAAGGGGAGCAGGATGGTGCTCAGCAAAAAGGTCTTCTTTTGCACCCTCGTGAGAAATTCTCTTTTTGAAACGATCCATATCTTGTTCATAGTTGAATGCTTTTGGGAGGTTAAACAGCCGCTGTTTCAAATTGCCGGGTAGTGGGTGTTCCTTCTACCAACTTGATGAATATATCATTCAAAGAGGGAAGGATCTCATTAAAGGCAATGACGGGGTTATTGTTTTGAATAAAATATTGTAGGGCGCTATTGGGACCCTGGCCTTCTTTTAATTTGATCACATAGTTCAGGTCACGGGTACCAACCACCTCAAAAGGCGCATTGTCATTCAGGGTTGGGATATGTTCAAAACCCACGCGGAATAAATGTTCTTTAAAATCCTGTTTCACTGCCTGCACAGTGCCATCCAGGATCTTTTGGCCCTTGTTCACCAGTACAATCTGGTCACAGATCTCTTCAACCTGTTCCATACGGTGGGTACTAAAGATCACGGTAGAACCGCGTTTAGCGAGGTTGAAGATCTCGTCTTTAATGAGATTGCTGTTCACCGGATCGAGACCGCTGAAAGGTTCATCGAGGATGATCAGTTTCGGTTCGTGGAGAACGGTGGTAACGAATTGAAGTTTTTGGCTCATCCCTTTGGACAGGTCTTCTACTTTTTTATTCCACCAGCTTTGCATTTCAAAACGCACAAACCATTCTTTGATCTTGGTCATGGCCACCCCTTTATCAAGTCCTTTTAGCTGGGCAAGATAGAGTGCCTGGTCTCCGATCTTCATTTTTTTATACAAACCTCTTTCTTCAGGCATATAGCCGATATGAATGATATCATTCACCGGGTCAAAAGGTCTTCCATCAAAAAGGATCTGCCCTTCATCGGGGTAGAAGATACCGGTGATCATCCGCAGGAGGGTGGTCTTTCCGGCTCCGTTGGGTCCCAGCAGACCAAAGATGGTCCCTTTCTCAATGGAAAAGCTGATGTCGTCTACCGCTTTTTGCGTAGCGTAATACTTTTTAAGGTGTTTCAATTCAAGCAGGGCCATAATTGTTGTATTAGATCCGGTGATGTTTCATTTGTCTGATGAAAGGCAAAAATATTACAGTGAATCGGGAACTGGGCTAAAAATATGCGCGGCCACCCGTTCGCCGTCCATAGCCGCGCTCACGATTCCACCTGCATATCCGGCACCTTCACCACAAGGATATAAGTTTTCCAGTTGCGGGTGCCGGAGCGTCTTTGTATCACGGGGTATTCGAACCGGGGAAGAGGTACGCGATTCTGTGGCTACCAGAACAGCTTCAGCGCTGTAATAGCCTTTCATTTTTTTCCCAAATGCCAGAAAACCCTCTTTCAAGGTCTTGGCCACAAAACCAGGCAGCACTTCACGGAGGTCAACACTCTTTAAACCAGGCAGGTAGGAGCAGGCAGGCAGGGTGGTGGAGGTCTTTCCCGAACAGAAATCGGTCATTCGCTGGGCCGGGGCCACAAAAAGACCGCCTCCTGCCTCAAAGCATTTCCGCTCCACATATTGTTGAAAATACATACGTCCCAGGGCTGTTTTGAGCACCGAAGGGGGCATACCCATCGTCTTTTCAAAATCGGCAGGGGGCAGGGTATCATTTTCCCGGATCTCCACCACGATCCCGCTATTGGCGTAGGGGTTGTTTCGTTTGGAGGGTGACCAGCCATTGACCACCAGTTCACCCTGGCTGGTAGCGGCGGGGGCAATGATGCCACCTGGACACATACAAAAGGAGAATACGCCCCTGTCTTCCACCTGTTGTACCAGGCTGTAGGAGGCCGGGGGCAGGTAAGGGCCCCGGTCAACCGGGCAATGGTACTGGATCTGGTCGACGATCTCCTGGGGGTGCTCCGCCCTTACCCCAAGGGCAAAGGGTTTGGCCTCGATCAGTATATTTTCCCGGTGAAACAATTCAAAGATATCCCTGGCTGAGTGGCCTGTCGCCAGGATAAAGGCATCCCCGTCAATCGTATCTCCATCGGCGGTTTTGACCGACCCGATCCGGTTGCCCTTTCGGTTGAACCCGGTCACTTGTTTCTCAAAATGGTATTCCCCGCCATAACCTGTGATGGTTTCTCGTATGGCGGTGATGATACCGGGCAGTTTATTCGTCCCGATATGCGGGTGGGCCTCAAAAAGGATATGCTCATCGGCCCCAAAATGGTGGAGGAGTTGTAAAATGCGGTTTATATCCCCACGCTTTGAACTTCGGGTATAGAGTTTTCCATCACTATAGGTACCAGCCCCGCCTTCGCCAAAGCAATAGTTGCTGTTGGGGTTTACGACTCCTTCCTTATTTAGCCGGGCAAGGTCACGACGACGGGCGCGGACATCCTTGCCCCGTTCGAGTACAATGGGTTTGATCCCTTTTTCAATCAGGTAGAGGGCGGCAAATAACCCGGCTGGGCCCGCGCCAATTATCACCACTCTTTTCTTTGCCCGGGTTACATCCCGAAAGACAAATTCAGGTATTGATCGCTGAACATAGGGTTCATTGATAAAGGCCAGAAGGGATAACTGAAACCGGGGTTGTTTGCCACGGGCATCCAGGGAGCGTTTAAGTAAGGTAAATCCGGTGATGTCTTTTGCCGGCCGGCCTGTATGCGCAGCAATGGCCGAACGTATTACGGCCTCGTTGGCCGCCTCCTGTGGGAGGAGCTGTATGGTGAGATTTATTTGCATGGGTCAGGTGTCTATCCTGAAATCCGTTACTAACTATAGAATCCAAATAATCCGCGAAATCCTTACAATTCGTGTCCTAAAGTTTGACACCCACCGAAAACTGCATCCCCTGGTTAAAGGCTTTTGTTCCGGTATAGAATTCTACATCGGTCAACCCGTGCAGGTATTTGGCACCGATCGATACCTTTTTATTGGGCCAGAATTCTACACCGCCATGCAGGGCGATATCGCTATTGCGAACGGTGGAGGTAACATCTGTTTTTGTATCCAGGCGTAAATTGGTAGCCTGCAGTATCCAGCTTAATTGAACACCACCGGCCAATTTGAATTTGGGGGCGAATTCATACTTAAGGGAAACGGGAACAGACAGGTAATTCAGGCGAAGGTTATTCTCTCCGTTGATGGTAGAGATATTTTTTCCACCCATGGAGGAATAGAGGGCCTCGGGTTGGAAATACATTTTGTCGGCGATCTTCATTTCCACAAAGAAACCAAATACGAAGCCGGTCTTCCAGTCAGCGCTGATCGTACTCTCTTCCAAACCGGTATTGTGAAAATGGGAATAGTTCAAACCTGTCTTCAGACCCAGACGGGCTACATTACGGGATTTCTTCTGTTGGGCGCCGGCGGTTCCGGCCATGATTGTCAATACAAAAAGGGCAAATAAAACTTTTCTCATAGCAGTAATTTACCCCCCTAAAGTAAGGATTAATTCAGTATTTGCGGAAAGAAAATTTTTTTAGGGAAGATGTTCAAAATCACGGGGGAAAGGGCAAAATAATTCTACCTTACGACCAGGAGTTTGAGGATTAAAGGATTTGAGCTTTGATGGGTCTTGCTATTACCCGAAAAATTATGCGCGTGAGGAAACTGATCTTTTTTGGCTTGATAAGCCTGCTTTTTTCCTGCGGCCCCACGTTAAGGCCAACGGGGGTGGTGTACGAGGATTATTCTATATCAGGTACCCTTCCACGGGATAGCATGTTGGTGAAAATGATGCAGCCTTATCGTGATAGTGTGGCCAGTCAGATGGAGGAGGTGATCGGGCGGGTGGGGGATCGGTTACTCAAGCAGCAGCCTGATTGTGGACTTGGAAATTTCATGGCTGATGCGATGCGTCAGATGGGAAGTATAAAATATGGAGTTTCCATTGACCTGGCATTTGTAAACTATGGGGGTATTCGGCTGAATGAGCTGACGCCGGGTCCGATTACCCGGGGGAAGGTTTTTGAGCTGATGCCATTTGATAATATATTATTGATACAGCGGGTGGATGGAAAGACCCTGAAATCTTTTTTTGACCTGATAGCTTCCCGAAACGGATGGCCGGTTTCCGGGGGCAGTTTTGTGATAAGGGAAGGGCGGGCTGTAGATATAATGATAGGAGGCAAACCCTTTGATGAGTCGGCCACTTATGTGGTGGCCAATAGTGATTTTGTGATCAACGGGGGAGATAATGTGGTCATGTTCAAACCCCTGCCGGTTCAAAACAATGGCTATCTGATGAGGGATGCGATCATGGACCATGTAAGGGGCCTGACGGCTAAAGGCCAGGCTATTCAATCACCTGAAACCCGTGTTTCATATGCTCAATAGACGTTCCTTTTTACAGCATACGATGTTGGCCTCTGGTGCCGCCCTGGTTCCAGCCCGGCTGGAGGAATGGACGGCTATAAAGAAGTTGACCATTTTGCATACCAATGATACCCATAGCCGGATCGATCCTTTTCCCATGGATGGAAGCCGAAACCAGGGACTTGGAGGAGTGGCGGCAAGGGCAGCTTTGATCGATAAGCTGAGAAAGGAAGAAGAGGAATTGCTCTTACTCGATGCGGGGGATATTTTTCAGGGAACCCCTTATTTTAATTTATATAAAGGCGAACCCGAGATACGGTGTATGAGTGCCATGGGATATGATGCCGCCACGATCGGTAATCATGATTTTGATGCCGGATTGGAAAACCTGGCAAACAAACTGACGTTCGCCTCTTTTCCCATTGTTATCTGTAACTACGACTTTTCCGGAACACCCATGGAACATAAATATGTTCCATACAAAGTATTTAATAAAGGTAAATTAAGGATAGGCATAACCGGGGTTGGTATCCAGCTTCATGGCCTGGTTCCTGAAAATCTGTATGGGGCTACAAAATATCTTTCGCCAGTGGAAAAGGCGAATGAAACGGCCTCTTATTTACGTAAGGAAAAGAACTGCGACATGGTCATCTGTTTGTCGCATTTAGGGTATAAGTATAAAGACAATACGGTCAGTGATGTGGTGCTGGCCGGGGAATCGGAAGAGATAGACCTGATAATTGGCGGACATACCCATACCTTCATGGATAAACCTGAGTCATTCGTCAATAAAAAAGGCAAGCCCGTACTGGTTAACCAGGTCGGTTGGGCGGGTCTCCAACTGGGCAGGCTCGACTTTGAATTTTCCAAATTTTCGAGGAAAAACTTGGTTAATTCAACCCCTATCCCGGTTACGAAAAAAACAAAGGAATAAAAATTTTTTTTTAGGAAAGATTTATAGATATTCGTCCCCCTGTCAAACTTTTTTTAGTCCATTTCCCTATGATTTAACCCCACTCATTGATCCTTGAAAATTATTAACCCGATATATAAACTGCTGACCAAGTAATGGAGAAAAATGCTGAAAAAGTCTGGACCAATTGCCTGAAGATAATAAAGGACATCGTTGAATGGCAGCATTTTAAAACCTGGTTTGAACCCATCCAACCGGTTTCGCTGAAAAAAAATATCCTTGTCATACAGGTTCCGAGCCAATTCTTCTTTGAATATTTGGAAGAACATTATGTAAATTTATTGGCGAAGACATTGAAACGGGAGTTGGGAAAGGAAGCCAGACTGGAATACCGGATCATGGTAGACAGCGGCAACAAGACCCACAAACCAGTGACAGTTGATGTACCGGGTAACGGATATAAGATGTACCCGGAAAATGAAATGGATTTTCCTTTGATTATAAATAACCCAGTTAAGAACCCCTTTGTCATTCCTGGTCTGAAGAAGATGCAGATTGACCCACAGTTAAACCCGGTTTATCTGTTTGACGCGTTTATTGAGGGTGACTGTAACCGGGTAGCACGTCGTGCGGGAAAGACCGTTGCCGAAAAACCAGGCGCCAATTCTTTCAATCCCCTCGTGATCTATGGCGGTGTTGGTTTGGGAAAGACACACCTGGCACAAGCCATCGGAAATGAAGTAAAAAAGCTGCATCCCAATAAAGTGGTCCTCTACGTGAGCTCGGAGAAGTTCATCAACCAGTTCATGGACCATAGCCGCAACAATGCGATCAATGATTTCATCCATTTTTATCAGTTGATCGATGTACTGATCCTGGATGATGTTCAGTTCTTTGCCAAGGCCGAGAAATCGCAGGATGCTTTCTTTGCCATTTTCAACCATTTGCACCAATCCGGTAAACAATTGGTACTCACATCCGACAAACCCCCCAAGGATCTGGAAGGGGTTCAGGAGCGTTTGTTGAGCCGTTTCCGCTGGGGTTTGAGCGCCGATCTGCAAATGCCTGATTATGAAACCCGGATCGAGATCCTGGAAAGAAAAATGAAGAATGATGGACTTGACATGCCAAAGGAAGTGGTCAAGTACATTGCCTATAATATTAATAATAACGTCAGGGAACTGGAAGGGGCATTGATCTCCTTATTGGCACAATCTTCGCTTAATCGTAGGGAAATAGACCTAGACCTTGCGAAAAAAGTGCTAAGGAATTTTGTCAAATCATCCAGTAAAGAAATTACGATCGATACCATTCAGAAAATGGTATGCGAGTATTTCGATGTGTCATATGATAAGCTGTTGCAGAAAACCCGCAAACGCGAGATCGTACAGGCACGTCAGATAACGATGTATCTGGCCAAAGCCTTTACCAAGAATTCACTTAAAACCATCGGCGAACATTTTGGCGGACGCGACCACACCACGGTGATCCACTCCTGCCAAACCGTTAAAGACCTGATGGATACCGATAGTGTTTTCCGT
This sequence comes from Chitinophagales bacterium, assembly GCA_017303415.1. Classification (NCBI taxonomy): domain Bacteria; kingdom Pseudomonadati; phylum Bacteroidota; class Chitinophagia; order Chitinophagales; species Chitinophagales bacterium. The sequence continues at coordinate 102,147 of JAFLBJ010000002.1, forward strand.
GAAAACGTACTGGAACTGCAACAGAAAGTGCAATTAGCCGCCATGTGATACCTGTAAAGGATAAAAGTTTGACGGGTCCGCCTACGGCGGACCTGTTTTTTTGGGATTTGTTGGTATAAGTGTTTATTTTTGCCACCCTTATTTCAGTCAGGTGAGGTGGATGAGTGGCTGAAATCAACGGTTTGCTAAACCGTCGTACGGCCTTAAAGCCGTACCGAGGGTTCGAATCCCTCCCTCACCGCTTTCGACCACCGAAGCTTAAGCGTAGGTGGTCTTTTCTTCCGGGAAGTAGCGCAGGCCGGTAGCGCACCTGGTTTGGGACCAGGGGGTCGCAGGTTCGAATCCTGTCTTCCCGACTAAAGAGCGACTCTAAGTAGAGTCGCTCTTTTTTTCTTCGTGCCCTTCGTGCCCCCTTAGTGTCCTTCGTGTCCTCCTACGCTAGTCGGGCGTAGGAGGACACGAAGAACACGAAGAAGACACGAAGAACACGAAGAGGAAAACGAAGTCAAGGGGACGCGGCAAATGACCCACATTGCTCTGCCATCTCCTGGCAAACCCGCGCACATTCCTGGCAATGATCCTGACTATGCTTGGCACACTCCTGCGCACAAGCTGTTCCGATCTGGGAACAGGCAATGGCAAGCGCATTAATCTGAGGGCTTTCAAAGATCAATAATTTGGCAAGGGCCTGACACATACTGGAGCAGGCAAGGTTCAGGCGTATACATTCCACCATCATTCCCACATACTCCTCATGCAAACAGGCGGAAGCACATAGGTCGCAATGTTTAGCGCATTGGGTAAGTGTCTGTACCAATGGCTCGTAGGCTAGTTTCATATGAAGTTGTTTAAATAATAAGGCAACCCGCACAGGCTTTGCACGGGTTGCCGGAATTTGAAATCGATCAACGATTGCGTGAAGAAGAACGGCTTCCACCACTTCTGCCACCCGATTGGCTTCTTCCGCTACTGCTTCGGCCAGTATTGCCTCCACGTCCGCTATTGCCGCTATAGCGATTGCGGCTGCTGTGGCCACCGCTACTGTTGCTGCCACGTCCTCCGCCATGCGAGGCCCGCCCTCCCATAGCTGCAATGCGTCTTACGTCCTCCGGATCCATCGAGGCAAAACCCCGGCGGCCAGAACGGTTCGAAGAAGAGGAAGAACGCCCCGGAAATGAACGGTCGTCCCGATCATCACGACGCCGATCGGAATTCCCTGAGTGGCTGCGATGGCTGTTGCTATCTCCATAACGGCTACGATTGCCCGACTGACGAGTGCGGTAACGGCTCCCCCCACGTCGGTCATCCTCCTCCTCATCGTAGTCTTCATAATCATCATAAACATCCTCGTAGTCATCCTCATAATCATTGTCATACTCACTGTTCACGTCTTCATATTCATCATCCTCGTAATCATCATAGTCCTCCTCATATTCTTCGTAATCACGACCTCGGCCACCATGTGAAGCCTCTCCACCCATTCGGGCATACCGTCTGCGGCGCTCAGGATCCATGGATGCAAACCCCTGACGTCCGGAATTCCTTCTTTCCATACAAATAGCTTTTAAATTTTTAAATAGTATCTATCAAAAAAAAATCGGCAAACAATATGCCTTCTTGCATTTAAAGACGGGACCAGCCTATACAACAACGGAATGGGAAAATTTGGGGAAATAAATCAACAGTGGTAAATGAATTACTGGCATTATTTTTCTTCTACATGATAAATGAAGCTATCGACTATCAAAGATTCCTTCGCTGAATTTATTACAGCTTTTGACAAAGCCCAGGTACTTCGGCGTTCTGCCGCATTGGCTTATTATACATTGTTTTCCCTGCCTGGCTTGCTGTTGATCGTGATCTGGATCAGCGACCTGTTTTATCGTTCTGGTCAGGCTGAATCGGCATTATTTCTCAAGCTGGGAAACCTGATCGGCGAATCAAGTAGCCAGTTGCTGGAAAAAGTACTCCAACAGGTTAGACAAAGTACAGATGGATACTTTGCGCGGATCGCTGGTTTGGTGACATTGTTCTTTGGCGCTTCAGGAATATTTGTGGAGATCCAGCAGTCGATGAACCTTATTTGGGACATTCAGGTTAAACCGGTTAAAGGTAAGTGGTGGGTAAAACTTCTGATCGATCGGGTTCTTTCCTTTTCGATGGTGGCGGTGCTCGGATTTTTATTATTGGTTTCTCTGCTGGTCAACAGCCTGATTGATCTTTTTCTGGATCAACTGAGCCGATATCTACCGAATATTAGTTTGGTGCTGATCTACGCATCCAATTTCCTGCTCAGCTTTCTGGTCATCGTCACCCTCTTTGCGTTGATCTTTCGGGTGCTGCCAGATGCCCGTGTTCCCTGGAAGGAAGCACGCTCGGGCATTTTGGCTACCGCAGTATTATTTATGATCGGAAGGGTAGTCATCACTTTTTTACTGGGGCATAACCAGGTCGTCGGGTATTATGGACCCGCTGGCGCATTATTGATCATACTTCTTTGGGTGTATTTCTCTGCCGTGATCCTTTACACCGGGGCGATTCTCACACATCTGAACCTGCGCAGAAAAGGGAAAACGATCCGACCGGACCCTATTGCCTTCAGGCGGAAACGAAGGGAAAGAATTTTTAATAATGATCCTGGATCCGGTAGCTGATCCCTGGGTTTTAAAACAATAAAGAATGGTAAAGAAATGGGTAAAGAAAAAATGGTTCTGGATCGGCTTGGTGATATTATGTGGAGGCCTGATTTATTGGAGTGTTCAGAAAAAACCTGTTCTCTCCCGGCAAATCAATCAATGGCTGAATCGGGAAACGCAAGGACTCTATTCAATCCGGTTTGATCGTATCGAGATGGATGAGATAAGCGGGCGGATCAGGATTCATGGATTACAGGTGAACTTTCATTCATCTGTGTTTAAAAAACTGCAGGCGAAGAATCAGGCCCCTGCTCAACTGATAAAGGCCTATGTGCCAATATTGGAAATAAAAGGATTGGATATGCCTCAGGTGCTATTAAATGGGTCCATTCAACTTGATTCCCTTCGATTGGAGTCTCCCCAGGTACTTGTATTGCTGACAGGGGAAAAAGGTAAGGATAAAAAACAAGCTCGTGTTCGCAAAAGCCAGGTGCTTATTCATTCGATACTAATAAAAGCTGCCGAGGTCCAGATCAAAGAACAGTATGACCTCTCAGAAATTGCCCGTGTGGAAATTGATTCCCTGGAAGGGGAGGGTATTACATCTCTTGACCTGAATGAAGACCCCCTGCCAGTTGAAGCCATACGGTTTCAGGTATCTCAATTTTATTGGAATAGCCTGCCGGGCATTTATCGGGTGGAAGGCAATGGGTTGAAGGTGGATTCAAAAATGGAAGCGGTTGCGTTGGAAGAATTTCGATTCATTCCCCTTTTGTCAAAAACCAAATTTATGCACCAGCGAAAAACACAGACTGATCGGGTCGATTTTGGACTTCGCGGTCTCCGGTTTTTTGGATGGCGGATCGGGGAACAGTCAATGGACCGTTGCCAGATGGATTCCGCAGCTATAAACGATCTTGAGGTGGCTCTTTACCGGGACCGCCGTTTACCTCATGACAAAAGGAATCGTCTGGATCAAATTCCCTCCTCGTTGCTGTCCTCCCTGAAGATTGGTTTACGAATCCCACAACTCAGCATAGCGAAAGGCATTTTAACCTATGAAGAGTTGAGCCCGGTGACTGATTCTTCGGGCACGATTCGATTTGATCGTATACGGGCAGTATTGACCAATATTGATAGCCGGGCCGAAACGGGTAATTTAAATGCGCGCATTCATTGTCGGGTACAACAGGAAACCGAGTTAAAGACGGTGTGGAATTTCCGATTAGGTGATCCCCGGGCTAGGTTCTCATTCTCTGGTCGAATGGGCCAGGCCAGGCTTCATGCTTTCAATCCTTTGGCAATGCCGTTGGGATTGGCTCGATTTGAATCGGGACGCGTTCAAGATCTTCATTATGCATTTGAAGGGGATAAACATTTAATGAAAGGGGTGGTACACCTGCGCTATAATGATCTTCGTGTGGCATTAATGAGAACCAACCAAGAATACCCCGGGCTGGCCAAACGCAAATTTGCCAGTGGAATAGCTAACCTCGTACTACCCAATGAAAATCCGCAACGCAATGGTAAGGAAAGAGTCGCTTACCCCAGCCAAGAACGGGAAAGCGACCGATCTTTTTTTCGTTTTGCCTGGAATGCCTTATTTACGGGAGTGAAAGAAGTGGCGGGAATGCCCTGATAAAAAAGAGGGCCATTCAAGTGAATGACCCCCCGGAAGCACACATGAAGGAAGTTGCAAAAATTCTTTCAGGTTACAATCTTGTTGGGTCTTTGGTGCATGACCTGATATAAAATAGCTCCAAAAAAGGGGATGGATATTACCAGGATCAGCCAAAAGTTCCGTTGATACCGTTTGAGGCCAATATTACCGATCACATCAAAAAGGATCCATATCCAGTATACACCCGCTAAGAATATACTGATCCCGACAAGATAGGGGTTCAGGTTTTTCTCCGGTGGCCTGAAGATGAAACTGAAAAGCCAACCCATCAGGGATATTATGGCAATGATAAATGGGAATCGGTTTAGTATCCGCATTACCCCTCCTCTTTCGGTTGTTCACCCGATTTTTTTTTCATGATCTCTTCGATCTGAAGCACAAACTCCGTGATCACAGGCTCTGTGTAAATGCCAAATGTGCAGGAGAAAGTACCTTTATTGCCATCCTTTGTTTCCATAAGGTACAGGATCGCGTTTTCGTCGGGGTCACTTTTCCCTTCATAGCGAAAAAAATCAACAATGGCGATTTCTTCCGGACGATAGAACTGATTTCCTCCCATCCAACTCAATCCATGTTCAGTAATGGTGAAGTCACGATTGAAGCCCTTCTCCTTGGCTTTTTTCAGGCAGGAGAGAAGAGTGGTCATGTTGTCGATCAGGTTTTCGTTTGCCATGATGGGGTATTTGAGTTATTTGATCAGGCAGGTTGTTGGTCACGGAGACTTTTGATCCGGTCATGCGACAGCATAAGTTCATCTTTTTGCCTTGTAACCAATTGAAGGGCTTCACCAGCCAATTCATCCTCTTCAAGAGCTGATCGATACGCCCTCTGAGCTGCATCTTCTCCAAATTCGCAAGCATTCAAAACCGATTTTCGGTCATTTCCTGCAAAAGTGGCTTTGACATCCATCCAGGCCCGATAGATCTTGCCCTTTACTGTTGTTCCTTTCTCCGGCTCTTCGCCTTCTTTACGTATCAGATTACCCAGATCGCTCGCGTTGCGACGGCTTTGGGCCGCCATTTCACTGAATAAGCTACGGAGATCATCTTCTTGTGTTTGCTCCATCGCTTTTTCATATCCTTTTACGCGATCATTATTGATCTCGATGAGATCATTAATCGTTAACAAATTTTTCATGAGTTACTATTTTGTAGTAATTGTTGAAAAAACCATACCACTTTTTTTGATTGGTCTCTAATTTGAGTCTGTTCAAGATATGATACCAATTAAAGAAGACTTAATAACCGGAATCGTTAGAGAGAAATTAAGTCAAATGACACATGCCCTTTTTTTTAATCTGGAGGACAACCGTATTCCCTTTGGGAATAAACTTGTTCATTATATGGGAATGGATATTGATGGTAAGCTCCTTTTTTACTTCAAACCTTCTCCAATTGAAGAGTTGGATAAACAAGATCAATTTGGAGGACGTCTGCTCTTTTTTAAGAAGGGGTTATCCTATTATATATGGACAGAAGGCCTGACGAGTATTCTCCACAGACAGGGGAATTTATTCCTGTTGCGCTTTCAACCCTCTTTTGTGGAAGTAAGTAAGGCTAAACAAACACAACGGTATTTTGGGCTGCGAAGACCAAGTGAGCGTTTTTGGAATTGGTTATGGCTAAAAAAAAATAAAGAGTATGGATATTAACTGGGACAGGATCAGTCAAAAAATGAGAAGTATTGGGAAAGGGATGCTTCGGGTGCGCACACCCCATGCAAAAGAAACCTATCAGGTCGAAATCGCCTGCCTGCAAAATGGGTCATCCTGCGTGCCGGTAACATTGACCCTCCAATTACCGCCAGGTCCGGGATTAATGATGAATGTGCCGGCTTCCCTGATACAAATAACGGAAAATGGATATTTGTATGCCGTTGGCAGGGTTACGTATTTGGGTCGTGACCATAGTGGGGATCAATTACAGGTACTCATGCGTGTGGATAAGGCTCATTGGTTTCTGAAAACGGTTAACCACGGTTTGGCCGAGGTTTGCTCTTTTGAATGAGTTTGGCGGATTTTTTGCAAGTATCTGGTGGGTCTAATGATATCCACATTAAAAGTGAAGATTCGATCAGGCTATGCTATGGCCTTTTTTCTCCTCGTATTATCCTATTTCTTGATACTGGGGTCAACCCGTCGTTTGCACCAGCAAACCTCCTGGGTATCCAGCAGCCATATGGCACTTCTCAACCTGGAACGATTCTATTCTCATATTTTATCTGCTGAAGCGGGGGCCAGGGGCTATCTGCTCACCCGGAATGTGATTTTCCTTAAACCTTACCGTGAATCGCTGTCGAGATTGCCTGGGTTAAACAGAGGGTTGCTTGATTATTTTGAAATGGATTCCGTACAAGGGGCGTTGATGCATAATATCCATGGTATGACCACCCGGCGACTTGATCACCTGCGTCAGGCCATTTTGCTGTATCAGCGTTCGGGTTACAAAGTCACAAAAGAGTTGATCGCAGAGAAATTGGAATCCATGTTGTTGATGGATAGCATTCACAAATCAATTGAGCAGCTTACTTCTATTGAATACGCTCATATGTTGGATCGACGTCACCGACTTTCCGGATATTTTAGCGGCACCCGGACCATCACTCTGGTTTCGCTGATCACGGCAGTTATTGCCATCCTTTATTCCGTAATTACCTACAACAGAGAGAATCATGCAAAAAGTGAGGCTGACCAAAAGGCCCAGCAATACGAGGCTGATCTGAAAAGGAACATAAACGAACTTCAGGAGATGAACCACGAATTATCGGAGTTACGGAGCAATGAGAAATTTGCCTCTACCGGCCGGATTGCCCGGACCATTGCCCATGAAGTGCGTAATCCATTGACCAATATCTCCCTGGCCGCTGAGCAGTTGCAGGAAGACATCGGTAAAAGTCAGGAGTCTTCCTTGCTGTTGGATATGATCGTTCGAAATTCAGAGCGGATCAACCAACTGGTTTCTGATTTGTTGTATGCTACCCGGTTTGTTCAATTAAATATGCAGCGGACCAATGTAAACGAGTTGCTGGACGAGGCTTTGGCCATGGCCGGTGACAGGATTGACCTGCGATCTATTCAGGTTGTAAAAAATTATTCACCCATGGCCTGCAGTGTGCTGGTGGATGCCGACAAGATCAAACTTGCTTTTTTGAACATCATTGTGAATGCCATTGAAGCCATGGAGAAGAACAGAGGCATACTTCGCCTGAAAACAGAAAAAATTGACAAACGGTGTATTGTGGAAATTGCAGATAATGGAACGGGGATGGATACAGATACGCTCCAAAAATTATTTGAACCCTATTTTACGGTTAAGCCTCAGGGTAATGGGCTTGGGCTTACAAATTCACAGAATATCATTCTTAGCCATAAAGGAAATATAAAAGTAATTAGTCGGCTGGGCGAAGGATCTGTTTTTCAGATATTTCTGCATTTGGACGATGGATGATGGAGAAAATATTCCCCATTATGGGGAATTTAATACATCTTTTCAATGGTACGTAGAATGGTATCCCTGGTAAATGGCTTACCGATAAATTGCTCGATCCCAATACGCTCTGCCATTTTTCGGTCTGCTGAAGTATCATGTGCAGTGATCATGATCAGATTTGTAGCGGGTTGATATTTTCTGATTTTTTCAACCAGACCAGTGCCCAGGCCATCGGGCAGATGGTTGTCAAGAAATATTATGCAATAGGTGGCGGGAGAAAGAATCAATTTTTCGGCTTCTCCCAGATTTCGGGCAAATACCGAATGAATATTCTTTTGCCTTAAGATGGCACCCAACAAATAACATATGTCAGTTTCATCATCTATTATTAAAGCAACGAGTCTATGTGGTTTTTGATTCAAGACTTTAATTAATCGGTCATACAAAGGGGATTACCACTTTTGCCACAATTTTTTTGCCAAAAGGGTTTTTACTTAGTCTCATCTAAGTGGGAATGAAAAAAAATCCCGGCATGATTTCGGTGGGGAAATTATGCCACGTAGTTTTACCTTAATTGATACCTTAAATCCTTATGTATGTCCAAGAAAATACTCATTATTGATGATGATGCAGATCTTTGTCTATTATTGGTTCGTTTTCTGGAGAAACATGATTTTGAGATCCGAACAGCTTATTCTGGAAATAAGGGGTTGGCTCTTTTTCAGGCTGAACGATTTGATGCAGTGATTTGTGATTATCGGTTGGGAGATATGGATGGTTGTAAACTGGTTTCCGGGCTTAAGGAGCACGATCCCGATGCCGCCATATTAATGATCACCGGATATTCAAATGTGAAAGTTGCTGTGGAAGTGATCAAGATGGGGGCATTTGATTATCTGACCAAACCACTCATTCAGGATGAGGTATTAGAGAAACTGGGTCAATTGATAGGGGATCATACAAATGGCCGGGATACACTGGTAAAATCTCAAACCGAAAAACGAAGGTCGGCGGAGGCTTCAACGGGCAAATTTTTTCAGGGCAAATCAAGGGCTGCACAGAAACTGCAAAAGGAAGTGGAATTGGTGGCCGGAACTAATTACAGTGTTATACTTTATGGGGAAAGTGGCACCGGAAAAGAGGTGATGGCCCGAACCATACATGATCATAGTCCAAGAGCGGGTAAACCTTTTGTTCCACTTGATTGCGGTACCCTTTCGCGGGAGCTTGCCGGAAGTGAATTGTTTGGCCATGTAAAAGGCGCATTTACTGGAGCCTTATTTGACAAGGCGGGGCATTTTGAGCTGGCAGATGGAGGAACCTTATTTCTGGATGAGATCGGCAACCTCCCGCTGGATGTACAAGCCGTTCTGTTGCGTGTAATCCAGGAGCGAAAGTTTAAACGCATAGGCGGAAACAAACTTCAGGAGGTGGATGTTCGAATCATTGTCGCCTCCAATGAGATATTGAAAGAGGCTTGCAGTCGGGGAAGGTTCAGGGAAGACCTGTATCACCGGTTTAACGAGTTTTCGATTTCCATTCCACCTCTCCGCGAACGCAAGGACGATATTGAACCACTGGCATATTACTTTCTTGATGAGTGCTGTTCCGATACGGAGAAAGAAATTCCGGGTTTTTCCCAGGAGGTATTGGATTTTTTCCATACCTACCCATGGCCGGGGAATATCCGGGAATTTAGAAATGTAGTGCGGCGAACTGTTCTGCTTACCCCGTCGGGTGATTTCATCCAATTGGCAGCACTGCCTGTTGAAATGCGAAATGGACAGAGTTCTAACCTGCCTCCGTCTTTGGACAAGGAGTTGTCTAATAACGGCAACGGGGCCGGTGAACTGTTAAGCACGGTAGTATCAAGGGCAGAGTTTGAGTTGATCACAGAGGTTCTCCGGCAGGTAAATTTCAATAAAAAGAAGGCAGCAGAGATACTGAAGATAGACCGCAAAACACTTTACAATAAATTAAGACATTTTGAATCCCTCGATATGCGGATTCAATAGATATGTAGAAATTTCTACACAGTGCCTTTATTCCATCACAGGATTGTAGATTTTATTACGCATTTGAATTGATGTTTCCTGCCCTGAACCCTGAGGCATGGATTTTGTCCATGTTATTTCCTAAACATTCAATCAAAAAAATTTATTTGTATGAGAAATTATTCAAGACGCGGTTTTGGTTCCGCAAATCGACAACCCCGGTCTGGTGAAAATGATCGGTACGTGCGCCAGGATAATTATAGTGAAGAGTTTGGTGCTACACGCAGCGTATTTTATGATGATGATTCTGACGAGGGGTATAAGGAAACGCCCTATCGCGAAAGGCGGTACTATGGAGAAGAGGAAGATATTGATCGTCGTGATTATGGTTCCTCCTACTCCAATCCAAACCGGTATCAGGAGCAACGGGTGGACCGCGACTTTGATCGCGACGCCAATTACGGATATGATGAGGGATATTCCCGGGGCTATCAGCGAAATCACAATGAAAGACCGGAAAGATCACAGCAACGCCGAGGCAACCGCGGATACCAGGGGAATAACCGCAACCGGTATTGATACGCACTTCCGAAATTAAAACCACAAAAAAGGAGCATTATGGCACCCAAAAAAAGTACGAACAATAGCACAACCAATAAAGGCAAGGAGGACACACCCCTGCTGGAGAAATTCTTTCTGGATCAGCTCAAGGATATTTATTATGTGGAGCAACAACTCCTGAAGGCACTTCCGGAAATGGGTAAAGCCTGTACCACTGAAGAACTTGAAGATGCCTTTGAACAGCACCTCCAGCAAACCAAACGACATGTAAAAAGATTGGACAAGGTCTTTCAACTTATTGGAAGCACTGCTTCAGCAAAAAAATGTGAAGCCATTGACGGATTGATCACCGAAGCCCGCCAGATCATCCGGGAAACCAAAGAAGGGAGCATGACACGCGATGCGGCGCTTATTATTGCGGCGCAAAAAGTGGAGCATTATGAGATCGCTTCTTACGGTGGCCTGGTTCAATTGGCGTTGACCATGGACCTGTACCGTGCTGCTGATCTGCTTGAAAAGACCTTACAGGAAGAAGACCAGACAGACAAAGAACTTACGGATATAGCCGAAAGTCATATCAATGTAAAGGCTGAACAGGAGGGGGCTTATTCCTGGGAAAAGCATAGCGAGGTGGAAGAGGATGTTTATTCTTGAGTCAGTTTTCACATAACCCGGACTGTTATCCATGACCTATTTTTTAAGCAATAGGTTGATGTCAGGAACGGCCAGGCATTTTTATGCCTGGCTTTTTTATACTCTTTCCGTAACAAAAAATGGCACAGTTTTTTAGTTATGCAGTTTACGCCAACCTTTATGCAACAACAAAACGCTTCTTTTCGATCGCTCGTCTTATTGATTTGGCCGGTCTTTGTGTATAAGATTGTGTATGCTGTCTACATTATTTATTATGCTAAACTGGGTTTGAACTGGTACCGGTTAGCCTTGCTGGGTATAGCCATCGGAGGCGTTAGCGCGTTAGTAGCTGCGGTAGGTTATTTCAGGCGTATCCGGCGAATGAATGGGAAGAACAAGGAATGGAATGAGTATTATTATTCGCTTTTTGTACATACCCTTATTCTGGTACTATATATCGTTGCGGCAGTTGTTCATGTAGGTGACAGCCAGGACGGGGTTTTGCCCCAGGGTACTGCAATGATTATTCTGATGGGCTTACCTCCCGTCCTGGCTTTTGTCAACCTGTTGATCAGTGACAACCAATAAATATTTCAAATTGTCCAGTAGCTTATTTCCAGGTTTTGTCTTGCAGGTCTTTGGCCTTGTCCCGGTGGGAACGTAATGCAGGTAAACACTTGCTGGCAAAATCTCTTACCTCAGGCGCGTCGCCTTTGGAAACCGCATTTTCGTATAAACGAATGGACTCATCATGCCTGTCAATGATTTCTTTAATGAATTCCTTGTCAAAATCATTTCCGGAACGTTGACGCAGGTCGGTGAGGTCTTTTTCACTTTCATTGGAAACCATATCCGGCAAGGCAATGTTTCGTTCCCTGGCCAGTCGTTTGATCTCGTCATTCATTTCCTGATGGTCTTTCTTAAGTTCTTTTGACAGGGAGCGGATGCTGCTCAGAGAGGATTTGTCCATCGCCAATTGTGTTAATTGTATCTCTGTCATGGTGGCATTGGCGGCTCTGACCAGAAAATCAGCTGTTTCTTCGGTGGGAGTTAAGATCCTCCTTCCTTCGCCAACCGAATCATTGTACCTGTTTTCGGCATTTTCCCGATTCGCTTTATTAATCGAATCCGCTTCATCTACACTGTCATTGGCAGCATTGTTACAGGCAAAAAATGTAACAGTCATGAATAGGCATAAAATCTTGTTTCGCATACTGAGTCATTTTGAATAGTGATGAATAATTTAATAGGGTAAAGGAAATATTCATGCCAACTTGAAATGAATGGAAGAATTGACTGGCATGGTTTTTTCAAGGTTTCAGTAAAAGATCTGCTATGGTTCAGGAAACCGTTTCAAAAACCACTACGGTCAATCAGCAACAGATGATTCTTGACCTTATATACATTCACAGGGAAAGAATCACAAGTATGATGCGCTTGAATAAGTGGGTGGATCACAAGGTCATTCAACCTATGATTTCTCAGTTAATACAGGAATCCAGAACCAACTTGCTGGAGTTAAGGAGTTGGCTATCTCCACTCTTGTTATCTGAACCCGCTGATCGCAAAGATGGTAAAGGGGAACTCTATGCGAGTTGGCCTGGAATTCCCAAATTGTCACCTGGATGTCAGTGGCAGGAACTTATTCGTTTTTTTGAAGAAGATGAAAAGACATTTTCTCTGGTGTATATGAAATTGCTTTGTCGGCGGGGAATCTTTTCCCGGGATTTGAGGAAAATATTCTCCCGTCACCTGGCCCGCTCACAAAAAAGAACAGCCAGTCTGCGGGTGTGTTTCGCTTGTCCGGAAGCGGACAGTGTGACCAACCCTGTTGGTAGTGCGCGGCTGACGATTTAATCACCTAAAATTGAAAATTATGTTACGTTGGTCACTTGCCTTTTTGTTAATAGCCATTGTGGCTGCAGTGTTTGGGTTTACAACCATTGCACTTGGCGCCGCAGGTATCGCCAAGATCGTATTCTTCATCTTTATTGTTTTGTTTCTCATATCCATTATACGGGGGAAGCCCGTAAAAGGGGATATTTAATATTTCTTCATAAAATAAATTATATACTATGAACAAGGGAATGAAATTCACTTTGGGTGTCGCTTCCGTACTCCTTACCGGGGTGCTGATTGGTGTGTTGATCGCTCCGGAAAAAGGAAGCGAGTTACGTAAAAAACTTAAAAAGCAAGGAGAAGATCTCCTGGCCAAAGGGAAGGGCCTTTTTCAAAAAATTTCCCAGGATGGTGAAGAAATTTTAGAAGACCAAGCTCTGTAAGTGGATAAGCAGCATAGCAGCGGAATAAAGGAGGAGGCCAACCATCTATTGAAGTCGGGCCGCAGTTATCTGGAAACATGGGTGGAACTGAATGTGATGCGTTTTGTTCGCCTATCTTCCAGATGGGTTGCGCATTGGATGGTGAAAGGGATATTGGTGGTTCTGGTTCTCTTCCTTATTCTCTTTATAGGGTTGGCACTGGCTTTTTGGATAGGGGATAAGCTTGATAACCGGTATCTGGGTTTTGGTTTGGTCGGACTTGGGTTTGGGCTCCTTGTTCCGGTGGTTATCCTGCTGGGAAAATGGATTTTGATCCCCTTATTTCGGGATCGTTTTATTCAACAGGTTTTTGAAGATGAACAAACAGATCAAACATTACCATGAACTGGTACTGGAAGAAGAACGTCTCCGACGTTTATTAAAAGCCAATGAAAGAGTGCTTAGAGAACACCATATGCGTTTGGAAAAGGAATTGGATCCTGTATTTAATGGAATCAATTGGGTACATCGAGCCTTTCTTTTTGGAACAGAAAATCCCTTGTTGATATCCGGAGTCAAACGTTCGGCCAATTTTCTATTCCGCAAAGCCGTATTCGCCGGAACCAAAGGATGGGGTCGCCTTTTTGCGCCATTATTTACAGGGTTCTTATCAAACCAGTTTATGAAAATGATCGCCCATATCGATTGGAATAAATTATTCGCCGGACAGGGCGACTCGCCGGAGAGTGGTGAGCCTGTCCCTCATCCGGCAGATCAGGAATCCAGAACTATTTAAATGGAAAATCCAGGTATGCGGTTTAATGAATTAATGACGCGATTGCTTCTTTTGATGCTGATCCTGATACTGGTAATCCTGTCGCTCTTTGAACTTCGGATATTTATGCCTGGTATTCTCGGGGCTATAACCTTATATGTGTTAAGCAGACAAAGTTTTTTCCAATTGGTCTTTTCCAGAAAGTGGGGACCGGGTCTAACAGCGCTGATGTATGTGGTGGGCTACTTATTTGTGTTAGGTGCACCTGTTTATCTGGGACTAACGCTGGCAGGGCCTTATATCCGTCCCATTCTGGAGAATCCTGCCGATGCGGTAGGAAAATTGGGGCAGGCTGTGGATGGCTTTACGCAGAAGAATGGATTGGAATGGCTTGGAGGTGGACAAGTGGGTAAATGGTTGGAAGGATTGTTTAATTGGCTCCCATCGCTGGTCAACAGTTCGATCAATTTGGTCACCAACCTTATATTGATGTTGTTCCTGCTCTATTTTCTATTGAAGGATGGTAGCAAAATGGAAAGAAGGTTGTTGCGCTGGATTCCACTCAATCAGGAAAGCACTCATTTACTGGCTACCGAAACCCGACGTATGGTAAAGGCCAATGCCTTGGGAATTCCAATGATATCGGCTATTCAAGGCGCCGCGGCCATGCTGGGATATTATTTATTTGGACTTCCTCAATTTGTATTCTGGGGGTTCCTAACAGGGTTATTCGCTTTTTTTCCGGTAGTGGGTACCATGGTGGTATGGGTCCCTCTGGTAATCTACACGTATACATCCGGTGAGTCAGGAATGGCTGTAGGATTATTGTTTTATAGTTTACTGGTTACGGGTAATATTGACTACTTCGCCCGAATCACGATATTAAAGATGTATTCAAATATACATCCGGTCATTACAGTGTTAGGGGTTATTGTGGGGTTGGGTTTGTTTGGATTTATTGGTCTCATTTTCGGTCCTTTATTGATCAGTTACATCATAATATTGACACGCATATATCGAAGTGAGTTTGTGGCGGAGCGACGGGAGGACCTTCAGCAGGAATAGAGTTGGTTGCTTTACAAAATATATTTGGATGGTTTCAGTGTGATTTAAGTATATACCCTTCCTGTCCAGGCGGGGTATTTTTTTTGTGCCCTTCCTGTTCTTCGTGCACCCTTCGTGCTCTTCGTGCACCCTTCGTGTTCTTCGTGCCCCCTTTGTGTCCTTTGTGTCCTCCTACGCAAGTCTGGCGTAGGAGGACACAAAGAACACGAAGAAGACACGAAGAACACGAAGAAGAAAAAACGTAGAATTCGGGAATAAGCACTACTCAGTTTCTACCAATGACCAATTGTTGATGGGTCAAAATAGAACTTTCCTCCATAAAAACTTCGTGTTCTTCGTGCACCCTTAGTGTCCTTTGTGTCCTCCTACGCAAGTCTGGCGTAGGAGGACACAAAGAACACAAAGGATGCACGAAGGACACAAAGGTTAATAACCATTTACCACTCTTTTAATACCGTTTTTAAATAAGACAGTGTTGAAGTTGAGGAGAAGACCAAATCTAAGATTAAGACATCGTAGGTAAGTTAGGGTCTGTGCCAGATGCAAAGGGATTACTGCTTCCACACTCTTAACTTCAATGACCACCTTTCTTTCAATTACGAGATCGGCCCTGTATCCGCATTCCATTTTTATTTCTTCAAATATCAAGGGTATTGGCTTTTCTGTTTCAACAAACAACCCTCTTTTCTTTAATCTATAGGCAAGACAGGAGTGGTAAACATTCTCCAGCATGCCCGGGCCTATTGACTTATGAATGTAGATCGATTCGTCTAGTATGATTTTTATGATCTCCTCTGTATCCATAGTTTGACCATTTGTTGATCGGTCAAAATAGAACTTTACTCCATAAAAACTTCGTGTCCTTCGTGCACCCTTAGTGTCCTTTGTGTCCTCCTACGCAAGTCTGGCGTAGGAGGGCACGAAGAACACAAAGAAGACACGAAGGACACAATGGAAAAAAATCGTTGAATTCGGGAATAATCACTAAACAGCCTGTACAAGTGACCATTTGTTGATGGGTCAAAATAGAACTTTACGCCATAAAAACTTCGTGTCCTTCGTGCACCCTTAGTGTCCTTTGTGTCCTCCTACGCAAGTCTGGCGTAGGAGGGCACGAAGAACACAAAGAAGACACGAAGGACACAAAGGAGAAATAACGTTGAATTCGGGAATAAGCACTAAACAGCCTCTACCTATCACCATTTGTTGGTGGGTCAAAATAGAACTTTACGCCATAAAATCTTCGTGTCCTTCGTGCACCCTTAGTGTTCTTCGTGTCCTCCTAGGCAAGTCTGGCGTAGGAGGGCACGAAGGAAACAAAGAAGACACGAAGGACACAAAGGAGAAATAACGTTGAATTCGGGAATAAGCACTACCCAGCCTCTACAAATGACCAAATTTTGATGGGTAAAATAGAATTTTCCTCCATAAAAACTTCGTGTCCTTTGTGCACCCTTAGTGTCCTTTGTGTCCTTCTACGCAAGTCGGGCGTAGGAGGGCACGAAGAACACAAAGAAGACACGAAGGACACAAAGGAGAAATAACGTTGAATTCGGGAATAAGCACTACACAGCCTCTACAAATGACCAATTTTTGATGGGTAAAATAGAATTTTCCTCCAAAAAATCTTCGTGTCCTTCGTGCACCCTTAGTGTCCTTTGTGTCCTCCTACGCAAGTCGGGCGTAGGAGGGCACGAAGGACACAAAGAAGACACGAAGGACACAAAGGAGAAAAAACGTGGAATATGGGAATAAACACTTTACAATTTTCGCACAGATGTCTACCAATATCTCCCCGCGAATTGAATGAAATACTCCCAGTTCGGTCCAGTGGTATGACCACCTTCATGTTGCCGCCAGGCTATATCTCCATTCAATAATCCTGTTTTCTCCTCTGGAAACTGATCCGTACCCAGCCCTTTCTTCCCCAACAACTCGTAAACAGGAGATGCATGTACGCCCCCGAGGAACATACCCTTTGCATCAACCCAGCGGCCTTCCACATTGGGAGAACCTGAACTGATGAATACGGGGCGTGGCGCACAGAGCGCAACCAACTGATGGGCATCTACCGGCAGATCATTCGGAGTGAGGGGACCGGCATAGCGAATAAAATTACCGGCAAACCAATGATATTCTGCCGAGGAGGCCAGGTTCTCTACCTGCTCCCCATATACACGTCGTAAAATTTTTGTACCCCCCGCACCCGAAGAACCAATAAAGCCAATACTGATCCTCGGTTCATACGCCATCGTAACAATAGCGGCCTTCCCATATCGCGAAAGCCCTTCGATCCCTACGCGTTTTGCATCAACACCGGGATCCGTTTCCAGGTAATCGATCGTTCGACTCGCACCCCAGGCCCAGGCACGCAAACTGCCCCATTGATCAGGACTACGAAACTGGCCTTTGTTACACAATCCAATGATCCCTTCTGTCAAACCCGCGCCATTGTCAGCCTGGTAACTGGTAGGTACCAGAATACCAAAACCCCATCCCTTTTCCAATAATTGTTCCTGCCATGATTTTTGAACAGGCGTACCCGGAGGAGGGGCCGGTGGCCTGAACCCCGGAGGGAAAATAAATCCAAACTCGATCATCACAGGTACTGGTTGCTGAATGTGCTTTGGCAATACCAGCGAAAACTGGATATCTACCGTAAGCGCAGGATAAGATGAATTATCTACATGCCCTACGAGTTCCTTTACTTCCGCCAGGGTTCCGCCAAAGAGCGAATCCCGTCGGCTTTTTATTTCCCAGCGCACCGCCGGTGTATTTGTTGGCACACGTCCATAAATTTCTTTATCAAATGCTGCCACGATCTCAGGACGTCTTTTCTTCCACCAGGCAGAAGCATTATTGACCGTCTTTCCATTTTTTAATTTCAACGGATCGGGCAGGGTGGTATACGGAGAGGCTTTGGATTCGTCGATATTTGCCGCATTGGGTGCAGATGGATTACCAGATGGTCCAGGACGGGTAGAGGTTATTCCCAGTTTCCCGGTCATATCCTTATAATCTTTTTGCGTTTGTGCCTGGGTCGCCTTCATGGCCTTATCCCGGGTCTGCCAGGAGCGGATATGTTTGGCTACATCCACCATCGGCGCAATGTAAATATCCTTCTCATGGTCTTTTAAATACTGCAGGAACTGTCGATGATCGGGTAAGCTTACATCCAACCCGTTTCCACCGCCCACGCCATGAAACAAGATCACCAGCATTGAATTGGTACGCATGGCCTCTTCCACCCAGGCAATCATTTGTTCGGCCTTGTGGTGATTGACCATATAACAATCGGTATTATACAGATCAATGTCCTGGATCTTGTGCATTTCGCCCCTTACTCCACGGGCCGCGATAAAATCTTTCTTAAGCGGTTCTATAAAAAAACTGTCCTCCACCTTCTGGTCGCCACAGGTATAAGCAAAGGTCCTTTCCGTTTTTCCATCGAGAGCTTGCAGAAATAAATTGGTCATGCGTGTCTCGTCCACTATTTGTTTGAGAGTATAGGTGCTGAGATCATATTCCTTTGGCACCCATTCTCTGCCCGGGCCACCGGCACAGGGGTGATACAGCGTGTGGTTGCCCAGTTCATGTCCTTTGGCAGCCATGCCACGCCATTCTTCCATTCGGGTTTGTACGGAGGGCGAGAAGGCGGTAACATAAAAGGTGGCCTTTAATCCCAGGGAGTCGAGCAGCGGCAAGGCATTGTCGAGGTGCTGGTCAATGGCATCGTCATAGGTGATCACAACGGCACATTTCTTTCCTTGCCAGGGTTGGTTGAATTGTGCCTGCATGGCCGTATTTCCCAATAGCAATACGATCAAGGGCCAATGAAATCTTTTCATGACAAAGGGTTTTAATTTTCACAGCATAACCATGGTAAACAATTTATGCTGTTATAGGCGTATTTAATCAGGGTCTGTGCGGAATGGTGAAGCAGGCAATCCTTCCTTATTGATCAGGTTGGGATTGACCGGATTATCCGCCCAGGCATACCGAACATATTTGGGGTTCTTTACTTCATCATTCCAAATCACCACTTTATTGCCTTCCAATCTTGTCTGTGCCCAAACAAATTTTTTATCCTCACCCGCAATGGCAAATTCAGCAGGGGCTTCTCCATCCCGGGTGATCAGACCCGATCCGATATGGGTAAAATGAAGCGTGATCTTTTCTGTGCCTACGTCAATCTTTTCCAGCATTGGACCGGAATGAACCAATTCTTTTTCACCATAGGCTTCATACAAGGCCCATAATGCGAGTCTTTCCCCCACATCCTTTTTATTATCGGGATGTATATCATTCCATTCGCCCAGATCAATGGCGACTGCCATGCCGGTGCGGTCAGTTTTCATGGCCTTTAATTGTGACTCTCTTAACCGCGCCCAATTGCTTTCTCCAGGCAGATAACTGTAATCCATAAAGCCAGGCAATTGAACATAGAAAAAGGGAAGTGTACCCAGGTTCCATTTTTTTCGCCAATCTTCGATCAGCGCTTTCATCAGGGCCTCATATTCCACGGGTCTTCCGGCATTGCTCTCCCCCTGGTACCAGCATATCCCTTTGATCGTATAGGGTATCACGGGCGCAACCATGGCGTTGTACAACGCAGTAGGTTGGTTGGGTGCATTAACAGGTGGTTGTGTCCTTGGGCCGTTAAATGGCCGAAACACAACACCCACTTTATAATCCCAATCACCCATCAGGGATACAGTATCCATTCCGGAGAATATACAATAGGGTTTATCGGGAACAAATCCACCTTTGCCTCCATTGTTGGTTACCCGGATCACAAAGAGGTTTTTTCCTGCTTTTAATACTCCTTCCGGTACAGTGTACCTTCTTTGGGGATATTGGTACGTGGTGCGACCTACCGATTTTCCATTGATATATAATTCATCGGCATCCACGATCCTTCCCAGGAAAACGCGGGCAGGTTTACCTGCCATGGATTGAGGAATTTCAATTTCTTTTCGGTACCATACAACACCATTCAGGTCCTTCACCCCCTGATCTTCCCAAAAACCGGGAATGTGAATACGCCGCCATCCGCCGGGCACATAGGCCGGGTCATACCAGGTGGGTTTTGCTTCAAGACCCAGGTCAACAGGCGGAGCAGGGCGGGGAAGTGCCGCATTATTCCGGATCAATGAATTGACATACTGCGTGTCTTTATTCTTTTGGATCTGGGAAATAAGAGAAGAGAAATCCTGTAAACCTTCTTCACTGGTCCAGGCCTCAATGGGCGTACCGCCTACACTTGAGTTGATGATGCCAATGGGTATTTTGTATTTATCATGGATCTTTTTGGCAAAGAAATAGGCCACGGCGGAAAAGGGTCGGATATCTTCGCCTACAGCGGCTTTCCAATACACGGCCGGCAATTCGGTTCGCGGGCCATTCAGGTCGGCCAGCGTGGGTATCCAGCATTGGCGTATTTGCGGGTCATTGGCCTCGGCGATCACACGGGCATAGGTAACATCATGAATGTTCAATTGATGGACCATGTTGGATTGTCCTGAGCAAAACCAGACATCACCAAAGAGGATATCTTTTAACTCGATCCGGTTCTTTCCTTTCAGGGACATTGTATAAGGGCCACCTGCAGGGGTGGGGGCCAGAAAAACCTCCCAATTTCCATTGGCCTGGGCACGTGTGTTATAAGTGCGCCCATTAACTTTTACTTCTACTTTTTCTTTGGGTGAAGCCCATCCCCAGATCCTGACCTTGGTATCGCGTTGAAGGATCATGCTGTCGCGCACAAGGGCTGGCAATCGCAGTTGGGCACACAATGGCTGCAGGGTCACTACCAGGAGTGACAGGAAGAATATTTTTTTCATTACCAACGAGAATGGTTCATTTATAAATATCGTCTTTATTGCTTATTTCAAAATGATTAAACCTTGCTTTATTGGTAGAGGGTTCACCATTCGAGGTCGTATAAAGAGCGTACAGACAACCCACAAACCCGCCAGCCGTTTTGGTGCTCAGTTCACGGGCATCCACGTTGTCCAACAAAGTGATCCATTTGTTTTTCTTCACTGCGTAGGAAAATGCATACCGATCACTGTTGGCCGTAATACGGAAACCAATCTCTTTTCCTGCCTTTACTTTTACCGGAGCGGAGCTGACCAATTCTTTTCCTTTAAACAATTGCACCATTGTATTTCCTTCCTTGACGGAAAGACAGATATAATAGTACGCTTTTTCGTTTTGAAATAACAGGAGCCCGGCTTTTTCCTTGTCGCTGGTGGGATTGAACTTCATCCAGGTCGTCGCTTCCCCTTTGAGATGGGGTTGATGAAAACCGATAAAGGAAGGATTGGCCTTGTCCTCACAGGTTTCTGATCGGGTATTCAGGGTAAGATAACCTGGATTTTCAGTCAAACTATACCAGCTACTCCGTGGGGTACGCAGAAAACGGTAGCGGATATTCAATACAGGGTCACTAAACCCATCCTTAAAATGATAATTGCCGTTAAAGCCCGCAGTCTTAGTATCTTTTATACCGGCGATGGGGTATTGATATTTCACCGTTTCCCCACCCAGGTCAAACACCGGCCAACCGGTTTCCCAACTTACCGGGGCGATAAAGGTTTCGCGGCCTGTATTGTAGTGATCGCCATCATACGGTCGGCAACCCAGAAATACACCCCACCATTTTCCATCGGGCCCTTCAACCAGGTCGGCATGACCGGTAGTGGTGATGGGATCTTTACGGGTGGGATCCAAATGGCGTTGTGTCAGAATGGGATTTTTTTCATAGGTAACAAATGGCCCTTCGGGCGATTTGCTGCGAAACACCACCTCAGAGTGATTATAACCTGTTCCTCCCTCGGCGCAAATGAGAAAATACCAATCATCTTTTTTCAGGATATGCGGCCCTTCGATCCAAACAGGTTTCTTGGCCATATCTGTTCCACCGTTAATGAGAATTCTCTCTTCCCCTGTGACCTGAAGTTTGACCGGGTCAAAAGCGTATTGCCGGATCGTACGGTGGCCATTATGCAGAGAAATATTATCGGGTGGAATGCTGTTGTAAACGATCCAGGCCTTGTCGCCTTCAAAATAAAGGGAAGGGTCGATCCCATTGACCTGCGGCAATTTAACCGGTTGGCTCCAGGGACCTTTGGGGTCCTTGGCCGTGATCACAAAATTTCCAAGGCTACCCACCTCGGTACAAACGATATAGAAAAGTCCATTATGATAACTGATCGCCGGTGCATAGAGTCCACCGGAAATGCGGGCATTATCAAGGTTCAATTGCTCGGGTCTGTCCAACGCATAACCGATCTGTTGCCAGTTCACCAGGTCTTTGCTGTGAAATAATGGTAATCCCGGGAAATAGGCAAAGGAGGAATTGACAATGTAATAATCATTTCCGGCGCGACAGATACTTGGATCCGGATAGAATCCGGCGAGAATAGGATTTTGAACATATTGAGCCTGGGTCAGCAGACCTTGGGCCATCAACAGGATGGCAAGGACGATTCTTTTCATGCGTATTTAATTGTTATTGCAGTTTTTTTTACTTAGAAACCTCGAAGTGACTTGGACGATTTTTCTCCCACTTCCACTACGGCTTTGAAAGCCGGTTTGGGTTGGCCCTTTCTGTCAAATAATAAGGGGTGATTGGTCCGTCCTCTCACAGGCCAGCCATTCAGCCAGCTTTGACCATCATGTACGCCCCAGAAAGTGACACGTTCAATTTTATCCCGGTGTTTCAGGAACAGTTGAAAAAGCTGGGCATAATCTTTGGCCAATTGTTGCTGTACGCTATCCGGTAAACCATTTACATAGGGGTTGAGCGAAGGGTCCTGCTGCATACGCTGGCTTACATCAGCTCCCTGAAAATTCCGGGGAAGCACTTCGATGTCCAGTTCCGTAAAGGATACTTTAATACCCAATGCCGCATATTCAAGAATACTTTCTTCGATGTCTTTAAAAGGAACACGGCCTACATGCCAGTGACCTTGTATACCCACACCATCTATACGGACACCCGCGGCCTGAATTTTTTTGATGATCGTGATACAGCCGGCACGTTTGGCAGGTTGTTCATTATTATAATCGTTGTAGAGAAGGGCTGAACGGGGCGAGGCAGCCTGTGCCAGGCGGAAAGCCTCGGTCACAAAATCAGGCCCCAGCTTTTGTAAGAAGGGTGAATTACGCATGGTGCCATCTTCATTCAGTGCTTCATTGACCACATCCCAGCTCAATACTTTACCATCATAGCGTGATGCCACCGTTTTGATATGCTCGGTGAAGAAGGTGCGGAAAGAATCCACATTTTGCATGCGACGGGCAAATGCCGGCATCTGGCTATGCCAGACCAGGGTATGTCCATTGATGCCGATCCCGTGCTTGTTTCCATATTCAACGATCTTATCGGCCATCGTAAAATCATATTTATCCCATTGGGGATGGATCACCTCTGCCTTCATGATATTCTCCGGGGTAACCACATTGAATTGTTGAGGGATCAGGTTGACCGATATTGTATCTTTTTCTTCGATCTGCCAATTGTTCAAGGCGGCGCCGATCTTGAAATCGTCCTTGTATATTTCTTTTAGCGAAGGAAGTTGATTGCCGGCTGCATTCTTTTTAGACGAGGAACAAGACATCAACCCGGTGAGGGTAACGAGGCAGCATACAACAAAAAGCGAATTAATTTTCATGCCAGTATAGTTTTATTGTGGATTTGTAGTTTCGGGGGGACCAAGAAAACTGGGTTTGAGTTTACCGAGGTCCAGCACAAGTTTTTGGAGTACTACACCCGGGTCAACACGCCAGATACGGATCTTATGTTTTCCCGGTTGGGTTAAAAAGTGACGGCTGGAACGGATAATGATGCTTTCGCCCACCCATTTGTTCCAGATACCGCGGTCGCTCGTTTTGTCTTCTTTATTCAGACTGATAATCTGTGGCGTTTCCCCATCGATGGAAACCGCATAGCGGGTGCCTGTTTCCATATTGTGAAAATTAAGCACCGGTGTGAAGTAGGCATAGAGGGTTACCGAATCCTTGCCTACGGTATAGATATCATATTCCAGACAGGGTGAGCCTTGTCCCGGCGTGGAAGCTGGTGCAGTGACAGGAAATGCAGTGACCGCATTTCCTGTTCTTCCATGATCGGGAAGTTTTACCCATTTGATCTCTTTGGTTTCAATCGCCCGGCTATAGTTTGTTGCCTCGATCGAGATACCGATATTTCTGTCTTCATGAAATACAGGGCCTTTATTTCCTTTTACAAGCGCAGGTCTGTTCACACGTGGTGTAGTGGCTCCATGTTGAATGGAATCTTCCGACAGCAGGGTCATCGCTGGCATTTTCTGTACGGGGGGTTGTTGCCAATAAGTGTACCCGATATGGGTTTGGCTCATCATATGGTTCCATTTCCCGTTACCCAATTCATGGTATTGCCGCGTGATGAGTGAGTCATTCAAATAATGATCTTTTACCCTGGCGGCATAGGTATTTGTTTCAGGAAGTTTTAGCGCATAGGCCTGTTTATATAAGGCATGATTGTAGTACATTTCATAGAGGTTCGAGCAGGCCAGCACGGGATGGAGTACCAATTGAAAATAGGCATCATGGTATTCGGCCGGTAATTTAGTGGCAATGGATTTGGCGCGTTCCCGCAGATCGGTGTATTCTTTTACCACCCTTGGCCATTCGTCATAGTTGAAACTATACGTGTCTGCATCGAGCAACTCTGGTTTGCGACGGCCATTATACTTGGCATAAAGGGATAGGATGGACGCTATCTCATTGGCATAGGTTTTTCCAAACTGATCAGCCGCCCATTTTCGGGTGAAGGCCTGAATATCGGTCGCCTTTATTTTTTCCGGATTCCAGGCATAGGTAATAAAGAAGGAGATCGGGAGTTCCATAGGTTTGATATCACCCACATTCACGATCCAGATCTGACGCACATCATATTCCCAGGCCAGGTTCATCTGTTGCCAGATCTTCGGGAGTGGATTTGTATTCACCCATTTGTAATTGCGGGGGCCGCCTACATAATCAAAGTGATAATAAATGCCATATCCACCGGTGCGGGGCTTATCCTCTCGTTTGGGAAGTTTGCGCAGGTTACCCCAGTTATCATCACATAATAATAAGGTTACATCATCCGGTACCCGCATGCCTTTGTCATAATAATCCTGTACTTCTTTATAGAGTGCCCAAAGCTGTGGCGTTTTTGCAGCAGGTTGGCCGGTTACGTCGGCAATGATCTCGCGCTGGTCTTTTACAATTCGCTCCAGCAGGGAAGTGGCGGTTTCGCGTGACATTGGCATATCTCCATCGCCCCGCATGCCCACACTCACGATCTTTTCGTTGGTAGCCCTCTTCATGCCCTCGCGCCAAAAGGCTTTTAACAATACTTCATTGCTATCATAGTTCCATTTGCCTTTGCCATATCGTCTCCACTCATCATGGGCGCGCATCAATGGTTCATGATGCGAGGTGCCGATCACGATCCCGTATTTTTCTGCAGAACGGATATTGAGTGAGTCATCATCATAAAAGGCATTGCCCCACATGGCGGGCCAGATATAATTTCCTTTCAGGCGAAGGATGAGTTCAAACACCTTTTCATAGAACAGGTGGTTAAAGCCGCCGAATTTTTCCCTCGACCAGTTTGACAGGGCAGGGGCTTCGTCATTGATAAATATGCCGCGGTATTTTACCCGGGGATGATCGGCAAGTAAAAAATTCCTTTTGATCCGGAGCTGGGCCTGTTTTTTTACCGGCACATCGGCCCACCAATTCCAGGGAGACACTCCGATCTGTGTGGAAAATTCGGCTACACCAAAGGCGGCACCTCGACGGTCACTGCCAACGATGAGAATAAGTTGATTGATACCCGGCACCGGGTTATCTATGGTCTGTATGCGAAAAGCTTCCCAGCTATCCTTTTTAAACCAATTGGACATATCCATTCGTGGCAGGGCCATGGGCAAAAGAGAAGAGGAAGCAGTACCAACCAGGATCAGGGTTTCGGCTTTCTTTGGTAAGGCATTACCTGTTATGGGTGCTTTCCCTGTTACAGATTGAATGTCTTTTTGCAGCCAACTCACTACTAATCCTACCAGGGGTGCTTCATCGGGTGCTGATACAATGGTGCAGTTGCCGAGGGGGAAGGCGTTTTTGTCTATATCGCTGCTGAGCAGGTTTTGTGTCCTGGATAAGAGGGGGCTCATCAGGAGCAGGAGTATCATGTGCTTTTTCATTTTCTCCCGGGTTGTAGGTAAATCAAAAAGGAAAAATGAGCCATGTTTATAGGCTAATAATTGCAATCGGTTGCCTAAAGATCGTGAAATTTATTTTCACCCAATTAGAATTTTTTGGGTTAGAGGCCTTACCTGTTTGGGCTAAGGGGCTAATGATGAAACGGTCTATGAGTGGGATGAATGACCCTATCAGCCTGATTTTCGCCCATTTTGCTGTAAATAAAATAGTTAGGACGTGGACTAGGGGTCTGGGATTAAAATGCCAGGAAGGGGAGGTTTAAAAAAAATTTATTGCAATCGGTTGCATTTTCAAATTAAACCTCTATTTTCGTTAGCGATTGCTAAAAACTACTTCGATCAACTGCTAAATTTCTGCAGTATGGCCTATAGCCATATGAAAAATAAAAATCTGCTGTTGTCCTCATTTCACCGGGGGATATTCAAGCAAGCTATCAATTCCCCCCCTCTGTTTTCGGATGTTAATGGGTCATTTACCAAAGAAACCTGGTATGCCGATGGATAAAAACCATGGTCGACCCCAATGAAATCTTCCATTCTTCACTTGCTAATACAATCAAATAACATGAAACACGAACTTGCTTATGAAAGAACGCACTACAACGCAGTCTGGAAGAGACTGAGTTTATTTGCCTTCTTTATTGCTGCTGCTCTGATGACATTTGCTCAGGGTAGAGTGGTGGGTAAAGTACAGAATGAAACGGGTAGTCCGGTTACCGGCGCTTCTGTTTCAGTAAAAGGTACAAGTACCGGAACCACGACCGACAATTCGGGTAATTTTTCCATTAATGCCAATCCGGGTACTGTCCTGGTCATTTCGTATGTGGGTTATCTTACCCAGGAAGTGACAGTTACAGGCGCGGAGCTATCTGTACAACTGGCAGTTGATGCCCGTAGTATGGGTGAGGTGATCGTAGTAGGTTACGGCTCCCAACGGAGACGGGATGTAACCGGTGCGGTGATCTCGGTCAACGAGGCCACTCTGAAAGAAGTGCCGGCCCCGAACGTACTCAATCAATTAAAAGGCCGTGCAGCCGGGGTATCCATTGTAAGTAATGGAGCCACACCCGGTTCACAAGCCCAGATCCGGATCCGGGGTAACAGAACCCTGACCACTTCACAAGGCTCCGCCGATGCACTCGACGGCCCACTGGTGGTGGTGGATGGTATCCCTTATGGCGGTCTGAATGACCTGAACCCGGATGACATCGCCAACATCGAGATCCTGAAAGACGCCTCCGCCACTGCCATCTTTGGTTCACGTGGTGCGGGTGGTGTTTTGCTGGTGACCACCAAAAGAGGAAAGGTCGGAAGACCAGTTATTTCCTATGATGGATATTATGGTGTCACTAATATTATGTCCAAATACAAAGTATTCAACGGACAAGAATATGCCCAGTTCAAAGAAGATGGTGCTGCCTACAACCGTACCGGTTGGCCTGGAAGCCAATTCACTTCTTCTTACCTCCTGACCCAATTGGAAAAAGATGCGCTGGCCGCCGGTGTAAGTACCGACTGGCAGGATCTTATTTACAAAACAGGGCATATGCAAAGTCATCAACTGAGTTTGCAGGGTGGTACTGAAATGACCCAGTTTGGTATGGGTGCCGGGTTCTTCCGCGAAGAAGGCATCATCCCTAACCAACGCTTCGACCGTTTTAATCTTCGCGCAACACTCGATCAAAAGATCAGCAACCGCGTGAAGATCGGTTTGAATACCATGAATACCTTGACCTATACCAATAACCCAGGTGGTGGTGGTATTCCCGGCGGTTTGGCCCGGTTGACTCCTTTGGCCAGCCCTTATAATGCCGATGGAACGGTTAACCTGAATCCTGCTTTTGGATCTATTGACGCGGCCGCTGTGAGCCCGCTGACACTGATCACGAAATCGGATGCCATTCTTTCCCGCAGCCGCTCTATTCGCAGCTTCAACAGTTTGTATGCAGAGGTGAAACTGATGGACGGATTGCGCTATCGTTTCAATGCCGGTTTGAACTTCAGCCAATCGGCTTTCAACGGTTATTCTGGTCCTAACACCTACGTAAATACCGCTGTTGTACAGTCTTCTTCCAACGCCACTATTTCCAATACAGAGTTTTGGAATTACAACCTGCAACACCTCTTATATTATAATAAGACCATTGCCGAAAAACATAAGATCGGTTTCACCGGTTTGTTTGAGATCACCAAAGACCATTCACAAGGAAGCAATTTCACCATTACCGGTGTACCTGCTGACTATATCGGTAATGCCAACTTTGGTCTGGCCAGCGGAACACCCGTTGCCAATCCCGGAAACCAGTCATTTACTGAACAAGGCCTGGTTTCTTACATGGGACGTATTAATTATGCCTACGATGACAAGTATTTGTTAACCCTGACCATGAGAAGGGATGGTTCTTCTACCCTGTCACCCGGTAACCAATACTTCAACTATCCCGCCATTGGTTTGGGATGGAATGTGATTGATGAGAAATTCATGGAAAAACTTGATTTTGTTTCCAACCTGAAACTACGTGGTGGCTGGGGTATCTCCGGTAACCGTAACGTAGGACCTTATTCTACCCTGGGAGCCCTTTCAGCCGGGTATTATAACTTTGGAACTTCTACTGCTGGTCAGGCATTGGCTTATACAGTTACGACCCTTCCTGCAACCGACCTCAAATGGCAATCCACTTCCCAGATCGATATTGGTTTGGAATTTGGTTTCCTGGATAACCGTATTACCGGTTCGGTTGATTACTATCATCAGAAAACAAAGGATATCCTTCTCCCTGTACCCCTTCCCGCTTCTAATGGAGCAAGTTCTACCTTTAAAAATCTTGGTAGAACAGAAGGTAAAGGGGTGGAAGTAGCTCTAACTGTTGAACCCATTCGCAACCCTAAAGGGTTCAATTGGAGCGCCGACATCACCTACTTCTTCAATCGGGAAAAGATCACCGAGTTGACCACACCAACCGAATTGCAGAATATTGCCGCCGGTTGGTTTGTCGGACATCCTTTGACTGTGATCTATGACTATAATAAATTAGGCATCTGGCAACTGGATGATTCCATCAAAGGAACCATAGCCGCTCAATTGGCCCCGACACAATATCCCGGCCAGATCAGAGTAGAAGATGTAAACGGAGATAACCGCATTACACCCGCCGACCGGAAGATCCTTGGAAACTTCCAACCCAAATGGGAAGGTGGTTTAACCAACCGTTTCTCCTATGGTGATTTTGATCTTTCCGTGGTTGTTTACGCCAGAATGGGTATGAAAGTACTGGTTCCTTACCTCACCGCTGATGGTGGTAGTAATGGTTATCCTTTCTTTATGCAGAGCCGCGTGAACCAACTTAAGGTGGATTATTGGACTCGGAATAACCCGACCAATGCCTTCCCTGCACCCGATGCTGGTACCGACCGCTTTCTGTATGGTTCAACTCTTGGATATCAGGATGGTTCCTTTATCAAATGCCGGAGCATCAACTTTGGATATCGTGTACCTGCCCGTCTGTTGAAAAAAACAGGTATCAGCTATGCACGTGTCTATGTAAATGCGACCAATCCGTTTATCATCTACTCACCTTTTGTAAGAGATGGTTTTGGACCTGATCCGGAAGGAAATGGTTATGGTGGTTCTGTAACGCCTACAGGTGCAGGTGATGTAAGTACCCCCACCAGACAGGTAAGTGTGAACCTGAACAACCCTCCGGTTCGTCAATTCACTTTTGGTGTAAATCTTAAATTCTAAACTATTCAATCGTTCGATATGAAATACATAAAATATGCAATAGCGATCGCAGCGATAGTTGTTTCAGGCACCGGCTGTAAGAAGCTCCTGGAGGAAAAACCTCAGGCGCAAGTCGTTCCTTCTTTTTTCAATAGCCCTGCCGGGGTATTGGGAGGGATCGCCGGTGTGTACAATGACATGCGTAGCCAGTGGGGTACGGAAGGCTTTACCAACGAAATGCAGGCCGGTACGGATGAATTCATCCTCGGAGCCAGCGGTAGTGCCCCTATCTCTACCTATAATGGATTAAATGCCAGTAATTTTGGCGCCGCCTGGAATATTGCTTTTCAGGATATCAATACCCTCAACGGGGTGTTGCAATATGGTCAAACCATTGACCTCCCCGATGCCACCCGGAAACAATACCTGGCACAAGCCAAATTCCTCCGTGGATTCTGGTATTTCTATCTGGTGCAAACATTTGGAGATGTACCGCTTCACACTGAGTTCATCACGGTTCCATCACAGGCCGCTTCGCGCCAACCTGTATCGCAGATTTATGATCTGATTCTGCAGGACCTGACCGAAGCATCGGCAGATCTGCCCGACAGACCAACAGCCCCCTTCCTGGGGAAAGCAGCTACTAAACCAGTAGCCCAGTTTCTGTTGGCCAAAGCCTATCTCACCCGTGGATGGCTGACCAATAACAATGCTGATTTTGTTCAGGCTTCTACTATCTGCTCCACGATCATTGCCAATAAGGCCACCTATGGTTTGGATCTTTGGCAGGATTTTGGTGATGCCTTTGTGCCCGCAAATGATTATGGCAAAGAAACCATGTTCGTAAGCGACCACAGCATGGACCCTAAATATGGATATTATACGGTAGGTGGAGCAGCCAGCGGTGGCGCCGCCCAAAACTTGTCCCCCTGGTTTACCAATTTCAACTATCCCAACTGGGGGATCAACTCCTATAAGAATGCTTCCAATGTACTTGTGAACAGTGGAACAACCACCATGATCCGCGATTCCTACTATGGTCGCCCTTATATCCGGATGCGTCCCAACAGTTATTTCTGGCCCACTGGCCCGAACGCAGGAAAGAACTATTTCCTCGATCGTGCCTTTACACAACGGAACAATGATTCCCGTTTCCAGAATTCTTTCTACACTGTTTATATCGCCAACAAAGCCACCAACAATACAGCTGGTGCCGCCAACAACAGCCGTGGTATTGATTATACACTCGCTGTAGGTGATACCGCTATCTGGCTTCCTGATTTTGAAGTGACAGGCGCACCTCAGTTTGATGGTACGCGTCCGTTCAAAGGCACGATCGCTCCGCCCAGCCTCTGGTCGAATACGATCTTCCCCGCACTGAAAAAATTCATGGACCCCAGCCGTGGCTCTAACTTTAATGACCCATCAACCCGTCCTTGCGTATTGTATCGTTTCTCCGAAGTTTACCTGGTAGCAGCCGAAGCTTATTTCAAAGCTGGCGATAATGTCAATGCAGCAGCCATGCTGAATGTGATCCGTCAACGTGCCGCTTTCCGGAAAACCAATACACCCGCGCAAAATGCTGCAGCCGTGGCTGCCATGACGATTACACCGGGTGATGTAACAGTTGACTTTATATTGGATGAACGCAGCCGTGAATTGTTTGGCGAATGGCAAAGATGGCATGACCTGGTCCGTACCCAATCATTGGTACGTCGTATCCAGGAATGGAACCCCGAAGCAGGTCCCAATATCCAAAGTTTCCATGTGCTACGCCCGATTCCGCAAAGCCAGATCGATCGCGTGACCGAAGGCCCGGCCTTCCCACAGAACCCTGGCTATTGATCTTAGTTTAAGATTTCTACTGGAGTGATACATGTGGGGCAGGTCATTGACCTGCCCCTTTTTTATGAAAGATGGAGCAATTGATACTTATTTATACTATATTGATTTCCTCATGAACCAAGGTTATGTCATTGGCGTTGACTATGGCACCGATTCGGTGCGGGCTGTCATCCTCGACACGGCAAACGGAATGGAATTGACTTCCTCCGTTTATTATTATCCCCGTTGGAAAAAAGGCGCTTATTGCGATCCCGCCAAAAACCAGTTTCGCCAGCATCCATTGGACTATATAGAAGGATTGGAGAATACCATCCGTGAATGCCTGAGCAAAGCAGGGGATAAGGTTCAAAAAAATATTAAAGGCATTTCGGTTGACACCACCGGCTCCACACCGGTTGTTACGGATAAGCATGGCGTGCCCCTGGCGCTATTGCCGGGTTTTGAAGAAAACCCGAATGCCATGTTTGTTTTATGGAAAGACCATACCTCTGTGCGCGAAGCCGCATGGATCAATGAAGTAGCAGCCACCTTCCCCGTTAACTATCTTCAATATGTGGGTGGTATCTATTCCTCCGAATGGTTCTGGGCCAAATGGCTTCACTTATTAAGACAGGATGATTCGATTCGCCAGCATGGCTATTCGCTGGTTGAACATTGTGACTGGATTCCCTTTGTACTCACCGGTGGAAAGGATATCCGGGAAATGAAACGAAGCGTTTGCGCAGCCGGACATAAAGCCCTCTGGTCACCCGACTGGAACGGACTTCCCCCCAATGAATTCTTTATGGCCATCGATCCTTTACTGGATGGTTGCCGTGATCGATTATATGAAAAAACATTTGCCTCCGATCAGCAGGCCGGTACTTTAAGCAAGGAGTGGGCTGCCCGACTGGGGTTGTCCACTGACGTGATCGTAGGTGTCGGCGCATTTGACGCACATATGGGCGCTGTGGGCGGACAGATAGAACCTTATTACCTCAGTCGCGTAATGGGCACCTCCACCTGTGATATGCTGGTGGCCCCCGCTGCCGAAGTAAAAGATGTATTGGTAAAAGGGATTTGCGGTCAGGTAACAGGCTCCATCATACCCGGTATGATGGGGATGGAGGCCGGTCAGTCTGCCTTTGGTGACCTCTATGCCTGGTTTAGTAAACTGGTCAACCGCTCCATTGATGAACTAAGTACAGAAGCCGCCGCGCTTCCCTTATCAGACGATGATGTGTTGGCGCTTGACTGGATCAATGGGAGAAGAACACCCGATGCCAATCAGGAATTAAAAGCGGCCATCACCGGGCTGAACCTGGGTACAACAGCCGCCGATATTTTTCGGGCATTGGTGGAAGCGAGTTGTTTTGGCGCCCGCGCCATCATTGAACGGTTTCAATCGGAATCGGTGCCGGTAAAAGGATTGATCGGATTGGGCGGCGTGGCAAAAAAATCGCCCTATGTCATGCAGCAACTGGCCAATATAACAGGCATGCCTATCCGTATTCACCAGAGCGAACAAACCTGTGCCGCGGGAGCGGGCATGTTTGCCGCTGTAGCGGCGGGAATCTATCCTACCGTGGATAAGGCCATGGAAAAAATGGGACGTGGATTTGAGAAAACCTATACACCCGATCCATCACTCACTACATTTTACGATAAACGATATGCCCGGTACAAATCGCTTGGCGATTTTACCAGTGGCAAACGCACATCCGCTAAATCAACCTACCAATCCATTCGGGAGCAGGCCTGTGAAGCCAATCTGCAATTGCCTGTGTCCGGATTGGTTGTTGCCACCTTTGGAAATGTAAGCGCCGCCGATCAAAAGGCCGGTGTATTTGCCATCAAACCCAGCGGTGTGCCCTATGCAGAACTTACCCCGGATAAAATGGTGATCGTGGATTTTGACGGAAAGACCGTGGAAGGAAAACTTCGCCCTTCCTCCGATACACTCACCCATGCCGTCTTGTATAAACACTGGCCGGAGATCGCGGGTATCTGTCATACCCATTCCACCTATGCTACGGCCTGGGCACAATCACTCAAAGACATTCCCCTGTTTGGTACCACCCATGCCGATCACTGCACTGCCCCTATACCCTGTGCCGCCCCCATGCGTGATGAATTGATCCAGGGAAATTATGAACATGCCACCGGGTTTCAGATCATGGAATGTTTAACAAATAAAGGATTGAATTATCTCGATATGACGATGATCCTGGTAGGCAATCATGCCCCCTTTACCTGGGGAAAGGATGCCGCCCAGGCAGTTTATTACAGCATTGTATTGGAACAGATCGCCAGGATGGCCCTGCTAACCCTGCAGGCCAACCCCCAGGCACAACCCATGAAAGAAGCACTCATTAAAAAACATTTTGAAAGAAAACACGGCAAGGATGCCTATTACGGACAATAAACGATCACCATGATGAAAAAAATTATTTATCCCATGATCCTCTTATCCCTCGTGGCCTGCTCTTCCCCCAAAGAAGAACACAAACCGATCACCGAAAAAGAATTTGGCCAGTTCGAAGGTAAAAAAGTAAACGAGTACACCGTTTCCAATGAAGCGGGAATGGAACTCAGCGTAATCAATTATGGGGGAGCCATCACCCATCTCAAAGTTCCTGGCAAGGAAGGAAAAGTGGAGGAAGTGGTCACCGGCTTTTCCAATCTCGAAGGCTATACACAAAGAGGGAACCCCTTTTTTGGCGCCCTTATCGGCCGCTACGGAAACCGGATCGGTGGAGCTAAGTTCTCCCTGAATGGAAAGGAGTATCAACTGGCGCCCAACAATAATGGCAACTCGCTGCACGGTGGCGTTAAGGGATATGATAAGGTCTATTGGGATATTGAAAAAATGCCCGGTGACAGCAGTTTGAAACTTACCTATCTCAGTCGCGATGGGGAAGAAGGATACCCCGGTAACCTGTCAGTTGAAGTGGTGTACACGCTTACACATGACAATGCGTTGAAAATCGATTACAAAGCGACCACCGATGCGGAGACACCGCTCAACCTAACCCAGCATGCCTATTTCAACCTGTCGGGTGAAAAGGATTCCACGATCCTGGATCATGAATTACAAATTCTGGCAGATAATTATACCCCGGTGGATGCCAACCTCATTCCTTTGGGAACAGTTGAACCGGTACCTGCAGCCATGGATTTCCGTCAGCAAAAAAAGATCGGCCGGGATATTGATTCGGTCGTTGGTGGATATGATCACAACTGGGTACTTAATAAAACCGGAAATACGCTTGAGAAAGCAGCTTATCTCTTTCACGCACCCAGTGGAAGAGGTATGGAGGTATGGACCACCGAACCGGGATTGCAATTCTATTCGGGAAATTTTCTTGATGGAACACTGACCAATACCCGTAATAATATCAAGTATATCAAACACGGTGCGCTTTGCCTCGAAACACAACATTTTCCCAATAGTCCCAATGTGCCCGGATTTCCCAGTACAATTTTAAAACCCGGCGAGACCTATACCCAAACGACCATTTATAAATTTATTACTGCAAAATGAGTAAAGCATTCAACCCGCTCGAGCTCTGGTTCATCACCGGTAGCCAGCATTTATATGGTGAAGAGACATTGAAGAAAGTAGCGGAACATTCGCAGGCCATGGTAGATTTCTGGAATAAAGGCGACCAGGTTCCTGTGAAGATCGTGTATCAACCGGTGATCAAATCACCCGAGGAAGCCTATCAGGTATGCCTTGCGGCCAATGCCAAAGAGAATTGTATCGGGGTAATGAGCTGGATGCATACTTTTTCTCCTGCCAAAATGTGGATCAATGGATTAAAG
Source organism: Chitinophagales bacterium (assembly GCA_017303415.1). Lineage (NCBI taxonomy): Bacteria > Pseudomonadati > Bacteroidota > Chitinophagia > Chitinophagales > Chitinophagales bacterium. Next base: position 137,809 of record JAFLBJ010000002.1, read on the forward strand.
ATCCTTCACAAACCCTTATTGCATTTGCATACCCAGTTCAACCGCGAAATACCCTGGGGCGATATTGATATGGACTTTATGAACCTGAACCAGTCGGCACATGGCGATCGAGAGTTTGGGTTCATGATGAGCCGTATGCGCAAAGACCGCAAGGTTGTTGTTGGTTTCTGGCAAGACCAGGCGGTATTGACTCAGATCGATACCTGGGTAAGGGCCGCTGCGGGTTGGCATGACTGGCAGGGCGCGCGGTTTGTTCGCTTTGGTGACAACATGCGCTATGTAGCCGTTACCGATGGAGATAAAGTGGAAGCGGAACTGAAATTGGGTTATTCCGTCAATACCCATGGGGTGGGTGACCTGGTAGCCGTTGTCAATGAAGTGACCGATAAAGAAGTGGATGAACTTTGCAGTGTATATGAAAAGGAATACAAACTTGCCGAAGACCTGAGAAAAGGCGGGGCGCGTCATGCTTCCATTCGCGAAGCGGCAAAGATCGAGATCGGTCTCCGTCGTTTTTTGGTAAAGGGAGGGTTCAAAGGGTTCACCACTACGTTTGAAGACTTACACGGGCTCACTCAACTGCCCGGTCTGGCCGTTCAACGCCTGATGAAAGATGGTTATGGCTTTGCAGCCGAAGGTGACTGGAAAACCGCGGCCCTGGTGCGCGCGATGAAATTCATGGCCACCGGACTCGAAGGCGGTAATTCTTTCATGGAAGATTATACCTATCATTTTTCCAAAGGCTCCGATCAAAATCTGGTCTTAGGCGCACATATGCTGGAGATATGTCCCTCCATTGCCGAAGGAACCCCATCCCTTGAAGTACATCCGCTGGGTATTGGTGGAAAAGCCGATCCCGCCCGTTTGGTATTTCATGCCGGTGGAGGTGCCGCACTCAATGCCTCTCTCGTGGATATGGGCAACCGGTTTCGGTTACTCGTCAATGAAGTAAGGGCGGTAGCACCCATTCATGGCTTACCCAAATTACCCGTAGCCCGCGTGTTGTGGGAACCCAAACCCGATATGGCCACGGGTTGTGCCGCCTGGATACTCGCAGGCGGGGCACACCATACCTGTTTTAGTCAAAATCTCACCGCCTCCCACCTCGAAGACCTCGCCCTCATCAGTGGCGTGGAATTCCTGCTGATCGACCAGGCAACAACGATCAGGCAGTTGAGGAATGAGTTGAGGTGGAATGAGTTTGCTTTTTAAAGATGACAGATGACGGATGACAGATGTTGGATGTTGGATGTTGGATGACAGCCAACCTCCGACATCTGTCATCTGTCATCCGTCATCTGTCATCTAAACCAACCAACATCCAACATCCATCATCCAACATCCAACCTCCACCCGCCAAAATCCCCCGCCATCCCCACCACCCCTTTAAACCCCGAAAAATCTTCCGGTTTATGTAAGGTGGTGAGAACAAATGAATGCATACCCGCTGCTTCGGCGGCTTCAACGCCGCGGGGGGAGTCTTCAAAGACCAGACAATCCTCTGGCGCTACGCCCAACGCACTGGCGCATTTTAACCAGGTTTCAGGATGGGGTTTGCTGTGTTCTACATCATCGGCGCTGACCAGTACCTTGAAATAATGGCGCAGGTTGAGCCGGTCCAATACAAAATCAATATTGAACATGATGGCGGCCGATCCTATGGCCATCGGTATTCCCTGCTGATAGGATTTTTCCAGGAAATCGGCAAGACCGGGGAGAAGCACCGGGGTATAAAGTGATTGGTATTCCTTTTCTTTTTCCAGACTCATCTGGTCCTTTTCCGCATAGGTAAAACGACCGGGGAATGTCCGTTCCAGCAATTCATGGTTCTTTCCGTAACACTGTTCTTTCATCTCCTCCAGCGTGATATTGGCCCCCAATCCATTCAGGATCCGGTGCCAGGCACGGATATGATAATCCATATCGTCGATCATGGTGCCATTGAGGTCGAATAGAAAGGCTTTGAATTTCATGGTGCAATGTTAGGGAACTTGTTATATATATTTTTCTACCACGATAAAGAACTGTAACCCAATAGTAAAACTCAATCATATACGTGGAGTGGACTATTTGGCAAAACAAACCAAATTAGTGATCTTTAGGGTTAGTAAATTTTCATGCAGAGATGTTAACTAAGGAAGAAATCATTATTGTATTAAGGAATAACAAGTCAGATTTTAAGGATCTGGGGGTTATAAGCATTGGCCTTTTTGGAAGTTATGCAAAAGGTAATCAAGTCGCAGATAGTGATGTGGATGTACTGGTTGAATTAGCTGAACCAAATTGGAATTCACTTTGTACCATATGGAACAACCTCGAAAGGCAATTACATAAAAAAGTTGATTTAGTAAGGAAGGGACCTCATTTGAGAAAAAGTTTTCTTCATTCAATTGAAAAGGAAATCATTTATGCCTGAGCCTATAATTTTAGAGCGCTTGGAAATGATTGTGGAGCATGTTAATGTTATCAATGAAAGAATGGTGTCTATAGGTGTTGCCCAGGACTTTGTAAGTTCCCCCGATGGACAGATTTTGTACGATTCCATTCTTACAAGGCTCCAATCCATTGGAGAGAATATGAAAAAAATTGAAAAATTAGCTCCAGGGTTCATTGAAGAGCAATTGAAACTGGATGGGACAAAAATCATTCGATTTAGAGATATACTTTCCCACCATTATGAATTAATGGATCAAGATATCATCTATAATATTTGTAAAACAAATATTCCCGAATTAGATGCAGCAATAGCGAACTACTTTTCAAAAAAGTAATAGCGCTTTTCACATAACCACAATTTGTCGTTTATTGTAATTGTTTTATCTAATAAATAATTGATAATCAATAAAATATATAATTTTTACTATTAGAATGGCTTCTCAACCTTATTTTATATAGGTTTTTAGTTGGAGGTTTTCCTTTTCTGCTGACACTCCTCATTGTCGTTTCATCATTTCTATAAATCAATAGCTTAACCCAATAATTTCCCTAAGTTTGGTCACTTAAAACTAACGGCCATGCTGCAAATGGATTGGATCATCGTACTGCTCTATTTTGTGCTTGTTTCCTTATATGGGTATTGGATCTATCGCAAAAAAAAGGCGGTAGAGACCAGTTCGGCGGATTTCTTTCTGGCCGAAGGCTCGCTGACCTGGTGGGCCATCGGCGCTTCCCTGATCGCTTCGAATATCTCAGCCGAGCAAATGACCGGTATGAGCGGGTCGGCCTTTTCATTGGGACTGGCCATTTCCTCCTATGAGTGGATGGCGGCTCTGACCCTGATCGTGGTGGCAGTCTTCTTTATGCCGGTCTATCTCAAGAACAAGATATTTACGATGCCGCAGTTTCTCAACCAGCGGTACAATGGCCGTGTGGCCATGATCATGGCCGTGTTCTGGTTATTATTATATATCGTGGTCAACCTGCTCTCCATCCTCTATTTGGGAGCGGTCGCCATCTCCGGCATCAGTGGCTGGGATTTCACCCTTTGTGTCTTTCTCCTGGCGCTTTTTTCCGTTTTCATTGCGCTTGGAGGTATGAAAGTGGTGGGCTATACCTCGGCCATACAGGTTTTCTTTCTGGTATTAAGTGGGTTTATCGCGCTCTATATCACGATGGACCTTATCGGTGGGGAAGAAGGACTGGGTAAAGGATTTGGTATCCTTCGCTCCGAAGCGTCGGATCATTTTCATATGATCTTCTCCAAGGACAGTCCTTACTATGCAGACCTCCCCGGTATGAGTGTGTTGATCGGTGGTATGTGGATCGCCAACCTGAACTATTGGGGGTGTAACCAGTATATCACCCAACGCGCGCTCGGGGCCAGTCTCCCCACAGCCCGCAAGGGTATCCTCTTTGCCGCCTTCCTGAAAATGCTGATGCCGATCATTATTGTGGTGCCCGGTATCGCCATTTATCATATGTATCAGAATAATATGATTGATCATTCGCTGATCGATATCACCAAGAACGGAAAAGTGGTGGCCGATTCGAATAAAACTTATTCAGCCCTGTTGAACCTGCTCCCCGTGGGTGTAAAAGGAGTGACCGTGGCCGCCTTTGCCGCCACCGTTATAGCCTCGCTTGCGGCCAAGGTAAACAGCATCAGTACCATTTTCACCCTGGATATTTATAAAAAAGTATATGAGAAAGATGCATCCGAAAAGAAACTGGTCTATGTAGGTAAAGTCGCCATCATCCTTTCTTCGATCATTGGTATTTTGCTGACACTTGGATTGGGCGATGTATTGATGGGAGAAGGAAAACAGGGATTCCAGTATATCCAGGAATATACCGGATTTGTTTCACCAGGTATCTTTGCGATGTTCCTGCTGGGGTTCTTCTGGAAAAAAGCAACCTCCAATGCGGCGCTGTTTGCCACCATCGGCGGGTTTATTTTCTCGGTGATCCTGAAATTCCTGCCGGGCATGATCGATCTCGAACCCCTTCATGCCATCGGGTTTGCCGTAGCGAATAAGGAGGGAGTTTTTGAAATCCCCTTCCTTGACCGGATGGCGATCGTATTCGTGCTTTCGGTGATCGGTATGATCGCGATCAGCCGGTATGAGAATAAGAAGGGCGTGAAACCGCAAGGGTTGGAGATCGATGCAAGTATGTTCAAAACCTCTACCGGGTTTGCTGTGGGGGCGTTGATTATAATCGGGTTGTTGATTGCGTTGTATACGGTCTTCTGGTAATTAATCAATAGCACGAAGGGCACAAAGGACACAAAGGACACGAAGGACACGAAGGGCACAAAGGACACAAAGGATTTGAGATATGAAAAAGTATAATAAAAACAATTTGGTGGAGGAGGGGTTGGAGCAACAGTTTGCGGTTGGTCCGGTGGAGACCCGCTCCATGGATACGCAGGGATTACGCGAGCATTTCCTGGTGAGTGACCTGATGGTAAAAGGGAAGATAAAACTCGTGTACACGCATTACGACCGGATGATGATCGGGGGAGTGGTGCCAACATCAAAGCCTATCCTGTTGGGTAATCCGCGTGAACTAAGAGCCGAATATTTTTTAGAACGGCGTGAGATGGGCATCATCAATGTAGGTGGCAAAGCGGTGGTACAGGCCGATGGGAAAAAGTTTAATGTAGATAAACTTTCCTGTCTCTATCTGGGAAAGGGTACAAAGAAAGTAAGCTTTGCATCTGCCAGTGCCAAAAACCCCGCGGTCCTGTACCTGCTTTCTTCACCGGCACATGCAAGCTATCCCAATACCCTTTTTACCAAAGACCAGGCATCGCCTGTCGAATTGGGTGCAGTGGAAACGGCGAACCGACGTACAGTATATAAGTATATCCATCTGGAGGGTATAAAAAGTTGTCAACTGGTGATGGGATTGACCACCCTGGCTCCGGGCAGTGTATGGAACTCTATACCTCCACACACGCATACACGCAGAATGGAGGTCTATTTTTATTTTGACCTGCCTGCCGAACACCGGATCATGCACTTTATGGGAAGTCCCGACGAAACAAGACATATCATAATGGCCAATCAGGAAGCTGTGATCTCTCCGCCCTGGAGCACACACTATGGTTGCGGCACCACGAATTATGGATTTATTTGGGGTATGGCCGGAGAGAATTTGGTGTATACGGATATGGATCCTGCACCGGTGGCCGAATTGCGATGAAGAATTTTCTTACGGAATACAAAATCATCCACCAATATATTGAATTAATGTATCAATCCAACCAGTTCATGTATTTGAAATAAATGGTTTCCCTTATCATGGTAATTTGTACCATGATTTCCTCAATCTATTTTGACAATGCAGCCACCACACCTCTCGCACCAGAGGTGTTGGAAGCCATGCTGCCCTATTGGGAAGATCATTTTGGTAACCCCTCTTCCATTCATGCACGTGGACGTGAAGCAAGAAAAGCAGTGGAAAAGGCCAGACGGTCCGTGGCCGGTCATTTTTCTGTCAGCCCCGGCTCGGTGATCTTTACCAGTGGCGGAACCGAGAGCAATAACATGGCCATTCATACCGCCGTTCATGGCTGGGGTTGCAAACGGATCATCACTTCGCGTATTGAACATCATTCCGTATTAAGAGCGGTTGAATTTCAGGCAAGGGTTACCGGTGCACAGGTTTCTTTTGTAGATATACTTCCGGATGGACATATCGATCTCGAACATCTGCAACAACTGCTGGGGGAGTCTCAGGATAAATGTCTGGTCACCCTGATGCATGCTAATAACGAAACAGGAAATATCACCGATATCCGGGCAGTTGGCAGTCTTTGCCGGGAACATGGGGCCTTTCTTCATAGTGACTGTGTACAGACCATCGGGCATTTTCCCATCGATGCCTCGCAACTCCCGGTTGACCTGCTTTCCGGTTCGGGACACAAATTTCATGGACCAAAAGGCGTGGGTGTCCTGATAGCCCGTAAGCCCGAATCCCTGGTCCCCCTGCACCATGGCGGTAACCAGGAAAGAGGCATAAGGGCGGGTACAGAAAATGTAGCCGGTATCGTTGGCTTTGCCACCGCACTCGAAAGGGCCATCGAACAATTTGTACCCGATGCCGCACATATTTGCATGATCAAAAAATGTATGATGTCCGAACTCGAGGCCAGGGTAGAAGGATTGCTCTTTAACGGAGATCCCAAAGGCGCCAGCCTCTATACGATACTCAATGCCTCCTTCCCCGAACGCCCCGAAGCCGAACCCTTGCTCCCCTTCCTCGACCAGGCCAATATCGAAGTAGCCGGGGGTAGCGCCTGTAGCGGTGGTCACTCACATGTAATGGAAGTACTCGGCCGCCAGGACCGGATCAATATCCGATTCTCCTTCTCTAAAAATAATACGCTCCGCGAAGCCATTCAGGTCACCGAACGGATCGCCGAATGGTCCGAAGCACCGATCGCATTATAATTTTTTGTCTCACACTTCTCTTAGAGACAAGCATAAGCAGACGGGGGATGTTTCTACATCCCCTTTTTCGTGTATGAATTTTAGTCGTTGGTGTACATGTACTTTTTTCCAAAAGATCCTGCTATACTTTTGAGCATTCTCATGTTAAGTTTCAAAATAAGTGCGGGGTCTGTTTTTACAGACCCCTTTTTCATGCTCCCTGCCTAATTTTGCGCTATGCATGAACAGAACGCCCATCATTCCTTCGCCGACCGCCTTGCCCGGATATTAGATAAAAGAAAGGAAAATGACCAGCTTCGCCGGCTGCAGATTCTGGATGGGATCGATTTCTGTTCGAATGACTATCTCGGATTTGCCCGCTCAGAATCACTCAAACAAAAATGGAAAGAAGCCATCGCGGCCAGCAATGACCGGCTTGGCGCTACAGGCTCGCGTTCCATCTCCGGACATTGCGAACAGGCGGCAAGTCTGGAGGAAGAGCTGGCCCGGTTTCACGGGACAGAAAGCGGGTTGATTTTTAATTCCGGTTATGATGCCAATGTGGGTTTGTTCTCTTCGCTGCCGGTCAGAGGCGATCATCTCGTAACCGATGAGTTGATCCACGCCAGTATCATTGATGGTTGCCGGCTTAGCTATGCTACCCGTCACCGCTTTAAACATAATGATGTCAATGACCTCGAGCAGGTCTTACAATCGGTTCAAAAAAATCGTGCGCCCGGGGCACAGGTCTTTGTGGTGGTGGAATCCATTTACTCGATGGATGGTGACCAGGCACCCTTGACCGATATCCTTTCTTGTTGTGACAAGTACCAGGCCCTGGTTATTGTGGATGAGGCCCATGCCACCGGTATTATGGGTCCGCAGGGGAGGGGACTTGTATCCGCTACAGGATTGGAAGACCGGGTCTGGGCCCGGGTACATACATTTGGTAAGGCCCTCGGTTGTCATGGGGCCATTGTAGTGGGGCCCAAACTGCTGAAAGAATATCTTTTGAACCATGCACGGTCCTTTATTTTTACAACCGCCCTTCCCCCTCATGCGCTAACGGGGATACAGCTTGCCTATGCTGAACTAAAGGCCCCCGCTTTTTCTTATGCCCCGCTTACCGGGCTCATTCAGCATTTTAAACAAACCATACAGGCACCCGAAGGTTGCTGGTTATTACCCAGCAGTTCGCCCATACAAAGCCTCATCATTCCCGGAAGCCAGCGCGCAGCAAGGGCAGGGGAAGCATTATTAAAAAACGGGTTTGCGGTTAAAGCCATTCAGCATCCTTCTGTGGCCGAAGGCAAAGAACGGTTACGGATCAGTTTGCACCTGCACAATACAACAACCGAAGTGGATCAATTGGCAGCCGCCTTGCATCAATTTTCATAAACCAATTCAGGCCTCTCGTCCACTTTTCTCCTGCATCAGTGTATTCTTTGAATGAGGGAATTTCATTTACTGTACTTTATAAGTAAAATGAAATTTATACTAACTGCATGAATAAAATACGGGTAATGATCGCTGATGGATATGCGGCCCTGCGGCAGGCCTGGACCTCTATTTTAAATGAATCCGAGGATATTGAAGTAATAGGCGATACAGCCAATCTGGCCACGGCGCGTGCCATGGCCCGTGAGCTTGATCCGGATGTGATCGTGATCGACGTGAATATCCCCGGTATTGAAGGGGTGGATAGTATCATTGCCATGTCGCGCGAATTTGGCCGCTCACGGATCATCCTGCTCACCGGGTTTTATAATATCGTGGTTATACGAAAAGTGATGAAGGCCGGGATACCCGGGTATTTGACCAGGTTTGCCAACCTGGAAGAGTTTAAGACCGCCATCCGCGAGGTGGGAAATGGACGTGTGTACCTGGAAGAGAGCCTGCGTGACCGCCTCGTATATGCCGAGATGCTGGATCAGAAGGATCCGATCGAATCGCTGACCAACCGCGAGATGCAGGTGATCAGCATGGTACGCGAGGGTTTGAATACCCGCGAGATCGCGGCTTCCCTGGGACTATCCTTTAAGACGGTCGAGGTACATCGCCATAATATCTACTGTAAACTGAAGGTAAAGAACCGGGCCGATCTGTTGAATTTCTTCTACCAGCGTGGTCTCTAAGTAAGTGTTCCCCATCAATCGTGTACTTTCTACACTCAATCGTGTATTTCTGTTAAAACAGGTGTGTATCCCTGTTATATTTAGGGTATGAACCCAGGCGGAGTATTTATCATGGTCGGTGACCGGTATGTACGGATCTTGCTTCCGCGGGTGCTTTATTTCCATGCCGAGGGCGACCTGGTGCGGATGGTGTCGATGGATACGGAAATGGAATGCAGGGCTTCACTCGAAAGCATCCGGCGTATTTTGCCCGTGCGTGATTTCTGTCAGGTCCATCCTTTATTTATTGTTTCCACGAGTAAGATCATTGACTTTGATGAATACTCCGTAAGCCTGCCCGGTATCTCCATTCCGGTTGACCGCAGTTTCAGGAAACAGTTCTATGCGCGTTGTTTATTCTTCTCCGATATACTGGGTAAGCCCGGTCCCAACTCCTTTTATATTGACTGGGATGGCGAATTGCATAGTCATTGACCAGTTTGACTCGCTCGTGTACCAGATTAAGCAGTTGGTGTATTTAGAAAATTTTGTAGCAGGCAGCCCGCTAAATTGTGTCCCTATCAGTTCGTATTTGTTTTCTCATGATCAATAAGTGTGGTTTAATCGGAAGGGATTTTTATCCCTTCTTCTTTTTAGCATTCAGTTCATCCAGATAACCAACTTACAGTTAGTTTAGCCATGGGCAGCTCCAGAACTGCCCTCCGATACAGTTCACTTAAAGGGTAACTGTAAATCCACCGGGGAGGGTTTTTACTTTCCCCTTTTTTCTTTTTTTGGCTGATTTCAGAGGCCCTTCCAGTCAAAATGTACCACCTACACAACAGAAAAATTTCCTATTTGAGAAAAAAATAAGGAAAGTGACTAGTCCTTTTTTTCTTCTCATTCGTCTTTATACATAGACTTAATCTTGTTTTGCTATGGAATTAAGATCCTTGTGCCCGGAACAGAAGACTGCGGTCCAGCAGTCAAGTTTTTTTATACGGTCCAACGGCAAGTTTATCCGCGTGGCATTTGCAGACATTATGTATGTCTTCAGCAGGCAGAATTATGTCCAGGTGGTAACGGCCGACAAAAGTTATGTCATCCTCAACACCATGAAGCAGATGGAATCGGCCCTGCCCGAAGGACAGTTTTGTCGTATCCATCGATCCTTCATCGTGTCGGTTGATCACATAACCTCTTTTGATAATGATAGTGTCTTCCTGGGGGATAAGGAATTTCCCATCCGGGAACAATACCGTACCATCCTTCACCAGAAGCTGAATATATTATTCAATGAGATACGGTCGGGTAAAAACCGGCAGACCGACAAGATCGATGTGATCGCCGAATTACCCGAGAACTTTGACGAGTAATAAAGTATATGACCCCAATCATGTACTAAAGCAGGCGTTTCGTGTAAATCCAAAAAATCCTTTACCATCCTCGTCTATCTTGGTATTGTGTTAAGCAGATTATTTGATTATAAAAGCAATAACGGGGCCTGTTTCTACAGGCCCTTCACTTTCCTACTCAGGAAATTATCGGAATAGCCGGGAGTCTGTTTTTACTCACTCCCTTTTTTTAGCTAATAGCTAAATACTAAAAGCTAATAGCTATTAGCTATTAGCTTTTAGTATTTGCAATACGAATATTATCTACCAAATCGACTTGTTTGTGTACGATAAAATGCCTTCAATGTATTTGAATAAATGAACATCATTTAAGTATATACCTTGCTAACGATTAATAAAAATATCTCAAAAGTTTTTCACCGGGGTGGGTGTCTACTCGTCCCTTTCCGAGCAAAAGGGAGCAGAACCCTTTCTCATAGCAGTAACAGCCGGTACTTTACCGGAGTTAGTTTTTGGTAATAGGGGGAGTGTTCTCACTTCCCCTTATTTAATTCAGCGACTATGTCCATCACCTTCGACCATATCACCAAAAAATCCTGTGTATTCCGCTTGCGGGTACATACCCCCATACAAGTACTCTATCGCATGATGCAGGTCTTTACCGAACGGGGTATCCTCCTCGAAAACCTGCATGTCCAATCAGATCCCTCCAATCCCCAATCCTCCCTCATTCTGGTTTGCTGCCAGATGGAAAAAGACCGTATCTATCGCACCTTGCTGGTATTACGCAGAATCCATGGCGTTGTCGACGCCGAAAAAATGGAGGGGAAATAATTCACTGTGCCTCTGTGGTTTATTTTACCACAGAGAATTTAGGTTTCCAAATGCAGCCTTTCAGGATTTAGGTGAGTCTCATCTAAGTAGATTATCTTAGTATTACATTTTCAAATCATTTATCGCGACTAAACCCCATCCGTTTTGGTGCTGACCCAAAATAACGATCTGCTTTTCCGCGAACTGGCCAATGACAATGAACAGGCTTTTCGGGAATTATATGATCATTACAAGGCCCCTTTCTTTGCGGCCGCTTTTCGCCTGATGCGTTCAGAGCAACTGGCCGAAGAAGCGGTACAGGAAACCTTTCTGGCCTTATGGGTCAAACGCCGGCAGGTGGCCGAGAGCCGTAATCCCCACAATTACCTGCTCTCGATGCTCCATAACCAGATCTATACCCAGTTTCGGAAAATTGCCTTAGACCGCAAGACCCTTGACCGCTGGGTCAGCGATCACCCCGACCAATCAACCAATCCTGTTGAAGATTTCCTCCTGGCCAAGGAGAACCGGGAAATCATCCATTCCTTTCTTTTACAATTACCGCCCCAACAGGAAAAAGTGTACCGGCTCAGCAAGCTCGAAGGCCTGAGCCGCGAAGAAGTGGCGGCCCGGTTAAATATCTCCCCCAATACCGTCAAAAACCATTTGATGGCCGCCAGTGAATTCTTACGTACCCATTTTGGTAAGGGATTATCGGCTGTTGTTTGGATATTGATAAGGGAGGAGTTCCGTCTTTAAGATGGGCTGGAGTGGCGCAGACTTTTTTTTCACCGCAGAGACACGGAGTTTTTTTTTAACCACAGAGGCACAGAGACACAGAGGATTATTAATTTTTGATTTCTTCGAATCCAAAATGAAAATCTCCTTAGCAGGATGGCAGTTTTATCAGTGAAGTGAATATTCTCTGTGTCTCTGTGCCTCTGTGTTTAAAAAACTCCGTGTCTCTGTGGTAAAAAAAGTTTGTTTAAACTAGTACACACTTCCCCCGCCAATCATCCACTATCATCTAACGATTAACATTTCCCATGGCCCCCGAACCGCAACGCATATATTATCTCCTCCAAGCCTGGACCTCCCGCAGCGCAACACCCGCCGAGGAAAAGGAACTGATGTCCCTGGTGGGGTCTGGTGAGGGGCATCCCGAACTGGCGGCCCATATTCAGCAACTGGTTGATTACTATAAAGATGATCCCGAACTGCCGGTGGTGGACTGGGAACAATTATACCAACGCATCCTGGCCGCCCGTCCCGCAGAACCCGTGGTCAGAAAAGTGTATTGGACCCGGTGGGTTGCAGCGGCGGTTATTGTGGGGTTGTTGGCGGTGGGGTGGTGGTTGGTCAGGGGACCGGGGTCAGATGACAGAGGACAGATGACAGATGACCGGGGAACAATCGCTAACCAAACAGATGTTTTGGCGCCAGCCAGCAATCGTGCTACCCTGACCCTGGCCGATGGACGAACCGTATATCTCGATAGTACGGATAATGGCGCACTGGCAGAACTCAATGGGGTACAAGTGGTGAAGACCGCCGACGGAAAAATAGTTTATACCGGGTCCGGAGTCGGGGGTCCGGAGTCCGGGCTGGTTTACAATACGCTTTATAATCCCCGCGGCTCCAAAGTCATCGACATCACCTTAAGCGATGGCAGCCGTGTTTGGTTGAATGCGGGTTCAATTATCACCTATCCTGTAGCATTTGCCGCATCAGGCGGGAGGAATGAACGCAGAGTGCAAATAACCGGCGAAGCCTATTTCGAAGTAGCCCCTGATAAAACAAAGCCATTTTATGTAAGTAAGGGGGATATGGAGGTGATGGTGTTGGGCACACACTTTAATGTGAATGCCTATGATGACGAGGCGGATATCAGGGTCACCCTGATAGAAGGAAGTGTGAAGGTATCTGCCTCACGCCTCACGTCTGACGCCTCACGAATTCTCAAACCTGGTCAGCAGGCCCTCCTCACGTCTCGCGACTCACGTCTCACGCTCAATACCAACCCCGACCTGGAAGAAACACTCGCCTGGAAGAACGGCCGTTTCATTTTCACCAATGCCAGCATTGAAACCATCATGAACCAGGTAGCCAACTGGTATGATGTGGAAGTGGTGTATGAAGGAAAGATCACCAAGACTTTTAGAGGCGGGATGCCGCGTACCCTGAGTGCGGCCAGTGTGTTCCGGATATTGGAGGAGACCGGAGGGGTACATTTTGAGATAAAAGGAAAGCAGGTCATTGTACGACCTTAAAAATAAAAACCAGGAATGCGGTAACATCCCTGGTCATTTAGATCGAGAATAAGTAGCGACACTCATTTAACAACCTAAACCTACCTGTCGGTAGACAGGCTATTGCGAAGCTATGCAATTAATTCATTTTTCCCGTGCCGGTAGCTGTAGGCCGGGGTCAACCCTAATTGTCCGGGTTATGAAGATCACAGCCGTCATCCTCTTAGCTGCCTGTCTGTCAGCCGCCGCCACCGGCAAGGCTCAGAAGGTGAGTCTCACCCTCCGTGATGCGCCCCTTGAAAAAGCGCTCAAGGAGATCAAGCGTCAAACCGGGCTTGATCTGCTTTATACGGTGGATGTGCTCCAGCATGCCCGTCCTGTTACCATTGAGCTCCGCAATGCCGATCTCCGCCAGGCCCTTGACCAGTGTTTCAAGGAGCAGCCGCTCACCTATACCATTGTGGAGAATGTGATCGTGGTGAAGCTCAGGCCGGTTACCTCGGCAGAAGGGGTGGGGGAAGAGGTGGTTGCCTTGCCTATTGACGTTAAAGGGCGGGTGGTAGATACCGCAGGCAATCCCGTGGCCGGGGCGAGTGTTACCGTGAAGGGAGACAGGACCAAAGGGACGACGACGGACGAGAACGGATATTTTGAGTTGAAGGGAGTGGAGGAAGATGCGGTACTGGTGGTGAGTGGGGTGAATATTGAGAGGTATGAGGTGAGGGTTGCTGGTAAAAGTGATCTGGCTACACTTACAATAAAAACAAAAGTAACCGAGGGGCTGGAAGTAACTATAAAAGCAAATACTGGCTATCAGGAAATTGAGCCTAACCGGGCCACAGGCTCAGTCGCGGTAATTGACAACAAAGCTTTAAACCAACAAACCGGTACTAATATATTGAAAAGGCTTGAAGGAGTAACCAGTGGACTATTATTTGATAATAATAAGGTCAGAAACAGTGGCGGCTCTCCCAAAAATGATAATATTACGATTCGGGGATTAAGTACAATTAACGCCTCGATGGATCCTTTGATTGTTTTAGACGGATTTATTTATGAGGGCGGCATAAATAACATAAATCCCAATGACGTTGAAAGCATAACTATATTGAAAGATGCGGCGGCAACTTCTATTTGGGGGGCAAGAGCGGGGAATGGAGTTATTGTGATCACTTCAAAAAAAGGGAAATTCAATCAAAAACTTCAAGTGAGTTTCAATGCAAATACGATAATCAGTGAAAAAAGCGACCTCTCTTACCTTCCACAGATGTCTTCAACCGATTATATTGATGTAGAGGAATTCCTTTTTAAACAAAATTTTTCAGGCTTTACAAGCCGGATAAATAGTAAATATCTTTCATTAACCCCTGCTGTAGATGTACTTCTTAAAAGAAAAAATGGGTTAATCTCTGCAACTGATTCTGCTACACAAATTAATGCGATGAAAGCGACAGATGTTCGTGATCAATATAATAAATATGTATATAAAACTGCAGTCACACAACAATATTATGTAAATCTTAATGGGGGCAGCAATAACAACGCATATACCATTTCTTTTGGGTTTGATAATTTATCGGGAGAGTTACAAAATAAATTTCAAAAACTGAATATTAAAGTTGAAAATACTTACAAGCCTGTAAAGAACTTGCAACTAAGCTTTGGCGTCTATTATACAAATAGTAAAGCGACTACAGGAATTCCGGGATTAGGCAGCATTCGCCCTGGTGGCAGACCAGTGCCTTATTTCAGATTGGCCGACAATGACGGAAGCCCTGTTTCAGTTGCGGCTGTTTACAGGGATACGTATATAGATACAGCAGGCGCAGGAAAATTATTTAATTGGAAATTTTACCCGTTAGAAGATTGGAAACATAACAAAACTACTACGAATTTACAGGAGTTATTTACCAATATAGGCCTGCAATACAAGCTAACGAAATCCCTAAATATTGATCTTAAGTATCAATATCAAAGACAACAATCCCAAGGTGAACAACTGGCTGATATGGAGAGTTATTATACAAGAGACTTGATTAACTCTTTTAGCCAGTTAAATAGAAATACCGGGATTGTAAACTATATCATTCCCAAAGGGGATATTAGAACGCTTCAAAACAATTTTATAACATCCTATACTGTCCGGGGACAATTAAATTTTAATCAAACTTGGTTCGATCACCAGGTTGCGGCTATAGCTGGTGTAGAAACTAGAGAATCCAAAGCAGATGGCGACCAGTATACAGCATATGGATATAACGAAGACCCTCTTGTTACTGCATCAGTAGATTTTAGAAATACTTATCCAACATTTATTACTGGCGCTTTTAATACTTTACCAGGTGCTCCGGGTTTTGTTTCTAGTGTTTTCAGGTATGTTTCTGCCTATGGTAATGCCTCCTATAGTTACAAACAACGGTATATTCTTTCAGTAAGCATAAGAAAAGATGGTTCTAACATTTTTGGTGTTAAAACAAATGACAAATGGAAGCCACTATGGTCCTTAGGAGCAGCCTGGAAAATTTCAGATGAGCTATTTTATAAATCAGCTATGTTCCCTTTATTAAAATTAAGGACAACTTATGGATATAGTGGAAATGTTGATCCAAGTAAATCTGCTGTACCTGTAGGTGCCTACGGGTCAGCTCCGGTAACAGGATTCCCGTATGCAAGGATCGGTACACTGAATGATCCAGAACTCAGATGGGAAAGATCGGGGATGCTTAATATAGGTATTGACTTTGCTTTGAAAAATAATTTAATTACTGGTTCTTTAGAATTCTATAGTAAAAATGGAACTGACTTATATGGACCGTCGTTATATGATTATACTGTATGGGGATATATAAACCAGGTAACAATAAATTCTGCGAATATGAATGGAAAGGGTGTAGATATTGTTCTTACCAGCAAAAATATTGATAAAGCCTTTAAATGGTATACTACTTTATTATTTAATTATAATAAGGATAGAGTAACAAAATATTTTGGCACAACAGCTTCCCGGATATCAACAAAAATTAACGCCGCTTCTGGTATTGCCCCTGTGGTGGGTAAGCCACTATATGCAATTGCCGCATATAAATGGGGTGGTTTAAATGCAAATGGTGATCCGCAGGGATATTTGAATGGACAATTAAGTACGGATTACACTGCAATTTCTAATGAGGGGCTTGCCAGAGGTTTAGATGGAAATATTGTTTATATCGGCCCGTCAAGTCCTCCTGTGTTTGGATCTTTGATGAACGGCATTACTTGGAAAAACTTTACTTTAACAACCCTGATTTCTTATAAACTAGGGTACTATTTCAGGAGGCCGAGTCTTTCTTATACCTTGCTAATTAATAACGGTGTTGGTAACAAAGATTATGAAATTAGATGGCAAGTTCCAGGGGACGAAGCAATCACAAATGTTCCAGCATTTAAGTATCCGCTTAGCGCCAATAACCAAAAAAGGGATGACTTTTACAACTCCTCAGAAGTTAATGTATTGAAGGCAGGAAATATACGTTTGCAGTATATTAACCTAAGTTATTCTTTCATAAAAAATAGACCTGTTAGCTCCTTGTTCAAGGAGTTAGAATTGTATGGCAATATGGCCAATGTTGGCATACTATGGAGAGCAAATAAGGAAAACTTAGACCCTGAATATCCTACTTCATTACCACCTGTAAGAAGTTGGACATTGGGTGTAAGAGCTAATTTTTAACCGGCAATAATTTAGAAAATGAAACAATTTACAATACTTTGCTTGATCAGCAATTTTATTTTCACTTTTCCGCTTACTTCGTGTAAGAAGTATCTTGAGGAAAAGCCTGATAAAAAATTAGTAGAATTAAAAACACTGGATGATTTGGAAGCATTGCTTGATGATAATAGCCTAATAAATAAGGAGACCACTCCAGGTTTTGGGGAGACTTCAGCTGATGATTATTTTCTACAATTAAGCGATTATAATTCGCTGACAGATTTTGATAAATCACTCTATACCTGGCGACCTGCTGAGTACAAATTTAACAACGACTGGGCTGTGGGTTATCTGGGTATTTATTCAGCGAATTATTGTCTAGATTATGTTGATAATATACAAAGAACTCCTGCAAATTTGATTCAATGGGACAATGTAAAAGGGTCAGCACTTTTCCACAGAGCTTACAGGTATTTGAATTTAATATGGATATATGGAAAGGCATATGATCAAACTACATCACAATTGGATTTAGGGGTAGTTCTAAGACTAAATTCAGATCCGTCTATGCCATCAGTTCGGGCAAGTGTAAAGGAATGCTATGAAAGAGTGATTACAGATGCAAAAGAAGCGGCTCTTTTTCTTCCTAATACTCCTCAACACGTAATGCGCCCATCAAAAGCAGCCGCTTTCGGCCTTTTGGCCAGGGCATACCTGTCAATGAGAATGTATGACAGCGCATATAAGTATTCAAATCAGGCTTTGCAAATAAAGAATGACCTGTTGGACTTTAATGACCCCAGTGTCGATCCTTTTTCTATGCCTCCTTTTCAGCCATTTAATAAAGAAATAATCTTTTATACTACCCAAACACAATTCTATTGGCCCAAAAATCCTTATATAGCTTTAATTGATACCTTATTATACAATAGTTATGATGATAATGATTTGAGAAAAACTGCTTTTTTTTATGAAAATTTTGGTTTTCATGCATTTCAAGGAACTTATAGTACCGACGATATCGAAGACTTATTTACAGGAATTGCTACAGATGAATTGTACTTAATAAGGGCCGAATGTCATGCCAGAGCTACTCCTGTTAGAATTTCAGACGCTATGAATGACCTGAATATTTTACTCAGTAAACGTTGGGCAACAGGCACTTTCATTCCTCATACTGCTACCAACCAGCAACTGGCTCTTGCCTTGGTATTAACTGAAAGAAGGAAAGAGCTTTTAATGCGTGGCCTTAGATGGATTGATATCAAACGATTTAATAAAGAAGGTGCGGATATAACACTTAAGAGAATAGCAGATCAAGTATATACATTGCCACCTAATGATAGCAGGTATGCACTGCCTATACCAAAAGATATAATAGATATAACTGGTATGCCCCAAAATTAAATTTTGCCCGAGTTGAAAAACTCTTTTCAAATATCTTTATCTGTCCTTCCGGGGTCTCTGAACTAATTAGGTTATAATTGCAATGTTTGTGAAGGACCCCGGCGGGGAGGAACAATAAGCATCGTTTATTTATTTTCTCATTAAGTTAAATTAAAAAAGTATTGACTATATGATTGTGAATCGACGATAATTTCTCCTTCTACTTAGACTGATATCATTGATATCTGTCCGCTGGGGCCGTAGTTTACCTAATTACGTTATCATGATAAGAATTAGTTTAAGTATGATGTTTATTCTTCTTTTGTTAATGCTCTGATAGTAGGTTTTTCTGGAGTTTGAATGTTTAAGGAGAATAAAAATTTGAATGGCTTGGATCCTGCAAATGGGGTTCACCAAATCATTTAAATTGGATTAACTGGCCCTTTTACTTATCGTTTACCGTCACTTAAAAACTTTATAGCTATTTAAGTTGTTCTCTAAAGTAAGTATTAATTATTAATGACATGGAAAAACGAAAAATGAAGAAATACTTAATTATTGTGGTTTTATTTCTGGTTAGCCATTTGACCCATGCTCAAGATGGGGGAAGGCTTAAAGTGAACGTTGAAGGGATTAAAATGGATTCCATAAGACCTTTAAAAATTGGAGATAAAGTTCCCGACATTTTATTTGGGAATATATTAAACTATAAAACCAAGAAAGCAAAACTATCCGATTTTAAGGGAAAGCTAATTATTTTAGACATGTGGAGTACAATCTGTGCTTCATGTATCGAAGCTTTCCCTGAAATGGAAAAACTACAAAGTGATTTTAATGGCAAAATTCAAATTCTGCTTGTAAACCCACATGACCCAAAATTTGACTCAGAAGAAAAAATTAAATCAGTATTGGAAAAAACAAAAACACGTACCGGTTTTTATCCAAAGCTCCCCATTCCTATTCATGATAGTATTTTGAATGCCTATTTTCCGCATCAATCTGTTCCTCATCAAGTATGGATTGATAAAAATGGAAAAGTATTAGTCATTACAGATTTAAAAAATACTACAAGAGAGAATATTATTTTCGCGTTAAATGGTGAAAAATTAAGTATCCCTGTTAAAGATGATTGGGCATATGACAAGGAAAAACCACTTTTTGTAGATGGGAATGGTGGCGATTTTGATGCCTTTCTTTTCCGTTCAATATTTACAGAATACAACAAAGAAATTAATTCATGCGAAGGAGTAAGGAAGGATATAAATGGCAATATCACTGGGATGTATATGATTAATAAACCTCTTTGGTATATGTTAGTTGTTGCTTATTCAGATTTAATGAAAGGGTTTCTTACCAACAGAATTATTATTGATGTTAAAAATGATCCTGATAAAGTTGCTAGGAAATCGGATACTAGATACATGTATTGCTACGATTTGGTCACTCCACCTACTCCACCCAATCTGTTTGATCAAAACAGATATTTAAAAGAGGATATAAAAAGGTATTTTAAAGTGGGAGTATATAAAGAGAGTCGAAAATTAAAAAGTTTGATTGTAACAACTACCGATCAAATAATAAAATCATACTCTAAGCAAAAAATGGAATTCTATGTTGATAAAGGTACTATAAAAAAAGTTATCCATAATTATTCCATCGGTAATATCATTAAATTCTTAAGTGCTTACTTTAATAAGCCATTAATAGACGAAACAGGTTTATCTGATCAGCTCATAGATATTACTTTTCCTGATAATTTTGAATTTGCTGATAGTGATGGCCTTTTAAAAGTACTTGAAAAAAGTGGATTTTGCATATGGGAGGAAGAGAGAGAAATGGAAGTCCTTATTATAACGGATATGTATTGAACACACATATATATTAGTATTTAAGGAATCGATTTGCAAAGGATATTTAGTAAAACTATTAACCAAGTAAACTCACGCGCAACTAAGGGTCCAGATAAATGGTAGTGAGACTACCTTCGAACCTCTGAAATATCTGCCTGGCGACAGATGAACTGGATAAAATAATGGAACAGCAACAAACACTGTCTAACTGCTTGGCAGTGGATCGGCGTAGTGAAGAAGTAACAGTGACAAATAAAAAAGCACACTCATAACCGCTGTTTCTTCACACCCTTAAAAGTCTGTTTTACCGGGAGTATCTTACCCTCTTTGTCAAAATACATTCGGTCGATACAGGTGGCTCTGTTGTTGGCGGCTGTTTCGTTCAAAGGGCGCCGGTGATAAACAATGTACCAATTGTCTTTTTTAGCATTGTGTATGATGGAATGGTGTCCGGAGCCCCGGGCCACTAAGGAGTCCTGTTCCAGGATCCGCCCGATCCGTTGGTAGGGTCCAAACGGATTGTCCGCCATCGCATAGGCCACACTGTAATCGGGACCGGTCCACCCGCCCTCACTCCACATGAAGTAGTATTTGTTATTCCGGACAAACATAAACGGCCCTTCCACATATCCGCCTGGAGTTATTTCTTTGAAGACATTGCCCGCTGAATCCGGCACAAATCCGGTGAACGTATCGTTGAGTTGCGCGATATTACAATGTCCCCAACCTCCGTAAATAATATAGTATTTGCCATCCTGATCTTTAAAAACAAATTGATCGATCGGCTGTGCCCCGTTATAGAACTGACTGATGAGGGGTTTGCCAAGGTGGTCCTTATAAGGGCCTTCCGGATTGTCTGCCACCGCCACCCCGATGCCTCCATATTCCTGGTTGTTCTGGATATCATTGGCGGCAAAGAAGAAATAGTATTTGTCGTCTTTCCTCACCACGGCCGGTGCCCACATGGCCCGTTTGGCCCAGCGTACCACACTGGTGTCCAGTATATGCTCATGCTTTTTCCAATGGATAAGGTCAGTCGAGGAAAACGCGTCAAAGAAGACCTGCTTATTGTATTTGTCAGAATAGGTAGGATAGATCCAGTATTGATTATCGAAAACAACCGCTTCCGGATCGGCGTACCAGCCTTTCAACACGGGATTTCCAGCATAGTTTTTCTGCGCATTGACTACCTGGAATAATAAAGAGAATACCAAGATCAAACTGCCTGTATACTTCATAGCGAATTTTGTAATAAATGTATCGCATTATGCCAACATTTAATATTATTGGCCACGAGGCAACTTTTCGTCCATATCCATCTCCGTCATTTAACGGATTCTTCAGCCCGTGGAAACACCAAATTCGCCTAACCTTTTTTATGTTGTAAAAACGAGTATACTGTCTTTTATTAACGGTATTTTGGAAGGGTTTTGCACGGATGGATCTGTGAAAAAACCCGGGTCAAACCGTCTAAAGACGGAGAATGTACATACTACACAAGGAAGAATAGCACCCGCGTTCTGGCTTTGGAACCCGGGAGTTGTACCAACTACATAATCCTAATTATTTTAATAGAAAAGGTCGGCGCTAAGTAGAATCACTTAGGCGGTAATTTTTGTGATATTCCGGAATATCTCTATTTTCAGGGGAACCTTATCCATTTCCTACCAAAGAGACCATTCCTCCCTGAAAACATCGTAAAGAATTATTTGCACTTGGTTTGTGATTGAGAAACACTTGTCGTGCTAAATTGTATTGTAAAGATTGATTAATACTTTATTTTAGTCTTTACAATTTAACTTCTATTGTTACAATCTGAAGTGAATCTCTTCGGTTGCCGTGTAAGGCTGAACATCCTAAATATTTCTTGCCTGTGAAAAGTTGAGACCATGGTATGCAATTCGATACCGCGAAATAATAAATAAATAACAATGAATGAGCTTTGGTATATAATCGGAATTGGAATTCTAAGTTTAATTTCAACAATTATTTCATCTAAAGGACCACTTTATGATAAGCATCATAAATGGTATAAACGGCTAACAAAAGGAGGAAAATGGGCTGCAGCTATCGGATTAACGATAATTGCATTCAGTTTTTTGCAATATAGATTAATAAAAAAACGAGATGACAGGAAAGATGGGTTGCTAAAAGTAGAACGAGACAATAGGGATTCAATTATTTCTGCGAGAATAACTTCAGGTGTAGATTCAAGTACTAATAAACTTTTTACAGATCTTTCAATTGCATTTGCTAATCAAAACCTTCGACTTGATACAGTACGAAAAAGAATTGAATCACTTAGAGATTCAGCAAAAACTGTTATAGTCAATAACGCAAGAGATTTACCTCGCATTATTATTCGGGAAGACGGAATAAAAATTCGTCAAATAAATGATACCTCATTTGTTAATATTGCAATTCTCTCGACACAATCCGAAGCTAATTTAGAATTCTTAGACTACATATGTAAACTGGACTATTCAGATGGGAGTAGTTCCTATACATCTAGAGCTAGTCTCTGTAAAGGTCCATTATTGATGCCCAAGGAACAGCTTTTGAACAACGAATTCTACATAACTTCAAGCAAACCAATTTTTGGTTTTTCAATAGCAATTATTGGATTGTATAAACCAGTAGATGAAAATAGACCCATTGAATTACTTGATATTTATGTAACAAAGGTAAGTACAGGCAAGACTGGTTTTTTAATGGGCATCAATAAGGAAAATGCGCTAATATCTTTTGGGATAAAGAAAAAATGAATTGAACGCAAGCTTTCCGAATTATGACAAATCTTTAAATGATGTTAGAAATGGATTGGCCTCCCTTACTGCTCGTAAGTAGCTATCTTTCTTAAAGTAAGTTGACCCGGTAACTGTGCCCTATTAAATTCAGGCAATTAAAATTATTGTCCGCCTTACCTCACCAAGTCGTCGCATCGAGACGAAATACTAATTTATCTTTATTGCATCACTCCTCAGCGTCGAAATTTTGTATATACAGCCAATTTCAAGCGTAGTTTTCCTGCCTTCGCCCAGTTCAGGCGACACCTTGGAATTCATCGAATTCGCTGTCTCCGCCTTCAGGCATAATCTGTCTGCATTGGCTGAAACTGAAGGAAATTTGGATACAAGGGAGTAGGTAGAATGAATTTTTTGAACTGCTGATTAGTATGGAATAATATGGAGGTATTATTGGAGAAGAATACGGGCTGGGTCCATATTTTTCCTGGCAATTTTTCCACGACAATCCTGGGTCATTTCCACGGTGTTCGCTAAGGAAATACACTTATTTTCAATTAGTTATGAGAGGGTAGCATGAGAAAAAGCCTATCCTGAATTTTGTCATTTACCATTTTTGCCGTAACCTTGTCTAACTAACCAACTGACTTGAAGTCATATAACAGTGTTATCCTAATTTTCTTGAGCACTTCGGTTCGTCCTTTCCGGCTCACGCTCGGACAGATGGTTTACGCTACCAATCTCCCCAGAAGAACCGCTTATCATATTTTAGTCATTCTTTTCGTTATTGGATGGATAAATTTGGTCTTATTGGGCCTAAATGAACCGTTTGGTACCTATTTTGTTTGAAATACAGTAGTTTAACCTTTATCTATGATTGAATATTTGAATTTTGTAGAATCACTAGCACGGCATGGCGGCACTGATCAGGTCTTTTTTAATTCAGGGCCAAACCATGCAGCTATAGTGATGGCAAATATTTTTCGATTTGCAAAATCAGAAGTAAATATCTATTGCGGTGGGTTTTCTGGAGAAGTGTCCAATGACCACCGGTATTTGCGGGAATTGGAAAATTACCTTGAACGCGGAGGCCGGGTGGTAATTTTAGTCGAGCAGGACCTTTCCAAGAATGGCTCAAGTAAGATATATAATGTCCTTCGTAAATACAAAGAGAAGGTAGATATTTATCTTTCGCAAGGACAGGTAACCGATACCAGGAATGGTAATCCAGTGCATATCACTATTGCAGACGGTAGGATGTATCGCCTTGAGACAGGGATTCATGATTATACGGCGGAAGTAAATTTCAATAATCCAGAAAGAGTTGCCTTATTTGCTTCTTTTATTAACCAACTGATGGAAGATTCCAGAGATTTTAAAATTAATCTGGCCGCCTGATATTTTTTAGCCTTATCCACTTTAGTACATGGAGTTACAAAGTTTCAGTTCAATTTTTGAACTGTTCGCGACCTTTACGATTGCTTATATTTTAATAGATGAATTCACCCCGAATCCATTTGTTAGTGTTATTGCTGAGAAGATTCTTCGGATGTATGAGCCTATTAAAGATGTTTTTAAAGCTATGAATGACCAGATCGTTGGGGTAAAAACTGATCTGGCCAACCTAATTCAAAGGGAGGAAAAGCCGGAAAACACACTATTGGCATTTAAAGAAGCAGCTGAGGAAAAAATTAAGTCTAGGGCATTTTTAAATGAGCAAGCCGAAAAGGAGATACTCACAGAGATTAAACAGACCACGTTGACAAGAAATTTCGCTTACCTGAATTTCTACTTGTTGATGTATTGCCTCCTGATGCTTTTTTGGAGTGGTGTATATCAAAAGGCAGCAGGTTATACTGACGGAAACCAAAAGTTGGAGTACATGGCCAGAATTGACACCACCCTTGCAATTTTTCTGGCAGGTACTTTTTTATTTATGATAACTCTATGGGTCAAAGATATTAGCTGGAGACAACCAGATTTCAGGAAATTGAATGGTAATGGCGGTAAAAGAAAACCGAATGGGTACAAGTTAGCGGTAAATGTCTGGATACTCAGTTGCATACTTGCAGCACCCAATTATTGGGTTGATTTACTGTCATTTCTTTTTTATAATTCACCAGATAGACATGATATTCTAATTCTTGCTACTATAGTCCTGCCATTCTTAAATTTCTTAATATATATAGGGAAAGGATTTATAATAGCTTCAATAAATAGGGACTACTATTTGGCAAGGGCAAAGTCATTTGAAAAAGACTCTAATGAAGAAGTTCAGGTTGTAATGAATTATTATGCTGCATGTAAGTTTAATCCAAAGCAATTGACTGTTAAAAAGCGCCCTCCAAAAGAAATTTAATGGAGGAAATGAATCCCCATTTATTAGCCTAAGAAATGAGTTTTAGGATTCTGGGTCCTAGAGTGATTACTATCAAGGAAAAAATGGACAGGATTATTTTAACGATCCACCCCCCTTTAATAAATCCATAGATTATTAGAAAAATCACACTAAGAGCTAAAATAATTGAAAGGATTTGCTTTAAGAGCAATAAAGTATATCCTAAAAATCGCTTCACCGGGTTCAGATTGGCAAAGGTTTGATAAAAGTTAATTTCCTCCTTAAGTTTTGAAATAATAAGAGTCAATTCCGAATTGATTTCCTCTATAACTTCTTTATACATTTTTTCATCCGTGTCTTTGCCAATTGAAATTCGAAGCGCTTTATCGAATGTGCTTTTGCTGAAATAGGCAGCATTACTCCCCTTTATCAAAAAAACTTGCAATTGATTCTTATATTCAATTGTCTCATTGCCTTCTGGAAAGTAGGCAATGAATGAGAGAATTGCCCGTGCTTCAGCCAGCGCTTCAATACGCTTTTGTTGGTAAGTGTTAAAAGTGGCTTTTGCGAGATCAATCGGTTGTGTAATTAGCCCTTTCAATACCCAAGATAGGAAAGCGAATAATGAGCTAAAAACAAAGATGATAATATTGGGATCAGCATTTTGGAGTAGTTGTTCTAAATCCATTTGTATTCTGATTTTGGTTTAAATAATTTTCGAATATATTTGCCAATTGAGGCGATTAGTCCACCTTCTTTGCTTGTATCATCTGGATCATATTCGTTACTAAGAAAAGCGAAAGTTGTTTCACCATCACCTAGAACTACATACTTGTCTTTATAGTCGTTAGTAGTTCCAGTTTTTAAAAATGCACAATCGATATTTATCCCTATTTTTTCTTTGAAATTATCATTCAATATATGGAAACACTCTTTTTTTGAACTGGAATTCTCTCCATTGAAAAAGGAGGAATAGATAAGACTTAGTTCCGCTAGCGAAATACCGCCTCGGGTAGCACCTAAAATGCTAGAGGGATATAAATCAGACCTCGGTTTTGAAATTGTTTGAGCGAGAAAGTCCAAAACGCTGTCCAAGCCAACCTTGAGTGAGGCATTAATAAAGGTATTATTGTTAGAGAATAAAAGCGCCTCTTTTAAAGTCATCTTTGCCCTATCTTTTAATTTTATAACCTCATTAACTGGCCATTTCATTTCATTCTGGGTCGAACTAAATAAATCTCCTGAATTAATGCCATTTTCTCTTAGGTAAGTATAAATAAACGGTTTTAAAGTCGAACCTACATTTGATCTATAAATGAATGGGTAGTCAGTGCCATAGGTACTGGCAAAGGCAATAACTTTTGCATTTCTTACCGCGACTACGGAAACGGGGTATCTTGAGAGTTTAACAAAGGAATAAAGTGCTTTTTGTAATTTTCCATCAATTGAAGTTAAAATTGATTGATTTTCTTCTTGAACAGAATTCGTTATATAATTTAAACATGCAGGTCTAATTGCTTCTAATGGATATTCCTTTAATTTAATTCTCTTCTGATTAGTTTTCTTGAAAGTCTTCTTAGATATTAGATGGCCATCATATAGAATTTTACAGATCATTTGAAATCTTAGTCTTGACTTTCCTGGATGATTTCGATAAATGTTAGGCCCTCGAAGGAGGGTGAGTAAGTATAATGTCTCCGCCAAACTGAGATATTTGGGTTCTTTATGAAAGTAGGTAAGAGAAGCTGCTCGAATGCCCCTCAAATTATTTCCAAAATATACATTGTTGAAATATGCTTCCAATATCTCATCTTTTGAAAATTTACTTTCTAACTCCAAGGCAAAGCAAATCTCCTTTAGCTTTCGATGAAAACTGCGTCTATTATCTTTCAACAAATTTCTTGCTAGTTGTTGTGTGATTGTACTTCCTCCCTGTTTTATTTTTCCCGCTTGAATATTTACCCAAAGTGATCTGATTATGGCTTTTATGTCAATTCCTTGGTGCTTATAAAAATTCCTATCTTCGATTCGAATTAAATACGATTTTATTTCTGGAGGTAGAGAGTTAGTATATGCTTGGCATTCTTCATTTAGGGAAACAACTCCAAAGGGGCTTATTCTATTCCTGTCCCTTAGGTAAAGAACATATCCTGTAGATGTCTCAGGTGAATGGTTTTGAGTCATTGCCATTTATTGGGTGAAATGTAAATTTCACTTTTTTCCAAATATTTTGATTTTCTTTTTGACTAATGGATTTTACTTAGTTTTTGAATTTTAATTTCTTTACTTTATATCATTCCTTAAAGAATCTTCACCTACCTGTAAGAACCCCATAATTCAGACAGTGGTTAATTGAAGATATTCATTTTTACTAACCTTGTATTTCCATTCTTCCGGTGTTAGGTTACCCAGCCCTTCATGGAGTCTTCTCTGGTTGTATTCTTCGATCCATTCATGAGTTAGTTGTCTTTCCGCTTTTTGTTCAGTTTTAAGAGCTTGTAGACCCTGTAAACCTTTTTATGGTTCCAGGTCTTGCCTGATCGTCGCAGATAGGCAAAGAGCTTTCGGAAGCCATAGGAAGGGTGTTTAAATGCCAGCTCCTGTAAAGCGTCAACCAGCTCAGAATCGTTTCTTTTGATGCTGTAATAAAATTGAGAACGGGGTAAGGAAACTAATCGGCAGGCCCTGTTCACCGGAACACCTTGTTCCAAAACCATCTCCTCGGTTAACTGCCTTTTTGTGGCAGGGCCCAGCCTTTTTTTGTGAACAGGTCCTTCAGAATCTGATTGTCCATAGCCAGGTCGGCATACATTTTTTTAAGCCGGGTATTCTCTTCTTCCAGAGCCTTTAACTGTATTACATCAGAGGCTTCCATACCACCGTATTTACTTTTCCCGTTGTAAAACATGGCTTCCGAGATGCCCAATTCCCGGCAGATCTCCTTGGTAGGAATACCCAAATCCTGGAGCTTGAGGGTGGAAACAATCTGGGTCTCCGAAAATCGTGTCTTTTTCATTTGCAGTTTAAATTTAAGTTTTTAACTCTAATTTTAAACTGTCTGCTTATTAGGGATACTTACAGAAGCACACAAAGTAATTTTTCCTGGCGTCCCTTAGCGCCTTAGCGTCCTGGCGGTGGAGCTTAACCGCGAAGGCGCGAGGGCGCCAGTGGGCGCCAAGATTTATTTTGTAATAAATCCAAGCTTCGTTTATGAGGAATATTGTTTGGAAGAGTTGAAACATTCAGTACTTTAAAATGCTTCCAGCCTGGCAGAGCCTTCCAGCAAAAAGGTTTCGGGGAAATATGGCGATTAATTTACCAGACCCGGAAGTTTAAGGACACAAAGTACACAAAGGGTGCACGAAGGACACGAAGGGGGGGTGAATGGCGTTGATGGCGTGATTGCGGGGTGGTGGTGAAGGTGAACGGGGAAGCGCGAAGGAGCCAGGGATGGGAGGGGTAGCGGCTGCGAACAATTGCCTTTGAGATTGACTACCCACACCCTGCTTTTTAGAATAGCTGAAACCGGTCTTTCTGGCTTCGTACACCGATGTTTCGGATGCTATAGGTAAAAGTCAATAGAAAATACCGGTTCAGGATATTGACTTCCTGATCGATGATCTGATTGCCCGTGGCAAACCGGGTGAGGTTATTGTTCCGGTTTAAGAGGTCATACACGCCCAGTTTAACCATTCCCTTTTTCTCCTTCAGAAATTGAAGACTTACCCCGGCATTCCATAACAGGTTGTCCTTGGGCAGACCGGGAGATACGGTGTTGGAATACCGGTACTCGATATTGTTTTCCCAGATAATATCCTTTGGCCACCGAATGGTAAGATCGGATTGGATATAGTGCTGACCCGCGTTGAGGTTGGTGAAGAATTTGTCGGTATAGCTTGTGCTGGTACCCAGGAACCGGTATTCGGGACGGAATTCAAGGATATTTTTCCAATTGAGGGTCATGCTGAATCCAGGCTCCCATTGAAAAGCGGATACCTTGCTTTCCACCTCGTTCATTAAAATGGATTGTCGGGTGTACCGGACCGTAGCGCGGGCCTGCAGCGATACCTGAAAGGACTGATTTTTTTTGAACTCCTTGGTGATGCCCGTACCGACCCTGAACTCCCGGGTCCCATCCCGGTTTACTGGCACCAGGGTCTGCGTGCCATCGGATCCAAACCGCCGGTCGAATATCAGGTCCCCATTGGTGAAATTGGCGTTCAGGTAGAGGTTGTAATCCATGGTACGGTCCTTTGATACCATGAATTTGTTCAGGCTCAGATTGGTTGTTCTGGAAGGTTGCAGGTTGGGGTTACCAAACCGCACCTGAAAGGGACTGGAACTGTCTTTTACCGCCAATAGCTGGGAAAGAGGGGGGAGATTGATGCTCTTGCCCAACCGGAAATTAAACCCCTTAAAGGCCATTTGCAGATTGGGGAGGAGGTTGAAAAGATGATCCTGGTTGGATGCTTTCCCCAATGGTGTCGTCGCATATTTTTGATACTGCCCGGTGAAACCAAAGGTCAGGCTTAATTTCTTTGTCATATACTGCAGGACCATGCCGGGGGCCGCCAGCATCCTGTCCCTTATGAGCGCGTTGCTTTGGGAAGAGTCTTTGATCGTAAAGTCTTGTTTCATCGGGTCCAGACCCAGCACATTGGCTTCCTGTTGGTCCTGGTTAAATTCAAGACGGGTCTGGTATTTTAAGGTCCAGTTCTTTCCTAATGGCTCGGCAAACTGGGCCAGGGCAATGATGGACAGATTGGGAAAGCTGGATTGACGCAATTGGTATAGCGAATCAAAATAGGTGAGGGGTTGAAAGTATTGGTTCACCGATTCGGTGGTGAAGTCCTGTTTGCTTTTTTGCCAGGCCAACCAATGATTCAATTGAAACATGCGGCCTGCCTTTGAAGGACTCTTCCGGGTAAAGAAGAATTCATGGTTGTAATTGCCTTCTAAGGCCTGGTTGAGCAACCGGGCCCTGCCTTCGGTCAGGTCACCATCCGTCTGGTTTGAGATATCGATATGGGAGTTAATATTCTCCTGAAGGAAATTGGTCCGCAAGCCGGCCTTGAACTGGATAAGGTGCAGGCTGTCTGGCTTCAGGTTCATGCCGGCATTGAGGTTATGGGTCAGGTTTCGTTTTTTATTGGAGGAGTTGGTCAGACTGGTAACGACCGTATCGCCATAAAAATCCCTTTTGTTGATACGCTCATTGATCTGGGCGCTTGTTTCGCCAATGAAATATTGGGAGAAGAAGGACCTTTTTTTGTTGGGTGCATGGTTAAGGTTGAAACCGATACCGGAAGAACGCGCGATACCGGGTTCCATTCCGCCAAAGGAGATACCATTGATGGCAAATCCTCCACCGGCTGCGCGGGTGCCAATGGACAGGCTGTTAAAACCGCTTCGGTCAAATCCACCGATACCGGAAATATCGTGAATGCTGAATCCGCTTCTCCCGATATTGTTGCTGAATCCAACAAGGCTTAATTGCATGGTGTCGCGGTAGATATTGAAAATACCTCCGGCTTCATAGCGGTCTTTGGTCCCACCGCCGGCATAGGTGCGGCCAAACCATCCTTTTTTGATCCCTTTCTTTAAGGTCAGGTTGATCACTTTGCCCATATCATTGGGGTTAAAGTCGATGTCGCGGTCGGCGGCTTCCTTGTCATCGGTCAATTGCACTTTGTCGATCACACTGGCCGGAAGGTTGCGGGTCGCCATCTTGGGGTCATCTCCAAAAAAGGCCTTGCCATCTACCAGTATCTTGTTCACCCTTTTTCCGTTGGCCGTAATATTGCCTGCTTTGTCCACCTGTACACCCGGGAGTCTTTTCAGGAGATCCTCTACAAGGGCAGCAGGTAAGGTTTTAAAGGAGGAGGCATTGAACTCAATGGTATCCTTTCGCACGGATACCGGCGGTCTTTCGGCCCTTACCATGATCTCCTCGAGTGATTTGGCAGAGGTGGCCAGGGCGAAGCTGCCCAGGTCGAGTGTTTTGTCCTCTGTCATGGTGAACTCAAGTCTTTTTACCGCATATCCGGAAAAACTAATGACCATCCGGCAGGGGATATTCAACGGAATGCCGGAAACCTTAAAGATGCCATCCTCATTCGCCAGGCGGTAATTGATCAGCGAAGTATCGGAAGCTGCAAATACGCTGACGGTGGCCAGGGCAAGGGGACTGCCCGTAGCGGAATCGATTACTTTGCCGGTGATTGTTGCCTGACTGTAAACGGTTGTAGTGAACGTGGCGGCCAGACAAATAAACAGGAGGCGAAGGGAAGAAGTTGTCATACAAAGACGGTTTGCTGAACTACTTATTTAGTTCAATTAGGTAAAAAAATAGTTGGCTACGGGTGTTTTGTATATACTGTTTTTTGATCTCCATACAGGGTGAATCCGGTGATCCCTTTTTTTCCGCGTTGAAAGCTTAGCTGGAATTGATCCATTTCCTTGATGAAGAACTCATCGGTTTGCAGAAAGGCCAGGTGTCTGTTCTCTCCGTGGAGTTTGGTGACCAGTCCTTCCGGTGTCAGGGTAATCGTAAATGTTTCGCCATCGGCGATATAGGTGCCTGCGTATTGTTGGAGCGAATCGGCAGGCAGTTTACCCGCGACTGGTTTGTACCTTTTTTGTTTCAACAGCCAGGTATAAAGTGCTTCGGTGTTATAGGCACTGTCCCAACTATTGTGATTGGCATGGGGGTAAATGGTCATTCGGGCTTGCGGGTTGTATTTTTTAAGTGCATTCACCATAGCCTCGCCTTTGGCGAGAGGCACTACATCATCTTTGGCGCCATGAAAGGCCCAGACGGACATGTTTCTTAGTTTCCAGATCTCGCTGGTATCTCCCGATGCACATACGGGTGCAATCGCGGCAAAGAGCCGGGGTTGTTTCAGGGCCAGCTTCCAGGTGGCTTCTCCACCGAGACTAAGTCCGGTGAGATATATTCTGTCGGGATCGATCCGTAGTTTTTGATGCAATCCTGCCAGGAAACGCAGGAGTACATCGGGTTCCCAACCGAACCAGATGGTGGCAAGTGGCGAGACGGTGATGAAAGGAAATTTTTTTCCCTGCGCGATCAGTTTTGGCAATCCGTTTACTTTCACTTGTTCCAGGTCTTCCCCACATTCTCCTCCACCGTGAAGGAATATCACGAGGGGCCATTTTTTCAGACTATCCTTTTCATATCCTTCCGGAAGGGATAACAGGTATTGCATGTCGAAACGCATCGTTTCAGCCGTCTGTGCCTGGGCAATGCTTATCCGGCTGCCTAAAAGGAAGCAGAGCAGGAGAGAGGCGGTGAATGAAAGGGGGATCTTTTTCATAATTATTTATTTGCGTCCAGGCAAAAGGCTGCCCGATGAAATGTTACCATTTCGATTTGAACGGGGCCTGGAAAATGTTGGGATTATATGTCTGGTCTATTGGGCGATGATCGTACGTGTGCCGTTAGTGTTTAAAATATAAGTTTGCTCCGACTTTTTATCATTGACCTGAATCTGGTATTGATCTTTGTTTGACGCAACCGGTTTTAATATCAGCGTAGGGTTATCGGCCGCGTTTGTATTTTGATTCAGCACGGGTTCCTGTAAGGATAATTTTTCTGCCGCGGGGTGGGTGGTCGTTTCAACGGATGGCAGCTTGTCCTGGTTCTGTCTGCATGCGGCGATCAGGAAAATGCTTATGAATAAGGGCAGGGAGATCCATTTGAATGGATGAGCGCCGGTTCTTGTTTTTGTGATCATGCTGATCCTTCTTTTAATTGAGGATTCACGGAATCCTTGTGCCGGGGAAATGGTTTGTCCGATACCAAAGGATCTTAACAGCATGGCTGAAAATGCGGATACATCTCCTTCCTCTATACTCGCTTCATCGGCGAGAAACTCATGCACCACGGTCAGCTCTTTTTGTAATAGCCAATAAAAGGGGTTGATCCAGAGGAGACAGAGAATTATTTGCATGAGCAGTTTATCAACTGAATGTAATTGGCGTATATGGGCCAGTTCATGTTGAAGCATACGCCGGGAGGACTCTTCCTCCAATGGCAGGGAGCGTCTCCAGAAGAGGTTATTCAGAAAGGAGAAGGGGGCCTGTACCAGGTTGGTATGGATAAGGTTAACACCTCCGAATGGCTCCACCGGATTCGT
This sequence comes from Chitinophagales bacterium, assembly GCA_017303415.1. Classification (NCBI taxonomy): domain Bacteria; kingdom Pseudomonadati; phylum Bacteroidota; class Chitinophagia; order Chitinophagales; species Chitinophagales bacterium. The sequence continues at coordinate 171,377 of JAFLBJ010000002.1, forward strand.
TTTTCTCACTTTGAGGATCCAGGCTATTCTGTAAAGAAAGGTTCCTGTCAGCGGGAGAGCGATCAGGGCATAAATGCCTATAAGAACAAGATTGAGTGTATTGGATGTATTCGCTGCCTGGTCGATAGGGTTGATGATGGCTTGTGAAACAGTGGGGATGTAAAGGGGATTGGTTTCTCCGGCCGGGAGGTTTATCTGAATGAAGGGAAGGAGTAAACTTAGCAACAGGGTGCCGAGTAAATAGAACCGGTTGAACCGGTTCATTTTCCGGTTGCGCAGAAAGAACCAGTAATAGGTCATCAGCAGTCCGCTGATAATGGTGGATTCGGCCAGGTAATAGAGTATCGCTTCCATTTACTTCTTTTTTAAATTTTTTAATAGTGCTTCCAGGTCGGTGACCGAAAGCTTTTCCTCTTCCACTAAAAACGAGACCACATTGGAGAATGATCCGTTGAAATAGCCTTTGGCCAATTTGGTCAGACTGGCTTTGGAATATTCTTCCATTTTGATGAGGGGTATATACCGGTGATATCTTCCTTCGGGTTGGATGGTGATAAATCCTTTTGTGATCAGTGTTTTAAGAATGGTGGCCACGGTGTTCTTATGTGGCTGTGGTTTGGGCATGGATTCAACGATCTCCATCAGTAATCCGTTGCCTATTTTCCAAACGGATTTCATCACTTGTTCTTCTGCTTTGGTTAATACCTTCATCTGAACTATAAATTTAGTTCAAAGTAAAACTATAAATTTAGTTCGTCAAAATATTTCTTGCTTTATTTCGGTTAGGGAAAGTTAATTAAGGTTAATGTGGGGGATCTTGGTGGTTGTAGTATTACTGTATAATAAGTATGGTCTGTCAGATCGGGGAGTTTTAGGACACAAAGTAAATTCCTTTATCGAATGGCAGATTTAGTTAATTTATTACTTTTTCAAAATCATACTTTTTATACTGCCGATTTAGTTGGATTCGCGATAAACTTAATAAGTCATTCTTGTGCTGGACACGCATCCAGGTCAACGGAGATACATGAAAGAATTTGCCAAATCGGCATGCGAGGTCTTCGTTGAATTTGCGTTCTCCCTTTAAGTACTTTTTCAAATTGGCATCACTCGTGTCAATGGATGTAGCAAAGGTTTTGAAGTTTATATCAAGGGTAGAAAGGTATAATTTCACACAATCTTCAATGGTTAACTTTTCCCGAATATTTGATTCTTCCGTATTGGCATATTCTTCCATGCGAAATCGAATCGCCTCCATTTCGTTCTTGCGCCTTTGCTCAAGTGTTCGCCGGCTATCCACTTTCTTGGCAAATGACTTGACTTTATCGAGGTGTTGTGTACTCCAGTTTTGACCCTCTTGAAGACCGATCTCCAGGTGAAATTTGGTAGTCTTCTTTGCTTTTGACATGTTTTGTATCGTTTAGTATGAATCGATTTCTATTTACTGCTATCTTGCTGCCATCTTAGATATTTTTCAACCAAAGAGTGGCCAATTTCATCATATATAAGCATGGTGGTTGTATCCTCCAATCGGACAGCACCATACCTTAGGCTATAATTTTTCATTAGTTTCTCTTCATCCTCTGGGTTCTCTTCTTGAACATCGAAAAACAACTGCCCCCTATATGGGCCCTTTCCTTTATCCAAACTTAGTTTGAAGGCAAACGCTATCAAACATCCTGCAATCCGATCATATTTTTTTCTATCCCCTCTATTATGTGGCGCCACTACGATATATGCACCATATGGGATTATGCCATTTTTCATCTGAAAAATCAGGCATCCTTCTATTATTTGTGGTGTTTCTTCAGTTACCAGTACATATGTTGACGAATTGGGGGTTGTTTTACTGAGTTTGGCAAAATTAAATCTCCACGCTTCCTGTAAACCCGGTAATGGCAGCGATCTGTTCTTTAGAATTTCTGCCTCGGCAGGTTCTTCAGGTTTAACCTTCAAAACTTTTATTTTCATCGCTCGATTTTAAATCCCTTTATTCCTCATGTTTTGATGTTTTTTAAGTTTCAAATAGCTAACACAAATGTACTAAAATAGTACAAAATGTACAATTAAATTTCGCGATTTCATGCCTGCTTGAGTTCTGAGGGTTAGTTTATCAGATCGGGGAGTTTTAGGACACAAAGAACACAAAGGGGGCACGAAGGACACGAAGCCACCTTATTCCTTATTTTAAATTTCTTATTTTTTTTCCCACCCTTTATTTCCTACCTCCCATTTCCTCCACCCCCATATACATATAACCGCCGTCAGCAACCCAACGGCCATTCCTCCCAGCACATCGCTTACAAAATGCTGCGAGAGATAGATTCGTGAATAACCGACGGCAAAGGCCAGCAGGGGAAGAATCCAGCCCCAGTATTTTCGGTTGACGAGATAGGCGATGAGCAGGGCCATGGTAAAGGCCTGACCGGTATGTCCGGAGGGGAAGCTTCGGATGCGGTTGATCTTGATGCCATCGACAAAATGAAGGGAGAGACCGGCATCCTGTAGCGAGGCGGGACGCAGGGCATGTGGCCAGATGAGCTGTTTAAAAATATGCGTAAAGGCCGTGGAAAGCAGGATGGCTACAATAACGGTCAGTGTGAATCGTCTGTTAAATATCAGGCAGTAAATACCTAACGGTACCCACATTACTCCGTCACCCAGATAGGTGATATAGGTGAAAAGGGTGTCCAGTACAGGGGAATTTCGTTCATTGACCCACATAAACGAGCCGTTCTTCCCCTTACAGAGCAGAAAGGCAAGGGTTAGCGCCGCCAGTCCAACAGTGACCCTTATCGCCAATCGGTAAGGAATATTTGATTTATTTTGCATCGGGAAAACGAAAGATAAGACGCCGGGCGTACAAAAAAAAGCAGATGAAACACTATATCGTAACAGGAGGGGCAGGGTTTATCGGAAACCATCTCATTCGGCAACTCCTGGCCACCGAACAGGTGCGGATCACCTGTATTGATGATTTTGATCCCTTTTACTCTCCCGATATCAAACAACTGAATATCCAGGATTTCCGGACCAAACCCGGGTTCCGCCTTTTGTCGATGGACCTGTCCAAGGTGAGTGGCCATGAACTGGTGGGATTGATCAATGAGCCGGTGGATGCGATCATTCACCTGGCCGCCAAGGCGGGGGTGCGTCCGAGTATTGAAAACCCACTTGCCTATCAGCAATCCAATGTGATCGGGTTGCAGAATATCCTGGACTTTGCCCGGGAGAGAAAGATCAAACAGTTTGTCTTTGCCTCCTCAAGCAGTGTATATGGGGTGAATGATCATTTTCCCTGGAAGGAGGAAGAACAACTCCTCCCGATCAGTCCCTATGCCATGACCAAACTGGCGGGGGAACAACTGGGACATGTGTATAGCAAACTCTTTGGCATCCGTTTTCTCGCCCTGCGCTTCTTTACCGTATACGGCCCTGCGCAGCGTCCCGATCTGGCGATCCATAAATTCACCAAGGCCATCCTGGCCGGCAAACCCATCACCATGTATGGCGATGGAAGCACCAGCCGGGATTATACCTATGTAAAAGATATAGTGTCGGGGATCATGGCGGCCATCCATTATGATAAAACCGATTTCGAGATCGTGAACATCGGGAATAATTATTCCATCTCTTTAAAAGACCTTGTATCGGCCATTGAAGAGGTCCTGGGTAAAAAGGCCATCATACAGCAAATGCCCGAACAACCGGGCGATGTTCCCAAGACCTATGCGGACATATCCAAAGCCAAAAAACTCTTCGGCTACGATCCCAAGACGCCGTTGAAGGAAGGGTTGGAGGCGTTTCGGGAGTGGTTTTTGGAGAATGAGAAGGTGGTGGGGTAGGGTTTTGGGTGACGGATGTTGGATGTTGGATGACAGATGACAGATGACGGATGACGGAGTGGTGCTGTGCGAGATCTCTGGTCTCGCACTTCCAGAAAGCCGTCTCTGGCGGCAGTATTTGATTAATTTATAAAAAAAAGGTTGTTACTCGAGTCGCCAGAGTCGCCAGAGGCGACAAGACAATCGTGCGAGACCAGAGTTCTCGCACAGCAAGCCACCAACATCCAACATCCAACATCCGTCATCTGTCATCCGTCATCCGTCATCCGTCATCCAAGAAAACCCATCATCTCCCTCCACCAAACACACTCCTAACAGTATACGTCTTCTTATCCTGCGATTCGAAGTAAGTACGTACACTAATTTCCGCAATGATACCAATCGTGATCAATTGAATCCCTCCGATCAGGAGGATCAATCCCAATATCAGCAAGGGTTTACCACCGATATTCTGTCCCATTATTTTTAGAATGAGCAGGTATAAATTGACCAATACTCCCAATCCAAAACTGATGAACCCCATGGTGCCAAACAGGTGCATGGGTTTTTGAATGTACTTACGGAAAAAGACCATCAGTATCAGGTCGCTCATGACCTTGAAGGTGCGGTTGATGCCATATTTACTCTTTCCAAATTGCCGGGCATGGTGTTTTACATCCACCTGGGTGATGCGGGCGCCCTGGAGTTTAGCCAGCACGGGGATAAAGCGATGGAGTTCGCCATACAGACCGAGGTCTTCGGCTATTTCGCGTTTGAAGATCTTGAGGGTACAACCATAGTCTTTGATATAGACATTGGTCATGCGCCGGATCAGGGCATTGGCGATCTTGCTGGGGATCTTGCGGAGGAACATACCATCCTTGCGGTTCTTACGGTTACCGGCCACCACATCCCAGTCTTCTTTCTTCAGCAGGTCCAGCATACCTGGTATATCGGTGGGATCGTTTTGCAGGTCACCATCCAGCAGGGCCACATATTTTCCGGTGGAATGATCGATACCCGCGGTCATGGCCGTGCTTTGGCCATAGTTCTTGCGCAGTTCGACCAATACCGTACGGTCATCAGCGTGTTTTTTGATCTCCTCGCGGGTCTTGTCCGAGGAACCATCGTCCACATAGACCACTTCATAATCCATCCCCCCCAGGGCATTGCGAATGGCTTCCTGCAGCGGGGCGATATTTTCCTCCTCGTTCATGACGGTGATGACGACGGACAGCTCACGCATATTAAAGATTTATGCAAAATTAGCTATGTGGCGGTAATTATGAAATAAGGAATTATACCAATCCGGCAAGTTCAAGGCTCTTCCTCTTCAGCTTCCGCACCTCCATATCTTCCACAATCGGATCAGGGGTAAGTATGAGTGAGGTGTTGTTCTCTTTCCACCAGGTGCTGTTCCTTAATTCGCTAAAGGGCAGGATTCCTACCAGGTATTTTCGTTGTTCCTGTGAATGCCATTCCTCGATCTGCTCGAATTTTTCTTTGGGGATGTATTTGATATCCTCAAAAGAAACATAGACGTGCAGGTAAAAATCGTCGGTCAGTTTATTGGGTTGTTGATAGAGTTTCTTGTATTCGTAGTGGTAATCATAGCGCAGGGCGGAGATATCACTCAATACGGCTGATGCCGTAGGGAAGCTGCCGGCGCCTTTACCATAAAAGAATTGTTTATCCGCAAAACCACTTTCGATGACCACGCCATTGTATTCATTTTTTACAAAAGCCAGTTGGTCGTCCTGGGTTACAAACTGCGGCAATACAAAGGCGGCTACTTTTCCATTTTTCAGTTTACGTGCCTGGGCCACCAGTTTGATGGCGTATTGTTTTTCGGTGGCGACGACCGCATCACTGAGTTGGATATTCTGGATGCCGGAGAAGACCAGGTCATTCGGAGAAGCGGTGATGCCATAGGCATGGTTGAGCAGGATGATCCATTTGTGAAGGGCATCATAACCTTCCACATCGAGTTTGGGATCGGCTTCGGCAAATCCCAATTGCTGGGCGAGCATAAGCGCTTCCTGAAACTCCAGTTTATCTTCGAAGATCTTGGTGAGGATAAAATTCGTGGAGCCATTGACAATGGCCTTGATGCCATGAAGCAGGTCATTGTCATAATACTCTTCCAGGTTACGGATAACGGGGATCGAAGCACAGGCGGCGGCTTCGTACAGCAGGGAGAGCCCGGTCGTTTTTTGCAGTTCAAGCAGTTCGGGATAATGTTCGGCCAGCATTTTCTTACTGGCGCTGACCACTTCCTTTCCATTCTTTAGCGCGGTGGTAACGATGTGAAAGGCGGGTTCGGTTTCGTTGATCACTTCGACGATGACATTGATCTCCGGATCAAAGAGGAGTTCGTCCTTGTCTGTGGTAAAGAGTTCTGCCGGCGCGATCCTTTTCTTCGAGGCATCCTTGATACAGATCTTTTTGATCCTTGCTTTCAGCGAGGGGGTTTGTTGCAACACCCGGTAGAGGCCTTCGCCGACTACACCAAATCCAAAGAGACCGATCGTGAGTTGTTTGTGCGATTCCATTTTTGTATGATTCTTATTATTTTAAATTCTTGTTTTTAATAATCATTAATCTTTTACTGTTCACTGGCAAGAAAATCCCTGATTAATTTCTCCAGTTTTTCATATTCCAATAAAAACCCATCATGCCCATAAAAAGAGTCGATACAGGCAAAGCTTGCACCGGAAATATGCCGGGCGATGGTTTCCTGTTCCACGGGTGGGAAGAGCAGGTCGCTGCTGATCCCTACGCTCAAGGTACGGGCCTTGATGGAGCCCAGTGCTTCTGAAATACTTCCTCTTCCCCGGGCCAGGTCGTGGCTATCCATTCCCTGGCTTAGGCGGTAATAGCTAAAGGCGTTGAAGCGTTTGCCCAGTTTTTCGCCCTGGTAACGCTGATAGCTTTCAGCGGCTTCACCACCAAAGGGGTGGGGGGCGGGCCAGGGGGCTTTTTTATCCCGTGGCTGGGTGGTATTATAGGCATCATAGTGCCGGTAGCTCAAGAGGGCCAGGCTGCGGGCCACTTTCATGCCTTCGATACCGGCCTCGTTGAATGACTCCTTCCAGGTCGGGTCATTTTCAATACACATGCGTTGACTGGCATTGAAAGCGATACCCCAGGGGGAGTGCTGGGCATTGGTGGCAATGGGAATGATATGCTCAAATCGTTCGGGTTCTTCAATGGCCCATTCGAGCAATTGCTGACCGCCCATGCTGCCACCCAGTCCGATATGGATCTTCCCGATCCCCAGGGCTTTACAAAGCGGCTGGTAGGCGCGAATCATGTCACGCGTAGTAAATAAAGGGAAGCCATGATACCATGGCTTCCCGCTTTGTGGATTCTTTTCCAGGGGGCCGATACTGCCATAACAACTCCCTGGCATGTTTACGCAGATTATATAGTGGTTTTTCGGGTCAAATAATTTTCCTTCACCTACCAATCCCGGCCACCATTCGGCGGGATCGCTATTGGCGGTCAGGGCATGAAAGATCCAGACCACATTGCTTTGGGTGCTGTTCATTTTTCCCAGGGTAGTATAGGCGAGGTGGTAGCCGGACAGGGTCTGGCCACTTTCGAGCATGAACGGTTGTTCGTAATGGAATAATTGTGTTGACATAGACTGCGACTGTCTTCAACACTTACTTATCCGAAGAGGCAAAAAAAAGCGCTCACCTGAAGTCAGATGAGCGCTGTTTTAATATGTTCAAGATTAAAAAAGGCTGTGAATCTGACTTATCTGTCCCGATTGTCCATCGGGCTGGAGTTGGCACCTTATCACGCGGGTTACGCGTGGCAGGTTGTCAAGGCTTCTTCGGGCCATATCCCTCAGCCTTTCTTGATAAGTAGTGGTAAAGAACTAGTGCAAATATAGCGACTTTTTAGAAAAAAAGTATGGAATGATGAAGGACTATTGTTTAGCCGTTGTCATCACTTCCTGCTTGGCACCGTTGTAGATCCATGCCTCGGGTTTTTTGTCTTTCTTATTTGCTGGTTTTTCAGGAGTTGTAGTTTGCTCAAACACGATACCCGGGTTGGCAAATTCAAAGGGCTTGCCGATACAGATATGCAGGGCATTGACATCCGGTGTGTAGATCAATGTTCCTTCGGGGATATCGGTACCTGATGCTGATTTTTGGGCCGGAATCTTGTAAACGGCGGGTGAACGCATCAGCATGGCTTTGATATTTCCCTGGGGAAGTCCGGAGACGATGATCCAGCTCTTGCTGGTTTCATCCAGACGGATATTCACCACAGATGGATCAGAAGCGGAAACATAGTTACCGATCACGGGGAACACCTTATCAAGTGTAGGCGCTGCGGGCATTTCTTTGCGCTGATATTTTGCACTGATCTCTGAAACGGTAGAGTTGGAGCGCAACATTGTATCAGGCACTTTCGGGTTCACGGTATCCGGTTGTTTCGGCTTCACCGTATCGGGTTCAGTTTGCGCATTTAAAACAGGCAGGCAAAACAGTAGTAATGCTACTGCCAGTAACATGGGTCTTTTCATAAGTCTCTATTTTTTTTGTTTGAAATTTGGGTACTCATCGGTATAGGGTTAAAAATGGTGCCAGAGTTGGGAAATGTGGAAAAGTAGCTGGGGGGGAGGGGGGATGACAGAGGACAGATGACTGATGACAGATGTTGGATGTTGGGGGTGGGATGACAGATGACTGATGACAGATGTTGGATGATGGGTGGCGGAGGCTTGCTGTGAGAGAGTGTGCTGTGCGAGACCTCTGGTCTCGCACGTTCCTCTCGTCGCCTCTGGCGACACGATCTTTATATATTTTCAAAAAAGTATTTTATTCGAGTCGCCAGAGGCGACAAGACAATCGTGCGAGACCAGAGGTCTCGCACAGCAAGTCTCGCACAGCAAGTCTCGCACAGCATCTCTCGCACTGCAAGCCTCCACCATCCCACCCCCCCCAACATCCAACATCCAACATCCAGCATCCAACATCCAAAATCCCACCAAATCCCCAACCCCAACATCCGCCATCCAATCCCCAACCTCCCCTCCGTCATCCGTCATCTGTCATCAGTCATCCAACCCCCAACATCCAACATCCAACATCCCTCCTCCTTTGTATCTTCGTGCACCATGAGCAAAACAGAAGACTCCATAGATATACTCGGTGCGCGGGTACATAATTTACAGAACATTGACATTTCACTACCCAAGAATAAAATGGTGGTGATAACAGGTATCAGTGGCAGTGGAAAATCTTCGCTGGCCTTTGATACCATTTATGCCGAAGGCCAGCGACGGTATATGGAAACATTTGGTTCCTATGCGCGTCAATTTATTGGCGATATGGAGCGTCCGGATGTTGATAAGATCACCGGATTGTCACCGGTCATTTCGATTGAACAAAAAACAACCAACAAAAACCCGCGTTCCACCGTGGGTACGGTCACAGAGATCTATGATTTCATGCGGTTGCTTTTCGCGCGGGTGGGAGAGGCCTGGTCGTACAACACCGGAAAGAAAATGGTGAAATGGTCGGAAGAGGAAATAGTCGATAATATTTACAAAAAATACAAAGGCGCAAAGATCCACCTGCTTGCGCCCCTTGTCAGAGGCCGCAAAGGGCATTACCGCGAATTGTTTGAGGACATGCGGAAGAAAGGGTTTTTAAAAGTGCGCGTGGATGGAGAAGTGAAAGACCTTGTGCCCAAGATGCAGGTGGACCGGTATAAGATCCATGATATTGAACTGGTGGTGGACCGCTTGCAGGTAACGCCCGACCTGCGGGCAAGAATGAGCCAGAGTGTTCAGCAAACCCTACGTCTGGGAAAGGACCTGATGTTCCTGCTGGTGAATGACTCGAGCAAAACAGTACAGTACTCCAAACAATTGATGTGCGAGGATACCGGGATCAGTTACGAAGAACCTTCTCCCAATTCTTTTTCATTCAACTCGCCCTATGGGGCTTGTCCTACCTGTCGTGGATTGGGAACGATGTTCACGGTCAATATGGAGACGATCATTCCGGATGATTCGGTGAGCATCAGTGACGGGGGAATTGCCCCGCTTGGCGGAGAAAGAGAAGCGCATGTATTCAGACAGGTACAGGAGATCGCGAAGAAGAACAAGATATCGCTGACAAAACCCATCAGCGAACTCGATAAAAAATCATTGAATATCCTGTTGTATGGTAATGTGGAAGGGGTGGAAGAAGAGATCGAAGAAGAGAATTTCAAGTATGATCCCACCGCTCCTTTTGAAGGGATCATTCATATGTTGAAACGATGGTTCAATAACGGGTATAGTGAAAGTCTGCGTGAGTGGGCGGAATCCTATATGGAGTTAAAGCCCTGTGAGTCCTGTCACGGCGACCGGCTGCGCAAAGAAAGCCTCTGGTTCAAAGTGGATGGAAAGAATATCGCGGAGCTGAGCCAGATGAACCTGGATAAACTTGCCGTTTGGTTTAAAGACATTGAGAAAAGACTGGATGATAAACAAAAGGTCATCGGGAAAGATATACTCAAAGAAATTCGTGAGCGGTTGCAGTTCATGCTCGATGTGGGATTGACCTATCTTACTATCAACCGTCCATCGAAGACATTAAGCGGTGGTGAATCGCAACGTATCCGGTTGGCGACACAGATCGGTTCTCAATTGCAAGGGATCACCTATATCCTTGACGAGCCTTCGATCGGGTTGCATCAGCGTGACAATCATCGCTTGATCCAGGCCCTGCAAAACCTGCGGGATATTGGCAATAATGTATTGGTGGTAGAACATGATAAGGACATCATGCTCGCAGCAGATTACCTCGTGGATATTGGTCCCAAGGCGGGCTACCACGGGGGCCGGATCGTGGCCAAGGGCACACCTGAGGAGATTTTAAAAGGAGATACCCTGACAGCAGGCTATCTCAATGGACATTTGAAAATACCGGTGCCCACCGAAAGAAGAAAGGGGAGTGGGAAATCGGTTGACCTAAAAGGGGTGACCGGCAATAACCTCAAGAAGGTGGATGTGAAGTTTCCACTGGGGCAGTTCATTGTGGTGACCGGGGTAAGTGGAAGTGGAAAGTCGACCCTGGTCAATGAGACCCTTTATCCCATTTTATCCAAGCATGCTTATAATTCTCGTATGACACCGATGCCGTATAAGTCGGTGAAGGGATTGGAGCATATTGACAAGGTGATCGAGATCGATCAGTCACCTATCGGACGCACACCGCGGAGTAATCCCGCGACCTATTGCGGGTTCTTTACCGATATCCGGACACTCTTTGCCGCGGTACCCGAGGCCAAGATACGCGGGTATAATGCGGGACGTTTTTCGTTCAATGTAAAAAGTGGCCGTTGTGATGTTTGTGAAGGAGGTGGTATGCGGGTGATCGAAATGAACTTCTTACCCGATGTATATGTGCATTGTGAGAAATGCAATGGCAAGCGCTATAACCGCGAGACCCTGGAGATACGGTATAAAGGGAAGTCCATTGCCGATGTATTGGCAATGACGGTGGAGGAAGCGGTCGAGTTCTTTCAGCAGGTGCCCTATATCTACCGGAAGATAAAAGTATTGGATGAAGTGGGTCTTGGTTATATCACCCTGGGTCAATCGGCGGTGACCCTGAGTGGGGGAGAGGCCCAGCGGGTGAAACTCGCCACTGAATTATCCAAACGGGATACCGGCAAGACATTCTATATACTTGATGAGCCCACGACCGGGCTTCATTTTCAGGATGTGCAGCACCTGTTGGATGTATTGAATAAGCTGGTTGATCGGGGTAATACGGTCCTGGTCATTGAGCACAATATGGATGTGATAAAGGTTGGAGATCATATCATTGACATGGGCCCCGAGGGTGGTGATGGTGGAGGCCGGGTATTGTTTGAGGGAACGCCGGAGGAGCTGATTAAAATTAAGGAGAGCTTTACCGGGAAGTATCTGAAGGCAGAGTTGTGAGGCGGGTATTGAAAAAAAAAGGGGCGACCGGATTTTATTCCGTCGCCCCTTAATATTGTCCAATAAGGTGACATGGAGTATTTAATAAAATCTTCTACTTTTTGAGAGTACCAATAGAGAACGGATTAGGTTTTAGTCAACCAGGGTATTGAATTTTATTAAGCTCGATGGCCTTATTGGAACTGCGTTTATACAGTTGTATGTAAAGAACTTTTTTTACTATTTGATCTCGAGGTTGCCCTTTTCGGACATTTCATCTCCGTCGAACACTTCGTACACATAGGTACCGCGTGGCAGTTCCCCGATCCGGACATGTTCTCCGGGATTGAGGCGGTGATTGGCGAGCATGGTGCCATCCAGGGCAAATACATAGAAATCGACCGGGCCTTCATTCACATCCTTGGAGATGATGTGCATGGTACGTTTTACGATATCCGGATAGATCCGGATGGCCCTTGATTTTTTACCAGCCCTTTTCTTTACGATTCGGTCTTTGCCACCGATCGTGGGATCGTTGGCGGACTCTTTACCGGTAAAGGAGGTCAGGGTGATGGTATTGAGTAGCACGGCTCCGGTCAGCAAACCGCCTACCAATTTTGGAAAAGGCTTATGCGTTTTCATGGGTTCGGGATTACGGGATCGGGCTTAGAAATACTTCGGACAACGCATCTGTCTGCGCGCACGGCTGTTGGGCGTATTATCGCCATTGATCCGCCATCCAAAGCGCAACACGGTCGTAAAGAACGCGTCGTTTTCCTTGGGGTCGCCACGCTGGTATCCGATGAATGGACGTGTGGTTGGTTCATACAGCGGCGTACGGTAGTGCAGTTGACGGGCCCAGGTAGCTTGCTCAGGTGTCAGGTATTGATCGAAGTAGATCGGGTCGATATAGGATGTACTTACGTCATCGACATAGTCTGTAAAGGTCTTGCGGTGCAGGATCTCCAATCCCACATACAGGTTTTCTTTGACGTAGTATTTAAAACCAAAACCCATGGGAACTTCCAATTGGGTCAGGCTGTATTCCTTTTTCTCGGGATATTCTGCCATGCCCTGTCCTTCCAGGCGAAGCGGTTTCAGGTCAACCAGAGTTTTCTGGCCGTTGCCACCGATATAATAGCCTTTAGGATTGAAATGGAAGGCACCGATACCGATCAAACCATACGGTCTGATCTTTCCCTGTAAGCCATCGTATTGCTCCAGGAATACGGTTGGATAAAGTTCCAGGGCCGCATAGGCTTCGGTGATGTTCGATTTAAAATAAAGGTTTCTCCTTAGACGGGAGATCTCACGTCCACCTTTGTTATCAATTTCCGCATCATCGCCCTCGACCATCATGTGGTTCAGGGAAACGCGAAAACCGATCCATTCGGCCGGATAGAGGTTCAGATAAATGCCCTTCGACAGTTTGGTCAGCGGGATGTTGATGTCCTTGATAAAGGGTTGACCGATACCTCTCTGTCCACCCAGATCGCCCAGGAAGAAAGAGGGACCAATGCCCAGGCCTACTTCCACCTTCCCGTTCTGAAGGGTAATGGCCTGTCCCTGCGTCTTTTGTGTGAAGAGAAAGAGCACGGTGGCAAATGCCATCGTACGCACAATTGGTACAATTGTTTTCATAAGAGACCAGATTTCGTTTCTCAAATATTGGATTACTGTTGACTAAAAGAGAAATTCTCATTTCTCCATCTATTTACGAACAAAGATTAACAATATTGCTCGTAGTGCCTTGGTTTTTCCACTTGGTAAATCTACTTAGGAGTTTCAGACAGCGTCATTTCGATGTGTTCAATGCCATCTTCGAGGTAGATTTCACCGGTCTGTTGAAAGCCGAGTCCGGTATAGAATTTCTTGAGATATAATTGTGCACCGATCCGGATGGGGAATCCGGGAAATAAGTTTTTTGCTTCACCGATCGAACGCTCCATGAGTTCATTGCCCAAACCCGTGCCCCTGACCTTGGGGGAACTGACCACCCGTCCAATGGAAGCAAAACCAGGATAGGCCAGGTCGGGCGGGACCAATCGGGTATAAGCAGCCAGGTAACCCGGTTCCCAGGCCATTAAATGATGACAATAGCCATCCTTTCCATCGGCATCCTGAAATACACAGTTTTGTTCCACCACAAAAACTTCATTACGTAATTGCAGGATCGCGTAAAGTTCACGCGGGGTAAGCTGGTCAAACGATTTTAGAATCCAGTTCATGTTAACGTCTTGAGACCTGTGGAATCACCGGCAGACTTTCATGCCCTGCTTCGTCCACGGATTGTATGGCAAAGAAATAATTATCCTTTGAATACGGGATCGTTGCTGATGTGGCGGTGGTAAAGATCTTTTTCTCCCAAACCGGGCTGCTGGTTTCCCGAATAAGTATATAATACCCGGCGGTACGACCGGTGAGAGGGGCTTTCCAATTCAGTTCGGTGAAATTGGTCAGCTTCCGCACTTCGATCTTTACCTCTTCAGGCCGGGCAGGTGCCAGGGCCAGACTGGCCAGGCTGGCAAGATTGAGCGCGGTGGTCTTGCGCAGGTATTCAAAATCCATGAACTCTTCGAGGTCACCGTATTGGATCCCGTTCTCTTTGCGTACATCCTGGTGCTGGTGATAAAAATTTTCATTCATTTCACAGACACGGATAGCCGTAAACCCGCGGTTGACAAAAGCGGTGTGATCACCCCCGCGCAAAAATCGGTCGTTCCTGTAGATCAGGGATACGGTTAAATGATCCACATACCTTTCACCCACCTCTTTCATATACCGTGCCAGTTGGCGCGAAGCGCCATCATTTTCAAGACCGAGGCTGCGGATATTGGCGGCTGATTTTTCGGTTTCATATGCCGGTAATCCTTCGCTAAAGATCCGGACCCTGGTATTGTTGATGATGTTGGTCTCATTGCTATTGTTACTCCCCATGATATCATTGTTCAACACAGCTTCAATGGGCCAGTTTTCTTTCTTTGCTTTTTCCGCCATAAAGTGTGCCCCCAATAATCCTTGTTCTTCCCCGCTAAAGGCGACAAAGAGAATGGTGGCGGGAAAAGATTGTTTACTTAGAATCCGGGCACATTCGATCACGGCCGCCGTTCCACTTCCATCGTCATTCGCACCGGGTGCATCTCCGGTGCGGTCCATTACACTGGTCCGCATATTATCGAGGTGGCCACTGATGATAAATATCCTTTTATCATTGGGATCTGTTCCTTTGAGTGTGCCTACCACATTGCCCAATAATAAGGGTACATCCACGCGTCGTCCATCGGGTTGCAGCGTAGTGGTATCAATGATAGCGGTCAACCGGCCACCGGATTGTTTGGCAAATTCATTGAATTTTGACAATACCCAGTTACGGGCGGCACCTATTCCTCTTTTGGGATCTGTTTGGGTACTCAGTGTATTACGGGTACCAAAACCAACCAGGGTATGAATATAGGATCGAAGCGAATCGGCATTGACTTCCGTAACCCATTTTTCAATTTGCGGGTCTTTATGAATGATAGTTTGCGCCGAAGCGGAAACGGTAGTTAACAGGAGTAGAATGTGGAGAAATCTCATGGCAGAAGTTTGTCTTGTAAATTTAGGGGAATTATGATTGTGTTGGGTGGCTGTGCGAGACCTCCGGTCTCGCACGTTCCTCTCGTCGCCTCTGGCGACACGATTTATTATTATTTTCGAAAAGTATTTTATTCGAGTCGCCAGAGGCGACAAGACAATAGTGCGAGACCGGAGGTCTCGCACAGCCGCACAGCATCAGTACCCATACTTCTTCTTCCACAGATCCCTCAAATGCTTGCGCATTTCCTCTTCCCGGGCGTTGGTGCCGGGTTGATAGAAAGATGTGCCTGCGATTTCAGGAGGGAGGTATTCCTGGGGCGAGAAATTCTTTTCGTAGTTGTGTGAGTATTCATATCCCTTGCCATAGCCTTCGCTTTTCATCAGATTGGTGGGGGCATTGCGGATATGCAAGGGTACAGGGAGATCACCTTTTTGTTTGACGATGCTGCTGGCATTCATGATGGCCAGGGTGGCGGAGTTACTTTTTGCGCTGGAGGCGAGATAGATCGCGCATTGAGAAAGAATGAGATTGGATTCCGGATAACCGATCTTATTTACTGCATCAAATGTGGCGTTGGCCAGCACAAGCGCGGTGGGGTTGGCATTGCCAATATCTTCCGCGGCAAGAATCAACATTCGACGCGCGATGAATTTAACATCTTCCCCGGCTTCGATCATACGCGCCAGCCAATATACAGCGGCATTCGGATCGCTGCCACGAATGGATTTGATAAAGGCCGAAATGATATCATAGTGCTGCTCGCCTGATTTATCATAACGGGCAATTCGTTGCTGGGCGATCTTTGTCACCAGTTCATCGGTGAGTTCCGAACCGGGAGGAAGCGTATCCGCGCAGAGTTCAAGCAGATTGAGCAGTTTACGTCCATCACCTCCGGAAATGGTGAAGAGGGCATTCGTTTCACGGATATCCAGCGAGCGGTTCCGCAGCCATTCATCTTTTTCTATCGCTTGTTTCACCAATTGCTCCAGGTGTTTTTCCTCCAGGGCCTTTAATATATATACCTGGCAACGGCTAAGCAGGGCCGCATTGACCTCAAAAGAAGGGTTTTCGGTGGTGGCGCCGATAAGGGTGATGGTACCTTTTTCCACGGCGCCAAGTAAGGCATCCTGTTGCCCTTTATTAAAGCGGTGGATCTCATCGATAAAAAGAATGGCACCTGGACGGGTGCGTGCCTGTTCGATCACATCGCGGACATCTTTAACGCCGGCTGCGATGGCACTGAGTGTAAAAAAAGGAACCTGTAAGGTATGGGCAATAATATTGGCGATGGTGGTTTTGCCCGTCCCGGGCGGCCCCCAGAGGATCATGGAGGGGACCTTGTTGATCTCTATCGCATTTTGCAAAATACTTCCCTTGCCGGTCAGGTGTTCCTGGCCTATGAGGTCCTGAAGCTTTTCAGGGCGTATTCGTTCGGCAAGAGGAGCGGATGTAATCACAATTAAAGATACATAAAGGCTAACAGCCAATGGCTTTTAGCTATTAGCTTTTAGCTGTTAGCTTCAGGAAAAGCTCATCCAATTGTTTTTGATCAATGGTGGCAGGGGCATCCAGCATCACATCGCGCCCGGAGTTGTTCTTGGGGAAGGCGATAAAATCACGGATACTTTCGCTGCCTCCCAGGATCGCACAGAGCCGGTCAAATCCAAACGCGATACCCCCATGGGGTGGTGCGCCGTATTCAAAGGCCCCCAGCAGAAATCCAAACTTGTGTTGTTGTTCTTCTTTATCCATGCCCAGGGCGGCAAACATTTTTTCCTGCAACTCCCGTTGGAAGATACGGATGGAGCCACCGCCGATCTCATTTCCATTCAATACCATATCGTAGGCATTGGCTTTGATGGCCGCATAGGGATGCTCCAGGTATTTGGAAGCATCGGCAATACGCGGATCATTCCCGATCATGGTGGGGATATCCGAAGGTTTAGGGGAGGTAAAGGGGTGGTGACGGGCGACCCAGCGATTTCCTTCCTCATCATATTCAAAGAGGGGGAAATCGAGTACCCAGAGTAATTTGAATTCATCTTTTCGGCGCAGTCCCAGCCGCTCACCCATTTCGAGACGTAGTTCACTGATGGCTTTGCGGGTTCTTTCTTCTGCTCCGGCAAGGATCAATACCAGGTCACCGGCTTTTGCCCCGGCCGCATCGGCGATCGCTTTTAATTTCTCTTCGCTATAGAATTTATCGACACTGCTTTTATACGTGCCGTCGGTATTGCATTTAATAAAGACCAAACCTTTCATCCCGATCTGCGGGCGTTTCACCCATTCGGTCAGTTCATCGGTTTGTTTGCGTGTGTATTCGCTGCAGCCCGGTGCGGCAATCGCCACCACGGTTTCAGCGCCATCAAAGACCTGGAAATTTGCGCCATCGATCAGGGAGGAGATGGAGTTCTTGGTTTGAAAGGTATGCGCCGGGAATTTCAGGTTGCAGACCTTCATTCCGAAACGGATATCGGGTTTATCATTACCATAGGTCCACATGGCTTCTTCCCAGGTAGTGCGTTCTACCTTCTCTGCATAGTTGATCCCTTTTACTTCGAGGAAGATGGATTTCACCATGCCTTCGAACATGTTCAGAATATCCTCCTGCTCCACAAAGGCCATTTCGCAGTCGATCTGTGTGAATTCAGGTTGGCGGTCGGCACGCAGGTCTTCATCGCGGAAACACTTCACGATCTGGTAGTAACGGTCATACCCACTCACCATCAGCAATTGCTTAAAGGTTTGCGGACTTTGAGGCAGGGCATAGAACTGATTCGGGTTCATACGGGAGGGAACCACGAAATCGCGTGCCCCTTCGGGGGTGCTTTTGATCAGAAAGGGAGTTTCAATATCCATGAACCCTTGCTGGTGCAGGTAATTGCGTGCAGCGCGGTTGACGGCATAGCGCAATTCGAGGTTTCTCTTCACAGCACCGCGGCGAAGATCCAGGTAACGGTATTTCATCCGCAGGTCATCTCCTCCGTCGGTATCATCCTGTATGGTGAAGGGGGGGACGGCGGATTTATTGAGTATAGTAAAGGCGCTCAATACGATCTCGATATCTCCGGTAGGGATGGCGGGATTCTTGCTCGAACGTTCGCTGACCTTTCCGGTGGCTTGTAATACAAATTCACGGCCAAGCGGATTGGCATCCAGTTGAGCTTGCAGGTCTTCGCCCAATAATAACTGGGTGATACCATAGCGATCGCGCAGATCCACAAAGGTGATCGCGCCAAATTTGCGTATGGTTTGGACCCAACCGGCCAGGGTCACTTCTTTGCCGGCATCAGCGAGCCGGAGTTCGCCACAGGTATGCGTTCTGAACATGAGGAAATAGATTGGTAGAAATCGCGCAAATATACGGACAAATCAGCGAAGGGGCCTATCCTAATGGATTGGAAAACAGCGACTGGCTTTGAAAATAGAAATATTACTGCGTAAAACTTGCAAAGGCCGGGGGCGTTTTCTACTTTTAGCTCTCCGAACCCGACTCATGAAAACTGTATTGCGAAAACTTAAACGGTTGTTCACACCGGACAGGTCTGTACCTGAAGCGCCCAAACCGGTGGTCCCAGTTCCCATAGAATTGGTGTCGGAATTTGTATACAACAACTACTCCTTTATTATTGGTGGATATATCAACTATTTCAACGAGCTGGATGAGCCGATGAAGCGCCGCTTTGTTGACCGGGTACACCATTACCGGATGTCCAAGACCTTTCATTATGTAGGATTGGAAGAGCGGGAAGAGATACCCGTTCTGGTCAGTGCCTCTGCGGTGCAGGTCACCTTTGGGTTGGACAATTTCCTGATGGACAGTTTCAAGGATATCCATATCCTGGCCGATGCCTATCAGGTGGACAGTGATAAGGAACTCTATATCGGTCATGTGGCACCGGAAGGGATCTATCTGTCCTGGAAACATTTTCTCTACGGCTATGCCGTTAGCAACGACAATATCAATGTGGCCTTGCATGAAATGAGTCATGCACTGCTGTATAATAACTTCTTTGCACCTTATGGAGAGGATAAAGAGTTTCGGTTGAATTATGAGAAATTCTCAACGACAACCGGACCGATCATTGCCGATGTCATAACCCGCCGCCGGAGTTACCTGCGGAGTTATGCCTATAGCAATATCCATGAGTTTTGGGCCGTGAGTGTGGAGGCTTTTTTTGAAAGCCCGGAGGGATTGAAGATGAACATGCCGCAATTGTATGATGCCCTTTGCAAAGTTTTGAACCAGGATCCAATATCCCGAAATAAAATCATTCATTAAAATTCCGGGAACTATGTTAACAATCGCCGCCATTTACCTCTTCAGAAAGCATGTTCTGAAGAAGGAAAGTAATTTACGCTTTTCATTGCCGTTGATCGGCTCGGTTTCTATTTAGTATCGTGAGACGTGAGACGTCAGTCGTTAGACGTGAGACGTCAGTCGTGAGGCGTGAGACGTCAGTCGTGAGTCGTGAGACGTCAGTCGTGAGTCGTGAGTGAAAATTCATTATTCAATACTATTATCTCACGCCTCACGTTTCACGCCTCACATCTCACGTCTCACGTCTCACGCCTCACTCCTCACGTTTCACGCCTCACACCTCCTTCACATCGTCACAAAATGCCTCTCCCTTACTTCGCGGGGACGCACCAGCGCATAATAATAAGCCAGTATAGCTGCTCCGATCAGGAAGGGGATCAGGGCCAGGTGTTTTCCTTCGAAATGCCGCCAAACAGGTATTTCATCAAAGCCAAAGAATTCACTGATCATCCAGTAACTGTTTGCCGATATCCAAAAGGCGATGGCCAGGTTATGCGCCAATTCGGATTTGATCTGGCGTGTACGCCAACCTATAAAGATCGCCACAGCCAGTGTGGGTACGATCATTAATACACCCAAAAATTTCCAGATCATACACCAGGAAATATCTTTCAGCAACCAGAAAACTATATGCAGGTTTTCAAGGCGACGGTACTTGGCGGGGATGGCGTATTGTTGGTTGGGCATGGTAGTGAATGGTGAATGGTGAATGGTGAATGGTGAATGGTGAATGGTGAATGGTGAATGGTGAATAGTGAATGGTGAATAAATTTATTGGATTGTAAATTACAAATTTTTAGTTTCACTATTCACTATTCACTATTCACCATTCACCATTCACCATTCACTATTCACTATCCCCGCCCTCCCTACCTTTGCAACATGCTGGTGGACTATTTGATAATCGGACAGGGTATTGCCGGGACATGGCTGAGTTATTTTTTATCCAAAACAGATAAGACCTTTCTGGTGATCGACGAGGCGGATCCTTCGAGTTCTTCCCGGGTGGCCGCGGGGTTGATCAATCCGGTGACGGGAAGGCGCGTTGTCAAGACCTGGATGATCGATGAACTCCTGCCATTTGCTGAAAAGCAGTATGATCGAATGGGTGCTGACCTGGGGATCAACGCCATTTCCCGAAAGCCTATTCTTGACTTCTTTTCCGCTCCGGATATCAAGATCGCCTTTGAATCCCGCCTCGAGAAAGGGGAGGACTATATTTCCAAAGGGCCGGATGATCTCCTGTCTCATTTTTTTCATCCCGGTTTTGGCTGTGGCATCATTGATCCGGCCTATACCGTTCACCTGGATAAGTTATTGCCTGCCTGGCAAAAACGATTGGAAGAAAAAGGACAATTAAGAAAGGAGCGATTTGAAGAAAACGAATTGGTCGTAAATCAGGACTCGATAACCTACCGGGATATTATTGCCCATCGGATCATTTATTGTGATGGCGCTGAAGCCTCTCAATCGCGGTTTTTCTCCCGGCTCCCCTTTGCCATGCACAAGGGCGAAGCCCTGATACTTGAGATACCCGACCTGCCGAAAGAGAATATTTATAAAAAAGGGTTGACCCTCGTGCCTTTATCAGGCGATAACCTTTTCTGGTTGGGTTCAAATTATATCTGGGAATTTGACAATGCACTTCCCACCGAAGGCTATCGGGCAGTGGCCATTCAAAAATTAGATAACTGGCTTAAGTTACCCTATAAGATACTTGACCATAAGGCGGCAGTACGGCCAGCCACCATCGAGCGACGTCCCTTTATCGGTCTGCATCCCTTGTATCCTGTCGTCGGGATATTTAATGGCATGGGGACAAAAGGCTGTTCACTCACCCCATATTTCGGCGATCAATTCGTACAGCATTTAGTAAAGGGAAATGAATTGATGCCCTTGGTGGATGTGGGGAGGTTTGGGAGGGTGTTGCGTTTAGGGTGACAGATGACGGATGACAGATGACGGAGGACAGATGACGGAGGAGAGATGTTGGATGATGGATGTTGGATGTTGGATGATGGAGGGTTGCTGTGCGAGACCTCTGGTCTCGCACGTTCCTCTCGTCGCCTCTGGCGACACGATCTTTATATATTTTCAAAAAAGTATTTTATTCGAGTCGCCAGAGGCGACAAGACAATCGTGCGAGACCAGAGGTCTCGCACAGCAACCCTCCAACATCCGTCATCAGTCATCAGACATCCGTCATCTATCATCCAACATCCAACATCCAACATCCGACCCCACCATTCACTCCACCACCACCCTTACCCCCTCGCTATGCGACGAAAACTCTGGCGCGTACATGCATTGTATCGTTGTTACGCCATTGGAGAATTCGCCTTTGTGGGTGACAAACAGTTCGTATTCGAAAACATAGGTTCCTTTTCGTAAAGAATGAAAGAAGAAGTTAGTGCTCGCATCGTGGGTGCTTTCGTAGTAGCCCAGTCCATCCTGCCAGCGATAGCCACTCAAAACATTCACGGGTTCAAGCGAACTGGCGCGCATATCTTTCATGTGCACATATTCCATATCACGATCTACCCGCAATTCTATTCGAACAGTGATGCGGTCACCTACATTAGCTACATCGCCTTCATTGATGGGATGTAATACCGGCCCGCGTTCCTCATTCTTTTTAATGAATATTTTTTTGTTGAGTTTGAGGGGTGTTTCCGCAGAGGTGATCTTATCCAGGTCCTCAAAATACTGCCAGTAAACAGCCCCCCAGGAGGGCGAGCCACCTGATGTAGCCGTTGCTGTATTTTTTACCTGGACCTTGATTTCTCCCATGGCAGGCTCTACCAGACGGCCTTCAATGGTCTTTTTGATATATCCGGTTCCCGCTTCAGCGCCTGTACCGGAGGTAACAAAGGCTGGCCCCAGATCGATCCGAACCTCATGTCCCTGGCTTAGCCAGTCTTCTCCCCGTAGCAATAAACTGTAACAAGCTTCTGCCGTAGCCTTGGTGGTTGACCAATGATTGGTTTGTTTGTTTTTCAGCAACCAGGTCTTTAATTCATTGACGGTGGTTTGATTGTTTCCGATCTCAGAGAATGCTTCGATCAACAAGGCCTGTGTTTCTACAGGGGCGTGGTACCAGAACCAACCGGAAGAAAGTTTCCAATAGCGACCGAGTTCGGGATTATTGATCGAGGTTTCTTTTAAGGATTTAATAACTGCGGCCGGGGTCTTGGTATCCTTGGTCCGATGCAGGGCCAGGGCGATCATGCCTTGCGCATATTTTCCTTGTTTGGTCCAGAATTTCTGGGCCTGTGTCCGGTAATAGGTATAAGCGGCCTGAGAGGCAGCGGGTATTTTCTTATCGGGGAAGAAACTCCGGAGGTAGAGGTATTGCACCTGTGTCTGGCCAATTTGGTTCAGGGTGAGATTGGCTTTTCGCTTTTTCAATTGGTCATGGTCATCTTTTATTTTTTTATCGAGATAGGGAAGGGCTTTAGCCAGTATATTCTCCAGGGTTTTCTTTTCCGCAGCAGAAGCCGCATTCAGTTTTAGCAGATGCCCGATACCGGTGACGATGTACTGGGTAATATACCGGTCATCGGGTCCGCCCTGAAACCATACAAAGGCGCCGCTGGCGTTTTGCATCCGCGTTAGTTTTTCCAGACTGCTATTTGCTTCATCGCTGAGTCGATAGAGATCAAAAAGCAATGCGATCTTTTTCTTTTGTTCTGATTCATTGCGGGCATCAAGCACCCAGGGGGTTTCTTCGAGGAGAATGGATTTCAGTTCTTCATTTTTTTGCAGGTTGCTTAACAAGGCAGCGGTATCTTTTCCTTTCCAGGATTCAAATACGGCTTTGATCCGTGGAGAACTATTAGCGATCAATCCGGCCAGTGCATTGGCATAATACCGGTTCCAGGTCTGCTCGGCACATTCGTAGGGATACTCCATTAAGTAGGGCAGGCTTTGCACGGCATACCAAACGGGATTGGAGGTATATTCTACGGTGAGACTATGGTGTTGCAAGGTTTCCGAGGCACCTGCTTTCAGTAGTTTGTCAAATTTGAAGGTCTTTGTACCCGTATCCCGCAGGTGAAGGGGAAGGGTCTCTGTCACCAGCATACGGTTGGTCAATACCGGTAGCATGGCTTCTTCGCCATCGCTATAGGCACCCAGTGCCAGGGTATTTGTGGCCGAGGAACTGGCCACGATGCGCCAGGTCAGTGCCCGGTCAAACAGAAATGGTACTTCGATGGGGAATTTAACCGCTACGCTTTGTCCGGCCGGTACGGTGAAGTACTGATTGGGAAACACGTTCTGAAACCAGCCATCTACTGATTGGTTATTGGTGGCATCGAACAAAAGGAGTTGAGCCTGCCCGGTGATCTCCTCTTCTGTCATGTTCACGATCTTTCCACTGAATTCCATCTTATCGCCTTCGCGTAAGAAACGCGGAGGGTTGGGTTGTACCATCAGGGGTTTCTGGGTGATAAGGAGTTTGGCTGACTGGTTAAAAGCCAGATCTTTGGTATGCGCCAGTGTTTGAAGTTTCCAGGTGGTCAGGGCTTCTGGTGTTGTGAAGGAGAATTCGATATTTCCTTCGCTGTCTGTTCTCAGGTCAGGAAAGAAGAAGGCCGTTTCCTGGAGGTTCTTGCGTATGGAGGGTGCCGGGATATCTTGTGGATTTTGGATCATTTTTGTTGTATCCGTTACTCCATCTCCGTCTTCGTTATAATACCCCTCCGATGCAGTAATGTCTTCTGCTTTACTAAACTTTGCGTCTAACACATTAACTGCCATTTTTTCCATGGCGCGCGCGTTGCCAACACCCGGTGCCATACTCTTCATTTTGTATCCTCCTCGTGTATTAGCAAGATCTATCAATTCATCGTATTGTTTGATCAGATACTTCTCCTCTTCGTCCTTTTCCCATTTTGACGCATTTTCCAGCTTAAAGTTTGCACCCGGATCCCAGCTTCTGGTGGCGAATAAATAGGGCCAGATATAGGGACGGTTCCAATCGTGATCAACGATCTGGTCGAGCGAGGCATCATACATACTCGCGAGCATTTCAGCAGCGACCATTTCACTCTTATACCCTTTTATCCTGACCGACCATTTTTCATCTGAACCAGGAAGTGTTTTATCACGGAAGGTTTTGAACTCCACCTGCAGGTCCTTATTGCTCCACGGTACCTCGATCCGGTCCTGGAATTGGTAAAAACGATTGTCCCGCACCATGAAGGCCGTGATACCAAACCCGCCCCGGTCTTCTTCGGTAGCGGTGACAGGGAAAGAGGTTTTGCCGGTCTGTAAGGTTTGTTGGGTGGTGGTGACCTGTAATCCAAACCGGTCTTGTTTTTGTCCCTTTTTTGCCTCCCGGTATTCTTCTTTTACTAAATACACATTGGGTGCCGACGTGCCAATCTGAATCGAGGTTGTTTCGCCGGGTTCAATCGATTCACTACGACGTGTCCACAGGTATTGAGGCCTGAGGAGCTGGCTGGCTTTTTCATCAACGATCTCGATATACCGGATGTCTTTGGCTTCTTCGCCCTTTTCATTTTTGGCGGTAACCATTATTTCGTAATAACCGGCAGGAAGACGCGCACCGGTAAGCGGAAATTCTCCTTTTGTCCGGGCACTGTCTTTTTTGGTATAGACGATCTTTTCTTTTTCCCAATTTTCCCAGTCATCTTCGCCAGCATAGATATCATGGGGGAAACGACGGGTGTATTCTTCTTTCGATAAGATCTGCGATTCCGGTCTTTCCCAGAAACGGGGACGCAACAAACGTTGCTCGATCTTCAGAGCGGAAATACCTACTTCTATTTGCGCGGGTTCAAATTCCCCGTTCATGTTTTGGGTTAAAATGGTCAGGCTTTTCAGGCTGTCCAGGGTAACCTGCCCGGGAATGGCGGTAGAGAGCATCAACCCTTTGTATCCGGCGGAAACGGTGGTTTCTCCGGTGCGGGTTTCTCCATTGATATCCACCACATCCGCATACACGGTGTAATCAAATACAGGCTCCAGTTTTTTGTCCAGGCTTTTATCGGGTATAGCCGCAAAATCGATCCGGAACTTTCCTGCCGCATCGGTGGTGGTTTCACCGTTAACGATCTCCTGTGAAGGAGAGGAAGGCTGCCACCAGCGTTTGAACAGCCAGGGATAAATGAAACGCGCCTCGCGCACCACCCGGTATTTTACTTTGGCGCCGTCAATGGCATTACCGGCATAGGCCTGGGCCGATCCGGTGACTGTGATCGTGTCACCGACCCGGTAAGCCCCTTTTATTTTCTCATATTCCACAAAGAATTTGGGCCTTTTGTATTCTTCCACAGAAAAAAAGTTGAAACCATGGCCATCTGCATCCTGTAAGGTGAATTGTCCCGTCAATCCTGTAGAAGGCAGACGGAAGGAACCGGATACGGAACCATATTCATTCGAAGTAAGCACCAGGCTGTCTACAATATCTGAGTTTACATTACGCAGGATATACTTGCTTTTATGACGCGTAAGCGGGATGAATCTTTTTTCGGCGTCAGGGATGATACCGATCGCTTTGAAATAAACAGTTTGTCCCGGACGGTAAATGGCCCGGTCGGTAAAGAAAAAGTATTGGCGGTTATCGATCGGCGCTTCGTTTTCGGTATTGTTTCTTGACCAGTAATAATCACTCATCCATTCATCCAGCAATAAGGAATCTTTTTGGTAGGTGATAGCCAGTTTATAGGGCGAGTTGCGGTCCGACTCCTGCATGATGTCAGACAACTCGACATATCCATTTTGATTTGTCTCGTAACGCTTATACCATTCTTCCACGTATTCTGCTTCTTTCTGGTTATAGGTCCGTTTCCAGGCGTCTATTTTCGCGCCGGCCAGCGGCTGACCAGTTTCGCGGTGTAGCACATAGATTTCTTTGCCATTCCGAACAAAACTGATAGGAGATACAAAAAAGTGGCGGGCAGAAAGAGTTGATTTATCAATATCAAAATCCTTTGCCGTTGAGGTGATCAGTAAATACTCTCCGGAGCCAATCCCTTCCACGGGGATTTCGGTCGTATGCTGAAGATGATCAGCGGGCAAGGGGAGCGCTTGTTCCCAACTTTTGAAGACGGGTGCTTTCAGCAAATACTGCCAGTTCTCCTTTTCATAGAGATCTTCCATTTTCTTCTTCATTTCCTTTTCTACCTGTACAAGACGCAAATAGATAACCGGCGTGTTGCGATAGCTGAGAAAGACGCGGAAGGCCTGGTTAGGAAGATTTACTTTTTCCAACTGAAAAAAGGTCTCGGTTTTCAGGATGTTCAACCGGAGATTATACGCATTGACCCAACCTTCTGAGCTGTCTTTGGAAGTCAGTATCTGATTGCAGATCTCCAGTGCCTTTACTCTTTCCCAACGATGAGTGGTATCCTTTAAGGGTTCATAATCGTTGACCAGTTGGTAATGATGATCGGCAAGGAGGTACCAGGCTTGGGCCGCGGCTGGTAAGGAGCCGTATTGTTTCGCGATATGATTAAGGGCGAGTAAATGCAATTCCTCTTTATCAGGATGGGTGGAATTTTCTTTGACAAAATCCAATCGCTTCAGATCGGCGTCGATCAGGGCATCGGGTTTTACATCATTCAAATGAAACCGGATCAGTTCCTGATAGATTAGCAGCGCCTGACGACGAAGAGAGAGTGTATCCCGGGTATCAAATTTTCGGGTGATGAAATCAGCAGCGGGATCAAAGGCCGAAGAGGCATTGATCTCAAAGGCATCGGCCGGTCGGTCGAGGTCGCTCTCATCACTTTCAAAATAGGCCAGGGCATGATGGGCCAGCAGATCATATAAGGTAGGACGAAGGTGACGGGTATTTCCTTTTTCGATGATCGCATTATAGGGTTTGAGATCGGTTTTTTGCAATAATACTCTATCAGCCAGAGCGGATTTGAAATGCGTACTGATCTTTTTATGAAAATCGCTAATTGTCCAGGTCAATGGATCATCCTTCTTAAAGCTGATCGTATTTGTGCGGTTGTAGATCTGCCAACGCATATCCCGGAAGATGGCCCAATACTGAGTGGCGATCAGGTTGTGGAGAATGGCTTTAGCCGCCGGGCTGGCGGTTGGGATTTCTTTTTCGAGGTCTTTAATAGAAAGGAGTGGGTTATCCTCCCTTGTTTCTCCCTGGAAGGCTGTATAATAGATCAGGGCTTTGATAACCTGGGCCTCCTGTTTTTCCTTTTTGGCCAGGGCCAGCAATTTTTTTACTTCGGTCACTGCACTTTGGGGCAAACCGTTTTCAATATGCGTATCGATCTTCTTCCATTCTTTGTCGTAGGTCTTGATGGGTGTTTGCGAAAACATAGGCAAGGTGATGATTAAAAAGAGAAGGCTAAAGATGGAATATTTCACAGAAGGTTGCATAGCGCTTATTTAATTGTATACAAGGTAAATAATCTGTTTCTATCAGGATGCCAAACCCTTAAGAATTTCATAAAGCCCGGGCATTTTAACGGTTATTAACGTATTATCTGGCACGATGGCATGCGTTTGGCATCTTATAGGTAGGAACACAATTATTCACCTTAAAAAAGAAAGCCATGAAAAAAATCTACACTACACTTTTTACTCTCCTGATCGGTGTCGCTGTTTTTGCAGCAGACATGCGATTCACCGGAAAACTGACCATTCGCTCGCTTGATAATGATGACATCAAGGTGATGGTGGATGGCAAGCGTTTTGATCCTGCCTTCAACAGCCTGAAGCTGGAGAACCTTCGTCCTGGAATGCACAAGATCAAGGTATATAAGGAAAAGGATCGCTTCTTTAGGGGGTTTGGCCGAAACAGATATGAACTGGTGTACAATGCCACTGTTCATGTACGTCCCGGTACGCATATCCTCGTTACCATTGACCGCTTCAACCGTTCAAAGGTGGAGACAAGAACGGTCTTTAACAAAGGCCGTGGATTTGACCATGACCGCAACCGCCGGATCAACGATTGGGATGATAATGATCGTTACTATGATTTCGAGCGGGATGGAAAGCAGGGACGGCATGATGACGAGTGGGAGGAAATGCCCCGGAGAAACCGATTCTAGGATAATTCACCGCAGAGAACAAGAGGACGCGGAGATACGCAGAGAATCATAAAAAAATAGCTGGTGACCAAAGTAGTCACCAGCTATTTTTATGTTTGTTTTTATTCCCTGCGTATCTCCGCGTCCTCTTGTTCTCTGCGGTGAAATTATTGTTCTTGCAGTGAAATTATTTCTTGGAAATGACTGTTGCCATTGTTTTCCCGATATCTGCCGGGCTTTGTGCCACATGAATGCCACATTCGGCCATGATCTTCATTTTAGCGGCAGCGGTATCATCCGCGCCACCGATGATGGCACCGGCATGACCCATACGACGACCGGGAGGAGCGGTTTGTCCGGCGATAAAACCTACCACCGGTTTTTTATTACCAGATTGTTTGATCCAATTCGCGGCTTCGGCTTCCATACCACCTCCGATCTCACCGATCATGACGATACCATCGGTATCGGGATCGTTCATAAAGAGTTCAACAGCTTCGCGGGTAGTGGTTCCGATAATGGGGTCGCCACCGATACCTACGGCAGTGGAAATTCCAAGTCCGGCTTTCGCTACCTGATCGGCGGCTTCGTAGGTGAGGGTGCCCGATTTGGAAACGATACCGATGCGTCCGGCTTTGAATACAAACCCGGGCATGATGCCCACTTTACATTCACCGGCGGTGATCACCCCGGGACAGTTGGGGCCGACCAGACGGGTATTTTTTCCGAGTAAAAAGTTCTTCACTTTCACCATATCCTGGGTAGGGATTCCTTCGGTGATACAGACCACGAGTTCGATCCCTGCTTCGGCCGATTCCATGATGGCATCGGCGGCAAAGGCCGGTGGGACAAAAATGATACTGACATTGGCCCCGGTCTGTTTCACACAATCCGCAACGGTATTGAATACGGGTTTATCCAGGTGCGTGGTTCCGCCTTTACCAGGGGTTACGCCACCTACTACATTGGTGCCATATTCGATCATCTGGGTAGCGTGGAAACTGCCTTCTGATCCGGTGAAACCCTGGACAAGGATCCGGGAATTTTTATTTACAAGAATACTCATGGTGCAGGATGATTAAAAGTCGTGCAAATGTACTGCATTATGCCTTTTCTGCCACCTTTAACCGAAAGTAAAAATAACTGCCCTGGCCAAGTTGTGACCGGACCCCGATCTCGCCACCCATGGCCTCCGTGAGGTCTTTGCTGATGGCCAGTCCCAATCCGGTGCCTTTAACGGCATTTTTGCCGGGAACCTTGTAATAACGATCAAAAATGCGGCCCTGGAATCCTTCTTCAATGCCTGAGCCATGGTCGGTGACACCGATCTCCACCCGGTCACCGTCCCGGCGGCAACTGATCAGAATATTGTCATCCGGTGGGGAATATTTGATGGCATTGGTCAAAAAATTGTTCAGGACCCACCCTGCTTTTTCCTTATCGGCCTTCACAAGGGGAAGATCCGCTGCCAGGGATACATCTACGCGGATATTCTTTTGGTTGGCCGTATTCAGAATGGCCATACGGGCCTCCTCGATCATTTCGGTGGGGGAAATAGGGGCAATGTTGAGTTCGATCTTTCCACTTTCTACCTGGCTCAGATCGAGTAGTTCGCTTAAGATCCGAAGGATCCGGCGGTTATCTTCTTTGAGATTGGATACAAGCTGAATCTGTTCAGTATTAAGCGGACCGGTACGTGCGTCCTCCAGCAATTTGAGTGTAAAATCGGAAGAGGCCAGCGGAGTTTTGAGTTCATGCGAGATCGTGGCCATGAATTGGGTCTTGGCCGTATCCAATTCTTTAAAAGGGGTGATATTTTTTAAAATGATGATCAGCCCGGGTTTTTTGCCATCTTGAGGGAGTTCGACCATTTCACGGGTAAAGAAATTCTCCTTGCCTTCAACCACGATCTTAAATGGCAGACTGGGTTGTTCTTGCAGGAGAAATCGGAACAGGTCATTCTTTTCCCGCACTTCCTCCTGCGTTTTTCCAACGATATCGAATTCCTGTATCCCCAATAGATGGAGGGCTTGCTGATTCGCAAAAAGTACAAGGCCTTTTTCATCGATCCCGATACTGGCATCTTTCAGCGAATTGATCACCGCTTCGGCCCGTTGTTTTTCAAATAGTATCCGTGACAGGTTGCTGTGTTCATATTGATCCAGTCGTTCAGCCATCAGGTTGAAGGCATTGGCCAGTTCGCCAAACTCATCCTTTCGTTCCAGATGGATCCGTTTGTGGTATTTTTTTTCGGCAATGGCCTTGATCCCTTCGGTCAATGAAGCAATGGGAGAGGCGACCAGAGAAGGGAAATTGAATAAGAAGGTAAATCCCACCAGCAGGCAGATCGTTAAGATTACGGTGATGGTTGTACGGGCATTGGTGGCCTCTTTTTGTGCCGACTGGTTTTTTCGGTCGATCGCCTGCAGGTTCAATTGCATAATGTGAATGATCTGTTCCCGAAGAGGATAAAGCAGGCTGTCGGGGCCTCCTGATGAACGAAAAACATGGAACAGAGTGCCTAATTTTTTAGTGGCATCCAATTCCTGGTCCTCAGTGATATTCTCTTCCTGTAAACGTAATTGGTTTTCGAAGCGTTGAAAAGCGGTTGCGGAGTCCTGGCGAATCTGGTCAAGGGACAGGATCATTTCCCGGGAGTAGTCTAAGGTTTCATAGTTGTCCTGTACAATATTCTGTGAGCTGGTGGCCAACCGGTCGAGGTAAAAATAAGATGAAGCCCCTACCAGGATCATCAGGGCAAAGAGAAAAACGCCCCCCAGGCTGATCTTTGTTTTTAATTTAGTTGGCATCAGGAAAGAATGATGATATCCACCTCATTTTTTGACAAGGCTTTTAAAAGTTTGCGAAAGACCCCTGTTTTCCATATTACCCGAAACAAATTTAGGTGAGGTTTGCCGATACAAACGGTGGTGATCTGTTTTTCTTCCACTACCCGGAGTATAGCCCCGGCCACATCATCCTCCTTCATCTGGAGTACAACCGCACCAAGTTCTGTCGCATTTTTGAAATTATTGATCAGGTGGCGCTGGGTAGCAAGGGGAATTTTCTCTGCGGATTCTCTGGAGGTTTGCACATACAACACCCACCATTGACTGTTGTAATAAGAAGCCAGACGGGCTGTTTTGCGAATAATGTTTTGAGCCATTTCCTGATTGGAAGAGATACATGCCAGGAAATGTTCATGCCGCCAGGGTCTTTCCCGCGCTGAAACCTCATGGTCTACTTTTCGTTCTACCTGTCCGGCTACTTCTTTAAGCGCGAGCTCCCTGAGCTGAAGGATCTTTTCGGGTTTAAAGAAGTTTTGCAGGGCGAGCTGGACTTTAGAATGGTCATAGATCTTTCCTTCTTTCAGTCGGGTGATGAGTTCATCGGCAGTAAGGTCAATATTCACAACCTCATCAGCGATCTGCAGGATCTTATCGGGCACTCTTTCTTTAACCTCAACACCGGTGATCTCTTTTACATCTTCATTGATGCTTTCGATATGTTGAATGTTGATGGCAGTGATGACATCAATACCGGCCTCAAGAATGTCGAGTACATCCTGCCAGCGTTTTTCATTCCGGCTACCGGGGATATTGGTATGCGCCAATTCATCCACGATCACCACTTCGGGATGCAGGAGAAGAATAGCCTGTACATCCAGTTCATCCAACTCTTTTCCTTTGTAGAATGCTTTGCGACGGGGTATGACCGGCAGCCCCGCGGTCAGGGCTTCGGTCTCTTTTCTTCCATGGGTTTCGATGTATCCGATCTTGATATTGGTTCCATTGCGCAAAAGGCTGTGTGCCTCCTGAAGCATACGGTAACTTTTTCCCACACCGGCACTCATGCCAATATAGATCTTGAGTTTACCTTTGGCTTCCTTCTTCAATTTCTCCATCCATATGTCAGCTTCCTGATCGGGCATGGTCATTCGAATGAGATCGCCATTGAGGCGGTTAAGAAAGATTCTGTTTTTACAGGCTGGTTGTCTCTGATGAACTGGGGTTCCTGACCCTGTAAATGACGGAATTCAAGTCGCATCAGCATATTGTCTGTCGGTTTATGATCCACATTAAAGGATAACCCTGCTATTTTGAAACCACCTGGCTGGGTACTGGAAATGATAACCCCATTCTCATCAGCATAGTATTCATATCGTCCGGCAATGGACCATTGGTCATTCAATGAATATTTCAGGATTCCCACCGGAGCGAACCAGGTATTTACCCCTGATCCATTTACCGACCGGTCCTCGGTACCGATATCCAATCCTAGGATAAGGCCCCAGTTTTCGGAGAGATTTGTTTGGGTATACAGGTTATGAAAGGTACGGAACAAACGGGCGGAGTCAGGCTTATCTGTGCCAAAGAAACTGCTATAGTTGATGACCGTATTTTCGGTTGGCCTGAATTGAACCTGGGTACCGGTACTGATCATCGGGTTTCCAGCTACACGTTGGATACGTTGCCATCCATTGAGCGCGAGTGCCGAAATTGTCCATTTTTTATTGGGCGAAAGATAGGTCAGTTTGGCGCCGGCTTCATAATAAGGTGAATTATCGGCAAGGATACTTCTTGTCAGGGTCGGGCAATCTTTACTGGTGGCACTTTCAAATCCGATATGGGAAGAAAAGATCCCGGCGTCAAGCCATAGCTCTTTTCTTTGGCTAAGCTTAACACCGGCATTGGCTTCAAAGATGTTTTTAAGCACACCGGGTTCAGCGGCATAATTTGCATTCATATAGGTGCCCGCTGCCAAGGCCAGGTTGGCCCTTACCCGATCAGCTGAATAAGCCGCTTTTACAAAACCCAGGTTCAGGTTGAATTCGTTGTGCCGGTTATGGCTATAAACGAACACCGGGCGGTTATTATCTCCGGGTTTGTTAAACGTGTATTGAAAATAGGTCTCGAGATAAGCGCTAAAGGATATCGCAGGAGGTTGCGGTTCTTTATTTTCAGTTTGTGCCTGTCCTTCCCCGGAAAAGAATAGCAGTACAAAGGGGAGCATTTTTTTCATAACAATTATTGTTTAAGGCTCGTGGTTAATGCATCCAAAGCGATATTGAGTTTTAATACATGGACGGCATCAAGTCCAAAGGGAATTTTCTCCGTATTCTTTTCGACTAATTCCTGCACGGTTGACTCTGGCAGATTGCGGGCCTTGGCGACTCTTTTTACCTGGATAGAGGCAGCGGCAGGTGATATATGCGGATCCAATCCACTGCCACTGGCGGTTACCAGGTCAGCGGGTATATCCTTTCGGGCGATGCCGGGGTTATGAGCCAAAAAGCTATCGATGCGCTCTTCTACTAATTGAAGGTATTCAGGATTGGAAGGACCTTTGTTGCTTCCTCCCGATCCATCTGCTTTGTAATCCACCGCCGAAGGCCTGCCCCAAAAATATTTGTCTTCTGTAAACCGTTGCCCGATCCGTTCATACCCCACCACTTTTCCATTGAGTTGCAGGGTTTCTCCTTTACCCTTTCCCGGGGAGGCTTTCCCGGCCAGCGCAACTATCAGCGGATAAAGGACTGCACAGAGCAGGATAAGTCCCAGCGAAAGTTTGAGAGATATTATCAGGTTTTTTTTCATTTTCTTTTTTTTACATAAATAATCCCAATAAAAGGTCAATGGCTTTGATTCCGATAAAGGGTACGATGATACCTCCCAACCCATAGATGAACAGGTTTCTTCGTAATAAGGCCGAAGCGCCAATGGGTTTATAGGCCACTCCTTTCAATGCCAGTGGTATGAGCAGAGGGATGATGATCGCGTTAAAGATGACAGCAGCCAGTACAGCGCTTTCCGGACTTTTCAGCCCCATGATATTTAATGCCTGCAAAGCCGGAATGGAACTGATGAACAAAGCCGGTACAATGGCGAAATATTTGGCCACATCATTGGCAATGGAAAAAGTGGTGAGGGTTCCCCGGGTGATCAATAGTTGTTTACCGATCTCAACTACCTCAATGAGTTTGGTGGGATCATTGTCCAGGTCAACCATGTTTCCGGCTTCTTTGGCGGCCTGGGTTCCACTGTTCATGGATACACCTACATCGGCCTGTGCCAGGGCCGGGGCATCATTGGTGCCATCACCCATCATGGCCACGAGTTTTCCGGAGGCCTGTTCATTTCGGATATAATTCATTTTGTCTTCGGGTTTGGCCTCGGCTATGAAATCATCGACGCCCGCTTTTTCCGCAATGTATTTTGCCGTGAGGGGGTTATCACCCGTAACCATCACGGTCTTTACGCCCATTTTGCGTAATCTTTCAAAGCGCTCCTGAATACCGGGTTTAATGATATCCTGTAATTCGATCACCCCTTTTATGTCTTCATTAACGGCCACGACGAGTGGGGTGCCGCCATTGGCAGCAATTTCTTTTACTTTTAATTCGATCACTTCCGGCACGGTATTCCCGTGCTGAACCACCAAATTGCGTATACTGTCAAAAGCGCCTTTGCGTATCCGAAGCCCTTGTGGTGTATCGACACCTGAACTTCGGGTTTCAGCGGTAAATCGGACAAATTGATAACCGGAGAGGTCGGTTGGCAGGTGGAGTTGTGCATTGGCATGCTGTCGTGCCAATTCAAGGATCGACTTGCCTTCGGGTGTTTCATCTGACAACGAACTCAAGGCTGACCATTGGATAAAATCGCTATCGCTGGTTTCGCTGGCTGCAAAAAAATGGGTGGCTTTGCGGTTTCCGATGGTGATGGTGCCTGTCTTATCCAACAATAATACATCCACATCACCGGCTGTTTCCACCGCCTTACCGCTCTTAGCGATCACATTGGCCCGTAAGGCCCGGTCCATTCCCGCTATACCGATTGCGGATAATAAACCACCAATGGTGGTAGGTATCAGGCAAACGAACAGAGAGATGTACGCAGCAATGGTAACAGGTGTATTGGCGTAATCCGCGAAGGGTTTGAGTGTAACCACCACGATCACAAAAATGAGGGTGAAGGCAGCGAGAAGGATAGTCAGGGCGATCTCATTGGGTGTTTTTTGCCGGGAGGCCCCTTCCACCAGCGCGATCATTTTATCCAGAAATGATTCACCGGGGGCGGTGGTCACACGCACCACGATACGGTCACTCAATACTTTGGTGCCTCCGGTGACGGAAGATCGGTCACCACCTGCTTCACGGATCACCGGTGCTGACTCACCGGTAATGGCAGATTCATCGATGGTGGCAATGCCTTGTTCTATCTCCCCATCCATGGGAATGATATCTCCCGCCTCACACACAAAGAGATCATTCAGCTTAAGTGAAGAAGAGGAAACGGTTTGGTATTCTTTTCCGCTTAGTTTTTTTGCCGGGGTGTCCTCTCTCGTCCGGCGCAGACTTTCGGCCTGGGCTTTGCCACGGGCTTCAGCAAGTGCTTCGGCAAAATTGGCAAACAGTACGGTGATCAACAGGATGAGAAAGATGATAAGGTTATAGGTCAGACTACCTTCGGATCTTTCACCGGTGATCATTTGATAGATACAGACAGCAAGCATGATGGCCGTACCGATCTCGACTGTAAACATGACCGGGTTTCGGAATAGACGAACGGGATTTAATTTGAGGAAGGATTGGCGAATAGCCGTGCCCATCATGGCCGGATCAAATAGTTTGATATTTCGGGTATGTTTCGACATGTTGGTGGATGTTTATCTGTTGTTTATTTCATGGAAAAATATTCAGCCAATGGCCCAAGAGCCAGGGCAGGCAGATAGGAAAGCGCGGTAAGGATGAGGATGACCGTTAAGGTCATGACACCAAATGTGAGCGAGTCGATCCGAAGCGTACCGGGAGAATCAGGGATGTATTTTTTATTGGCCAGCCATCCAATAATGGCAATGGGTCCAATGATGGGTAAATAACGCCCGAGTAGCAATACGATACCTGTGGTATAATTCCAGAACGGGTTATTATCAGCAAGTCCTTCAAAACCGCTGCCATTATTGGCATTGGCGGATGTGTATTCATACAATACCTCTGAAAAACCATGATAAGAAGGGTTGTTGGGCCAGGCACCGGGTTTTACCGTCCAGGCCAATTCGGGGTGATGCGCTACTAAATATATAGCCAGGGCTGTAAACCCTTTGATGAGAAAGGCCGACAGCAGGGTGATCAAAGCGGCAATTTTTACTTCCCGTGATTCAACTTTATGTCCCATGAATTCCGGTGTACGTCCTACCATCAACCCCGAAATAAAAACCGCGATGATGATGAATATAAAATAATTGAGTATCCCCACACCAACCCCGCCATAAAGGGCATTGATCATCATATCCAATAAAACCACCGCCCCCGAGAGCGGAGTCAGGCTATCATGCATGCCATTTACCGAACCATTGGAAGTAGAAGTAGTGGCCACTGACCAGAATGCGGTAGCGGGGGCGCCGAGCCGAACCTCTTTACCTTCCAAACTTCCTGCTGTTTGGGCGATTCCAAGTTGATCTATCGCCGGATTTCCTTTTGATTCATAATAAATATTGATGATACAGAAACTGACAAACAACAGGGTCATTACCCCGAAGATGACGTATGCCAGTTTCTTTTTCTGAATATAAAAACCCTGGGCAAAGACCAGGGCGATCGGGATCAAAAGGATCGCAATGGTTTCAGCGGCATTGGTCCAGTAGTTGGGATTTTCCAGCGGATGCGAAGCGTTTACACCAAACCATCCGCCACCATTTGTTCCCAGTTGTTTAATGGCGATCATGCCTGCGGCGGGACCGCGGGATACCTGTACCGTATCACCTTGCAAGGTAATGATCGAATCCTTGCCATCATAACTGGAGGGGGTACCCTGAAAGGTCAGGAAGATGGCTAACACAAGACTAAGTGGGAGGAGAATCCTGGTAATGCTTTTTACCAGGTAGTTCCAAAAATTACCAAGGCTCTGGGTGGTCTTGTGTTTCATGCCATTCAGCAAGGCTACCAGACAAGCCATGCCGGTGGCGGCACTGACAAACTGCAGAAAGGTGATTACAAATAATTGGGTGAAATATGTAAGCCCTGATTCACCTGAATAGTGTTGCAGGTTGCAATTCACGAGGAAACTGACGGCAGTATTAAAGGCCAGGTCTGCGGTTTGACCCGCATTGCCATCCGGGTTGAGCGGGAGTTTATCCTGAAAGATCAAGAGCACCATCGCATAGACCAGCCAGAGCGCATTGATGGTTAACATCGCCTTGAGGAATTGTTTCCAGTTCATGGGATCACGTGGATCTATCCCGCTCGTGCGATACAAGAACCGCTCCAGTGGCGCCATAAAATCAAGCAAGGTCTTTTCCCCGGCATATACACGAGCGATGTATTTCCCCAAAGGGAAGGCAAGTATTAAGGTGACGAGGAATATGAGGGCTACGCCAAAAATTTCTCCATTCATGGGTTCAGAATTTTTCCGGTTTAAGCAAAACAAAAAGCAGATAGGCAAAAACGCCGAGGGCAATGAGAAAGAGGATGTTCATCATGGATGACCGTATTGGTGACCCGGAACAGATCACGAAACGGATGCCAGAGCCAATCTGAGCAACCAATCACTGATTTTGAAGGAATTAATAACTATTAAAGAGGGGTAAATGGAAGAATGACCTTTTCATTTTGAAAAACACCCTGTCATTTTGAAAGGGTTTCATCCAACTTGTATTCTTCGATCTTGCGATAGAGGGTGGTGAGCCCGATACCTAACTGTTCGGCTGCCTTTGTTTTGTTTCCTTTGGTAAGGGTCAGCACATGGGCGATATGTCTTTTTTCCATATCGGCGAGGTTGGTGGAGAATTCGGCCGGGTTTGTTTTTTTCAGTTCGGGGGGAAGATGGTCAACCAGTAATTCATCTCCCGGCGCAAGGATCATGGCGCGTTCGATCACATTCTTGAGTTCGCGGATATTTCCTTTCCAGCGGTATTGCTGAAGGGCTTGCAAAAAAGCGGGGGAAATGGTATGGGCGAGTGAATGGGTTTTATTTGAAAGTTGGAGCAGGAAATGATTGGCCAGTATGGGGATATCGGACTGTCTTTCGCGCAAGGAGGGAAGATGAATGGCAAATACGTTCAGGCGATAGAATAGATCTTCGCGAAACCGGCCTTCTTTAACCTCGGTGGTCAGGTCACGATGTGTGGCAGCAATCAACCGGATATTTACTTTGATGGTTTTTGTATCGCCCACTTTGATGAATTCGCCTGTTTCCAGCACCCGAAGCAATTTTGCCTGCAGGTCAAGTGGCATTTCCCCGATTTCATCCATGAACAGGGTGCCCAGGTGTGCTTCTTCCATCAACCCTTTTTTGTCTTTATTGGCGCCGGTAAAGGCACCGGCTTTGTGCCCAAACAATTCACTTTCGAGAATGTCTCTGCCAAAGGCGCTGCAATTGATGGCGACAAAGGGTTGTTTATTTCTACCTCCAGCCTGGTGAATGGCCTGGGCAAAAACCTCTTTACCTGTTCCTGTTTCCCCGGTAAGTAATACCGTGGAATCGGTGCTGGCTACTTTCCGGGCGAGGGCAACCACTTCCCGAATAACCGGTGATTCTCCAATGATCGAATCAAAACTGTATTTTTTCGCTACTCTTTTTTCGAGGTGTTTGAGTTTTCGGCGGAGTAAGATCTGATCCTGTAAACGGTGGAGCAAGGGGATGAGCCGGTCATTGTCATTTCCTTTTACGAGATAGTCATAGGCCCCGTTTCGGATGGCTTGTATCCCATCGGGGATATTTCCATAGGCGGTGAGCATCACGATCTCAATCTCTGCATTGGATTTTTTTATCTCGGGAATAAAATCCACTCCATTGCCATCCGGCAGGCGTACATCACACAAGACAATGTCGACGGATTGTGTTTGAAGTAATTTTCGCGCTTCGGCTAAATGACCCGCTTCGTACACAGGAAACCCTTCCAATTTGAGGATGCGTCCGGTAAGTTGCCGGAGCTGTTGTTCATCATCGATGAGAAGAATGGAAATGGCCGGGGACATGCCGCAAAGTTACTGGTATCCCCACACAAAACTTCCCCAATAGCTTTGCCATTGGGCCCTGGGGTCTTTGTCCAACCGTATCATATGGACCGAACTGATCATCCATTGGCCGTTGGTGTAGACCGGAAAAGCAACCTGTCCATTTTCATCGGTCTGGAGGTTGGTCATTTTCGATTGGCCTCCGGCGCGGTGCCAGATCTTGACCAGCCCATTGGCCAGGGCCTTTTTCTGGAAAAACAATTTAGCCCGGAGTGTATCCCCGTCTTTCAACAGATAGGGGTTGGATTGGGGAATGATATCGAGTGTAAGGGGGGTAATTTAAAGAGTACATACACACTTACACTCAAAATGTGCGAAAAATGCACCACTGTGGCGGGTTTCAGCCGATTTGACCATGATTATACCGAAATTTAAAAAGTGCTTAATAGACCAATTTTGACCAATTGGCCCCAAAGAAACCATCCCCAACCAATCCTTATCAGTCGCCAAAAGCAACTTTAAGCCTATTTTTTAGCCTGTTTCAAGGCCTTTTCATTGATAACTAGTAAATTATCGATCTTTTCATGCAGGGCCTTTATTTGCCCCATTAACGCCCACTTGGCCACAGCATCCCCTTCAAATTCCCCCGGATGCGCGCCTTTCCCACCCCCAAAGTAAGCCTCGGAAACCTCATTTAGGATACCAATTGGGTTACCAATTAGGTTACCACTCCCCTGAAATTTCGCGACATGATCTTCTGAAATTAGGTTACCATTCGCTAAATCTTCAAAAACCAGCGCATCCAGGCTAATTCCGAAATATTCCCTGATTTTTATCAAAATACTGATATCAGGCTCACTCACCCCGTTGATCCAATTTGAAATAGTTGATTGCCCTTTACTTAGGTGAAACGCAAGCTGGGACTGGCTTGTGTCGAATTTTTTGAATAAGAATTTAAGGTTCTTGGCAAAATAATTCACATCCTGGGGATTAATTATTATCAATATTTTTTATCAAGATTTTGATATTATCAGAAAATTGATATTAAATTTGTTCCTACAAAGGAACAGAAAGGTATGCCAAAAATACTGACGAAAAATAAAGTAAACCGAAAAAAACCGGAGCAAGTTGTCGCCATTCTTGCGGAAAAACACAGGGTCAGCAAACGCTATGTCAACATGGTAATTTCTGGAGAACGGCAAAACGAGGAAATCCTTGCAGACTACCTGACCTACCACGAGGAACACAATCTGCTACTTAAATCAGTTCGCGAAACGGTAACCTTCAACTAAAAACAGCCACAAGTGAAGATCATTGATCGCCAACTTTACTTAGAATTCAAGGACCTTATCCGGTTCGGATTTGGTTCGGAAAACTACCTGAAAAAGGAACTCAGCCGAGGTGCCAAATGGGCAATCACGATCAAAGACCCCTCAGATATGAGGAAGGTTCTGATCACCTACGATTCGCTTCCAGACAATAAGAAGGAACTCATCACGAAGCTGGTTGGTAATCCATACGACTATTTTGCAAAGGAACCCATCCGCGCTATGATTGAGCGCGACACCAAGGCAGAGGAATTCTTCTACTCATACCGGTATGATAATAACAAAGCCCTGCCGGTTGAAACCATCAAAAAATACACCGAGGCGGCTAACTGGATGAATATGCTGGTAAAGGCTCAGGATGATTTCAAGAGTATAAGGGATCAGATAGGAATCGGTGCCGCCGCATTTTGGATGGCAGTCGCCGACCTGATTGAGAAGGATGGCATTGCCCTTCCAAGCAAACACCGACCATTGATCAGGAAGATTAAGACATATCGGGAGGAAGGGTACGAGTGTCTGGTGAGTAAGAAATTCGGCATGAAAAACAACCTGAAAGTTGACGACGAAACGGCTGAGGCTGTTCTTCTGGAATTGATCAGCATACCGAACTCCGATGATGTGCTGACGGCTCGGAGATACAATACCTGGGCAGCACAAAACGGCAAAGATCAGATCACCGACCGCACAGTCACCAATTGGAAGAATAAGAACCGGCACCTGATAAGCCAGGACAAATGGGGCAAAAAGGAAACCTATAACGTTTACGGAAAACACATTCACCGGGCGCGCCCTTCCGCTCCTCTCTTACTTGTGGAGCATGATGATAACGATCTTGATCTGTACTTTCAAAACACCCGAACCAAAGGAGGAAGAACCGAGGTATTCTATTATAACAGATTTGTACTGGCCATAGTTATTGACGCATTCAACGATTATATTTTGGGATGGGCTATTGGGGAAACCTACACTAAGGACTTGATCCGATTTGCCTATCTCGATGCTGTACACCATGTACATGATCTGACGGGCGGATGGTACATGCCTCACCAAATAAGATCGGACCGGTTCGGCCTTGACAAGGACCTCAAAAACGATTTGGCTGAATTCTACAAGTCGCTAGCAGTATTTACGCCAGCGACTGTGAAGGTGGCCAGGGCAAAGTACATCGAGCGTACGTTCGGGACCCCTTGGCACCAAGCATTATCATTATACAAGAACTATTCAGGCAGCAACATCACATCCGGGAAACGCGTACCGGAAGAGTTCATCGAAACCAATAAGCGCGACTATCCGACAGTTGACCAAGCTCCACTCCAAGCAGCACAATTCATCAATAACCTGCGTAACCTGGTTAATGACAAAACCGGGAAAAGCCGCCAGGAGGAATGGATCGAAGCCTTCCACAATTCACAGAAGAGTAAAGAAAAGGCGATCACCGAAACACAGGTATTGGCAAAGCTTGGCACCCCTCACAATCACCTAAATAAAGTAACCAGTGCAGGTATTTCACCAAGCATCAATTGTAAGGATCGGACTTACGAGGTTCCTGAGGAACTGTATATGAAAACTATCGGGATGCAGGTTCAGGTTATATACGATCCAATGGACTACTCGCGCATCCTTGTAACCAATAACAAGGACGTGCTTTTCATTGCCCGTGAACAGGAGCTAATGCCATCAGCATTGGCTGACTTCAAAGAAGGTGACAGAAAGAAACTCAATGACCGTCTTGCGGAAAAGGTCCGTCACTTCATTGAACCGGCTGAAAAGAAAAACCAGCGGCAGGACCTTCTGGCTATGAGCAAGATTGAGATTGAAAGCTATCTCCAAGCAGGGATTCACACCAAGGCCACTAATGAGGCTCTGCAAATGGCTTATAACCCTACCCTTATTGAATCTAACAATAAGCCGAGATCAGCAAGCTCCCGTAACATCAACGACGTAATTGATGACCTCTAACACTAAAACCATAAATGATGCACAACACAATTTTTTATCTACTTCAAACAAAACAGGAGCCGTTAAACGAATCGGCTACCAAGCTTATTCTGATCCTCCTTATTGTGGCCCTTGGCGCAATATTATTGATTGGCTTAAACCAATTAATGAAGGCGTACAGCACCAAGTCTGAGGAGGACCTTTTCAGCAATAAATGAAAGCCCCGGCATCCACTGCAATGGAGCCAGGGCATCACTCATCACTAAAACCAATCAATCATGCAACAAATTACTGACAAAATCCGCAAAGAAGTACAAGAGGCACTCGCCCTCTATGTAAGGAGCTATTCCACACAGCGCGCTGCCGCTGAATCGCTGAACGATGTCAGCGAAGCCACTCTTATCCAGATCAAAAACGGAGAGTGGAAAAAAATAGGTGATAACATGTGGCGCAACATTGCCAAGCAGCTTGGCATTGGCCAGCGCAAATTGAAGGTGGTTGAAACTCTGGACATGCAGACCATGTTCCTGATTTTCGACACCGCCAAAGAAGAGGGCGCAACCTTCGCCTTAGTTGGGGGAGCTGGATTTGGTAAATCAACCGGTGCTAAAACATACGCCAGCCTCCATCGCCAAAACAACGCCTTCTATATCGAATGCCGGGAGTACTGGAATAAGAAAACCTTCCTTTCAAAAGTTCTCCAGGCGATGGGGCGTAGCGATGCCGGTATGAATGCAGTGGAAATGATGGAAGCCATCGTCCGGGAGGTTCGCCGGATGCACCAGCCGGTCCTGTTGATGGACGAGGTTGACAAGCTGCCGGACCCTGTCCTTAAATTCTTTATCACCTTCTATAATGAGCTAAATGGCATGTGCGGGTTTGTGTGGCTCTCAACTAACAATATTGAGAAGCGCATGGCTCGCGGTCTTGCCACAAATAAGAACGGGTACCAGGAGTTATGGTCCAGGATCGGGTCGAGGTTCGTAAAGCTCAACGGTGCCAGTAACAAGGAGATTGAGCTTATCTGCAAAGAGAACGAAATAACCGATCCCATTGAGATCAATACGATCATCAATGAGGCCAACGGTGACCTGCGCCGTGTTGAGAGGAACTTCCTCAAGAACAAACTCAAATCAAATCGTAAAAACTTAAAAGCCGCCTAACATGACCTTAGCACAAATTCGCGGGGAAAGAACC
Source organism: Chitinophagales bacterium (assembly GCA_017303415.1). NCBI lineage: Bacteria > Pseudomonadati > Bacteroidota > Chitinophagia > Chitinophagales > Chitinophagales bacterium. Next base: position 215,487 of record JAFLBJ010000002.1, read on the forward strand.
CGCAACGAAGCCAGGGTCAGTGACCTGTTGGCTTGGAAAGACGGGGAGTATACCGTTTTTCTGTGGAATTCCGGACTTTCCTACCTATCTCATTATATCGGAACAAAAGACCCTGATGCCATCCGAATGCTACAAGGCCGAAAGGAATTCTGGAACTGGTGGAAAATGATCCATCACGGAATTGATAGCGGATTTGTTGAAGAGTGGGACGGTCTGGAAGGAACGGTTCCCATCATTGATCTGCGCCAAATGTACCGCGACCTTCATGACCCGAAGATGCTCGCCTCTGAAATATGTCCTCCTAAGGAAGTGTACGGGTCGGATTTTGTCACAATAAAAATGGAGGCGGTATGAGCGCAGTACTTGGTTCCATCATCAGCAACTATCCTCCTAAGGAGTACTCTCCCTCCTTCAATAAGGAGCCTCTTCCGTCGCAGTGTAGGCCGTTCACTCCTGAACAAGAGAAGGTCCTTGAACTGTGTGCATCGGAGTACGGATGCTCGGTTGTGCAGATACTTTCACGGGCGAGCATCCAAAACGCGATGGAGGGAAGAAGGGCCTTTATGTATCTCCTATTCTTCATTTATGGATGGGGGGCAACAAAGATCGCCTCAATATGGAGTTTCCCTGCGACAGCAGTTGATCAGCAGTTAAGAAAGGCAAAGGATTTTATCAAGGTAAAGGACGAAAAGTTTCTTCCTCCCCTAAAGAGGATTGTAGTAACACTAAATCTTGAAAGGTACCATGAAGCTGAAGCTCACTCGTAGTGAATTTGAGGCCCTTTTCAAATCATTGGATAACGTAGTGAACCAACCGAGGCCGAGAGGAATACAGGCGGTTGCAATTCATGGGCTGTTAAACTCATTGTGGAAGAAGTTTTATCTGCGAGCCGCTGAGAAGAGGAATAAGTACAGCGTACAGATCAGCGACGAACAGGCTTGCGCCTTTTACCTGTATTTCACAAGAGTTGACCCGGACACATTGGATATGTTCACCGCCAATGTGATCAACCAGCTTACCATGAAAATCCACCAACAATTTTCGTAACCAATCAATCATCGTTATGTCAACCAGACAAAAAAAGAAAGTGATCACTGAGGTGAATCGCGAAACAATGGAGGAGGCGTTTGCCGCCTATAACAAGACGCACAGCCGCTTGGAAATCCTCCAGGGAAAAATGAACTCCGAGATTACCAAGATCAAGGAAAAGTTTGATGCGGAGATCAGCACTCTCCAGGAGGAAAAGGACGAACACTTTGAACTCATTCAGGCGTATGCCGAGAGCCACCCGGAGCTATTTGAGAAGAAGAAGTCCGTCGAACTCACTCACGGAACCTTCGGGTTCAGGACTGGTACGCCAAAGCTCAAAACCAGAAAGGGTTTTACCTGGGAGGCCGTCAAAACGCTTGTAAAAAGAGTGCTTCCATCCTACATCAGGACGGAGGAAGAAATCGCAAAGGACATGCTTCTTGCTGACCGTGAGAAGGATTCCGTTAAAAACAATTTACAGGATGTTGGCCTTGAGATTATTCAAGACGAAACATTCTACGTGCAGCCAAGCCTGGAGCAGGTTGCTGTAGTATAAAGAGCTTCCCCAAACGTGGCTGTGAGGGGAAAGTGAAGAATAATATATAACGGGGCTTGTGTCTACTCGCCCCTTCTACTTAAACAAGTTCTTTAAAATATTGCTGATTGGGCGCGACGCCGATGCTACCAGCTAGCATGGTATGCGGAGTGAGTTTGACTGCACGTAGGTTTGATTCCTACCCACCCTTTCAGCAATCTTTGTTTTCATCGGATAAGGTTTAATTGGTGAACCGGCTCATTTCGATGGGCTGGTTTTTAAAGAAATTCCATGTTGCGGCACAGTAACCGTAAAGCTAACGGTGAAGGAAAAAGTGTTGTCGCCGGAGGTGTTCACAGAGGAACACGGCAGACCCGAAGTAAGAATGGACATCATCTGCTGACAGCCGGGAAAGACCGGCAACTTTTAAAAACGTTCTTTCAAATATGTATCGCTTCGGCGTAACGTGGTAAGCCACTTGCTACCGTAACAAAGCCGTGTAAACGTTTACGGATGCAAGACCCAAAATCAAGGCTACGAAACAGGGTGGGTAATAAGAGTTGATTTTTTCGGACATGGATGCAGGGAGGGCGTAGCCCGATGAAGTGCATTGGTTGGTAGTAATCTGAAAACTACATAGTAAAACTCTGAAACCGGCACACAGTTCGGCACAGGATGAAGCGCAACAAAGAGGCCCATGAGATTGCATCAGACTGGATAAGTCCTCGTTGAAACTGCTATGCCTGTGTTTTTTTTCAAACAGTAAAAAATTCACAAATGAAAACAGGAATCGAACTTATTGCCATCGAACGGCAAGAACAAATTGAAAAACACGGCTTTACTATATCACACGATAAAGAACACCGTGATGGAGAACTAGCTATTAACGCAGCAACGCTCACAGCAATGGACACCGGTTATTCAGTAACGGATAAATATTTTATTGAATATCCTGATGACTGGGGGCTTTGCGACAAACTGAAAAACGACCGAATACACCAATTAAAAGTAGCCGGGGCATTGATAGCCGCAGAAATTGACCGTTTGCAAGCCGTTGAATAAATTCAAATCTACTCACCTAATTGTAAAAAACACTTCTCAAAATTTATTAAACCAACCGCAATGAGAATAGTCTACATCGCCCATCCCGTTGGCGGGAATGTTGAGGCAAATCTGGCCGCAGTAAGGGCCATCATTAACCGAATTAATACTGATCCAAAATTTGAGGACGTTGTTCCATTTGTGCCCTGGTACTCGGATGTCGTAAGCTGCGACGATAGCGTCCCTGAGCTTCGTGAGCGCGGATTACGCAATGATGAAGCAATTATTAAGAAGTCCCGGCATTGCCGCTATATAAGCGAAATGTGGCTGTTTGGTCCACGAATAAGTGAAGGCATGAAAAGAGAAATTCATGCTGCTCTTGAGGCGCAAATACCTGTTAGCGGAATGACCGAGCAATTGAGAAAAGAGCTTGCGCTTATATCCGAGGAATACTTCCAAAAAATTGCCATACGTGGCTGAAAAACCCCCAAAAGAAACGGTAAAAAAGGGCTAAATAATTGATTATTAGCAAGGTGTAAATTTTTTGACCATCAAATTTTGTGACTTTTTTTAATAGTATGGAACAAGTTAATCCGGGGGAAATCCCTCATAAAAAGCGAAAAATCAAGGTTTTACGGCCATCGCAGATCATAAAAAAGGAACGGGTTATTTACGATTTCGAAGGGAAGTGGCTGGAAAGCTTTGGCAAGCCAGAGAGGCACGCAAAGTGGTTCATCACAGGGCCTTCATTTTCCGGGAAAAGCTCTTTCACATTTGAACTCTGCAACTACCTGACCCAATTCGGAGCGGTTGATTACAATAACCATGAGGAGGCCGGTGGGGATAGCGAAACAGTAGGCAAGAAAATCATCCAGGCAGGGATGCAAGACAAGGATGGAATGGTTCGCCTTTACAAAGCTCCGCTGGTTAGCGACGTGGAGGAGACCTTCCTGGAGCGGTTAATGAAGAAGAAGAGCGCGGCCTTTGGTGTTCTCGATTCTATGCAGCACGCAGAGATTAATAAACACAGCTTTATCCATTACACAGACAAGCTCTGCAATCCGCGAAAAGGGAAGTCATTAATCTTCATTTCGCATTGGGTTAAAAACGACTTAACAAAGTTTGTGAAGCATGACTGCGACATAAAGATTGAGGTTATGGGGTTTGTTGCTTACGTGGAGTCGAGATATGGCGGCGGTAACCCATTTGTGATTTGGGAAGAAGGCGCGAGAAAGTATTGGCGTAAAAAATACACCCACGTAATTCAGGGCAAATATTGGCCCGGTAAGAAAAAGTAAACACTAATGATTATGGAAGATTTAATGAAAGCGAAAAGGGAGTTGAAGAAAAAGATTCAAGAGGCCAAGGAAGCTATGCCTCAATATGAAAAAGGAGGTGAAACTGCTACTTGGTTTAAGGGGAGAATCTCTGGCTTCAATGACGCAATTAAGATAATTGATGCCATAATTTCTCAAATGCAAAAAAGTAATTAAGCAATCCATGATACCAACAGCTAAAAATTACTTCTGTGGAGCCGGTTTGATGGCAATTGGATTGCAGCAAGCCGGTATTGAAATCATTCAATCTGTGGACCTTGATAAGAGAGCCATTATGACCATGCGAATGAATCCACACTATTTCTCCCATAGAACCATTTGGGGCGATATCAAGGAAATGACAGTACTCGATCAGCCCAAATCAGATATTCACGTATATACATATCCCTGCAAGAAGTATAGCCTTATTGGAGAAATACACGGGGTAAGAACAGGGGATGAATTATACATGCACGCTTTCCGTCACTTCGCACTTGAGCAGCCGGAAATGTTTGTCGTTGAAAATGTGCCAGGCATGAAACATTTCAAGGTAGTTATGGAGGCGATGACAAAATTTCCAAGCTACTATATAACTGTGTTTTGTCCAATTGATGCGGCCTTATGGCTTCCACAACGTCGGGAAAGGCTATTCATTATTGGGACTAAAAAGCCATTCAATATATGCGCCCCTTCTCCGGCAGCAAAAAAGCCATCTATAAAGGAAATACTTGAGAAAGACCCGGTGGTACATGTGAATGATTCTGTTTGGGCCAGGGTTAACGGAGCATACAGGGATAAGCCTATCGTGGTAGACCCCGAAGATAATGATAGCATTGCTCCTACCTGTGTTGCGCACTATTCGAAAGATATGGGGACTCGTCTTGTTAAGGACCCTAATTACAAAGGAGGCTTAAGGCCGTTCACAATAAGGGAGTATGCTAGATTAATGGGTGTGCCAGATGATTTTGTTTTACCGAAAAGGAATTTCAGTTATGAGCTTTTGGGCAACGGAGTTGCTGTCCCCGCCGGAAGGTGGATTGGTGAACAAGCGATCAAATATTTTAATAAAAGCTAAAACCATAAACATGACAACAAGTTACCGTGAAGGAAAATGGAACTACACAGAAGATATTCAGTATCGTGTTCTCAAGGTTATAATTAAGCCTGTCGAATCCAATAAAATGCATTGGCAAAATGCTTTTGCCGGGAAGTTCAGACAAATTGTTGAAATAAAACACAAGGACTATCCCCCGTTTTACATCGATAACGAGGATGGAAGTGGTCTTCGAAAAATAGCAAAAGGAGGCGGTCCGGATAGCTATCATGCGGATGTTTCCGATTTTGATTTTGTTGAGTTCGTTCCTCAAATGCTATGGTTTGCATGGGACCCAATGAAGCATAAAATACTCGGAATAATAGTTGATAAGTACCAAAAGGAAGTTTGCCCGGAAGAATATGAAAAATTGAAACAACTCCAAGAATCACTAATAAAATTCAAAAGTAACCCCACTGATTATTTCAACAAACATTATAAAAAATAGGAAAGTATGAAACAGAAAAACAACCATGCTCGTAGCAAAAGAAAAAGGAAAAATCTTCGCCTTAAGAACAAGATGAGATCAGTACATGAAAAGAGGATTCAGAAATTAACCAAAGCGGTAGAAGCAAAAAAGAAGCCTTTTAAAACATTCATCAACAAGGAAGGGGAATTGATTACAGCTAAAAAGATTGCCCGTCTAATGGATGGCAGGGGAACTGGCGACGCTTATGACCATAGTCACCGTCTCCGCTATAATCAACGTCAAAAGAGAAAACGTAGAAGGCAAGGAGCCTACTGCAAGTAATAACTATTAATTGAATGTTATATGCCAGCCTATTCATTTAAGGAGAGATTTATTCCACTCATAAAGAGCGGAGAAAAAAAACAAACAATTCGAAAAAAAAGGAAAGGTCAGGCGAAGCCTGGTAGCACCTTATACCTATACTATGGGATGCGGACAAAGTGGTGTACAAAAATCAAAGAAACGGTTTGCAAGGATGTAAAGGAAATCAGAATTACCAAAAGGGGAGATGTTTATTTGAATGGCGAGCGGTTGTCTGAAGTACAAAAGGATATACTCGCATGGTGTGATGGATTCCGGGCAGAAGATTCAAAAATTAGTATTGGTTGCTTTGAGGTCATGCTTCGTTGGTGGAAGCAAACACATGAGCTTCCGTTTACTGGAGATATTATTTACTGGTAAAAAACTTAAAAATATGAAACTAAATCACGAACACTGTAACCTTCATCTCCAGTCTCTGGATATTCACACAAAAAGAATCTTGGTTTGCATTGCTATGGAAATGATGGCAGCTAAGAAAAAGCATCCAGACTGGCCAAAAGAAATCATTGATGGAACTGCAATCATTACCGAAGAGGTGGGAGAAGTAGTCAAAGCGGCTCTCCAGCATAAGTATGAAGGAGGCAGATACTTCGACATCCACCGTGAAGCGATTCAGGCAGGAGCAATGGTAGTACGATTCCTTTACAATTTGCCGGAAAAGCCTTTGCCCGGAGAAGTAAAAGACACAACCCCGCTGTATCAAAAAACAATAGGATGAGAAGCAAAGTATCAGTGGAGATAGAAATTTCAGATCACGCCTTCATCAGAACAAAGGAGCGATTGGGAATGGACAAGCGAGCCGCCCGGCGTATTGCTCTTAAAGCATACGTGGCCGGTAAAAAGCATGGGGCCTGTAAAGGGCGGCTCAAGTCTTACTTGGACCAGGTTTATAGAGAGTATGAGAATTGCAACAATATGCGGATTTGGGGGGAAGCAATCTGGCTATTTGCGGGTAACGTTCTGGTTACCGTGTATAATATTCCTCACGAACTAAAACCATTAATTAAAAAATGAGACGCTTTCTAATCACCAACAACGAAAAGTTTACCGGGACCGCCGAAATAGTATTTGGCCCAACTGGAACGCTGGCCCGCGTTGACATTTCAAATTGCAATTTTTCGGATGTGCATTTATCTGGCTTCCTTAAAGCACTTCCCATTCACTTAAAATTACTCGAACAATCATTTAGCGCAAGCACAACGGTTGTTGAGGCCGATTTTGAGGTAACCTTTGAAATGTTTTGGCAATCGTATGGAAAGAAGATCAACCGGAAAAGAGCCGAACCAATATGGGACAAGCTTTCCAAGTCCAACAAGGTTAAAGCCTATTTTGGTATTTCACAGTATGATAAGTTTCTTCAATCGGTGAATTGGAGAAAGAAGGCAGACCCTGAAAAATACCTCCGCGATCAATATTGGGAAAACGAATACTCTGGATAATGAAACCAGTGGACACCAAACAAATCAAGGCTTTCAATTCAATTCTGAGCAAGCTTGGATTGGCCAATGAAAAAAGGGATATCATAGAACAGATATCAGGTGGCCGGACAAGAAGCACTAAGGAACTTACGTGGTCAGAGTTACAGAGCTGGTTGAATTCTGCGGGACCGGCCACCCGTGGCCTCCAGGCGGCAGGGTTGCCAAAGCCTGACAACTCCAGACTGATGAGCAAGCTCTTTGCAATGGCTCACGAAATGCAGTGGATTACCTACTCCCGTGTCGTGGATACCGGAGGAAAAATTCGCAATAAAAAGGACTATTCACACGTTCACGCATGGGTGGAAAAATACGGCTACTTAAAGAAGCCATTGAATGAATACAGCTATAATGAACTACCAAAGCTGGTAACACAGTTTGAACTTGGGCCATACAGGGATTATTTAAAACCATAACTTGCAACACTCAAAACCATCGTATATGAAAATCTTGTTAGTTATCTCCTTCCTTTTTTTATGTGCCTGTAATCAAGAAAAAACCAGTCATTATGATAGTGTGGAATCTGCTATACGTAAATACTTCAAAGCTAAGTCTGAAGGAATTATAATAGACAGCATAGACCTTTACCTAATTGATACTCTAACATCGAGAAAAATTGAGGAGATTAAGGCAAGAAACTATTTGGACGAAGGGGCCGAAGTCATGAAAATTATCCAGGAGAAGCTTCAATTGGAAAGAGAAATATTGTCTATTCACCAGCTTTTTGGCATGAGCAAATCACAGTATAAAAATGCAACTGACCAGTTATCTGAAGTTGAAGAATTAAAAAAGGAAGTTGAACGATTAACTGACTCTGCAAAGCGACATCTCAGAATAGCTGAGTCAGTGGATTCGCATGACTTTAAAGGCTTTCTTGCCAATTATAATATTTTCATTTCCGACTCTCTTTCTGGTGTACAACAAAAAGTTGATAGTATTATTCTGATATTGTCACCTACCTATCGTGTAATTGAAAAAAATTCAATTATTAATTACTAATTATCTATATTTGAACTGCCAAACAACATTTACTATGCAGTTCAATCAAGTTTTAGGTTTAAAGTTACCCCCTCGTGAAACCGTAGAATCGGTTGACTCTCTCTACGCATGTAGACTGTTGTTTGGCACACGAGGGGATTTTTTATTTAAAACTGTAAGTTATGCCAAACAACAGTCTCATTCCCATCATCAACCAAGGGGAAGAATCTCAGTGGGTTGATGCCCGCGAACTTCACAAATTTCTAAGAATTGGTAGGGATTTTTCGACATGGATTAAGGATTATGTCGAAAACTACGGCTTTGTCGAGGGCCGGGACTTTTCCCCGAATATGGGGAAAAGTACAGGTGGCCGGAAAGCCATTGAGTACACCATTACCCTTGACATGGCCAAGCACTTGGCTATGCTCCAGCGGTCGGAACTCGGCATGAAGGCCCGGCAGTATTTTATTGATGCCGAAAAGCAGCTTCGCAAGGTTAACACGGCCCTTCTTTCCATTTTTGAGGAAATGCGCCCGATTCTATCCCAATGCCAGACCATGGAGTACCGAGGTCATATCTGGTACTGCGCCTCCGAAATTCGCCGCCTCAGCTCCAAATCGTACAATCACGGGAAAATTAAGATTATGGCCAAAGAGGGGAAGGCCCGTAAGATGCCGGTGGATGCCCAGGGCCGCTGGTTTGTACGAGAGGACTATGTTCATGAGGTTCTGTGTATAAAGCCCAATCATCAAAAATCAGTTGCGATCATTGGCGTATTGCAGACACAGAAGTACTTGAACTGAACAGGCCAACCGAAAGTTATAGGGGAATGTCAATAGCGCTATGTTGCTATTGATACGAACCAATTTAATTCATTCAAACCTTTTTATTATGAAGGCAACCATTAAGTACACCGATTCTGCCATTGTAATTACCCTTCCTTGTGTTGACCCGGCGGCCACTCATGCCAGCTTACTCAATAGCATAGCCGCCAATGTAGAATACAGTTCTCAATCCGAAGACAAGCACAAGAATTTTGGGGATGAAGTCACACCACTTATTGAACTACTCCGCAGTATACTTCCGGACGAAAACCAGCTCCGGAAAGCCTTTAGCTAAGTGGAATACAAGCACGTCCTTATCCAGGACGGATTCCCTGCCCCCTCCATTAGTGAGGGGGTTTGTTTTATCAGAATATTGATATTATCGAAAAATTGCTAATTTGCAGACCATGCAGCGCGGCTCCAGAACACTTTTTAACGACATCTTCATTGAAAGCCCCTCCGTGATCGCGGACGGGTCTGGCCGCAATTCCGAATTACACGAGCGCAGAAATGAATGTATGATTGACCGGTACTGGTTTATTGGACACTCTACCGGATGGAGCTATCCGGTTGTATTAAAGGCTGTGGCCACGGAGTTTTTTTTAACCGAGAGAAGGGTGTATGATGTCCTTCAAAACGACCGGGAAATGCTGCTTAATGTTCGTGCAATAAAACCCTCCAGGGAACAATTGGAAAAAAAGTGGCCACACCTGAACTGGTCCACCCCCGCGCGCGAAAACTATCTATAACCCTTTCAGGAGCATTCCCACAGTTTCCCCTGCCCCAAAATTACTGGCAAATGTAAGAGTGCCGTTAACCGGGTCATGTATGGCTTTTCGCGGCTCAAGGGTCGGCTGACCTTCGGTGGCCACTCCCCACCAGGCATCACTGCGATCAAGCCAGATGATAGTTACATTCTTTAGTTGATCAGCGGTGATTATGCCGTCTTCGTTTCCGGTAGTAGCGTAGGAGAAAGAAGATACGGTGGCATTACCCTGGTTAGCCTGACCGGTATCGATCCAGCGGCATTCAAAGGTCAATAGAAGTACCCGGTAAGGATCGTCCCTCTTTTCGGTAACAAGAGATTTTCGGGTGAAGTCAATGGTCAATATACCATCAGCCCTCCAATTATTTAACCATTTAGCCACCTTGCCAGCCAGTTCAAAATGGGTGATGGCCTTCTCCTTGTATTGAGTGGGAGTGGTGCTTGAAAAGGTGGCAGCCGGTTCGATGGCTATTCGAATGGTAAAATTGCCAATAGCTTGCTGCATCATATCCTGCATATCCCGATAGGTAATATCCTGGACATCGATGAGGGCACACGGGAACACTACGGGCGGACGAGTGGAAGTAAAAAACTCTAGCTGTCCCTGGTCGGCATCGATCCAACGGATTTCAGGAATATTATCCAATATCCGCTGTTGAATTTTTAGTAACAAGTTTGACTCTGGAGTAATGACTGCCATATACATCGTTTTATCGCATGGATCGGGTCAGGTGAACCTTGGCACGCTTGTTTAAAATACTTCTCAATACATAAGAATTGCCAATGAACCGTCTTCTTGGAATATTCATCTTTCTGGTATAAGTAGGCACACTGTATGGCTTTACTTTTTTTCCAAAAAGCGTTGTTCGTTTATGTTCGTTGACAGTTACAGTACCGCTATATCCTTCATTATGAACCTTGGCGTATGGCACATTTGTACCCACCCTGGCACGATTGGCGCTGGTGGATATGATCCTGGGAGAGCGCTTCAGATACCCGGTATTCGTTAAAATTGCTCTGCCAAGGCTTTTTCTTCCTGTTGATTTTCTTGGCGCCCAGGGTTGTGCTGATCGGTCAACCCAGTTTTGTTGCCGGAACCGGTCTTTAAACCAAGACACGGCTTCTGTACCAATAACTGTTGGAAGGGTGGCAAGCCCCCTTTTCAACTTTTTCTTTAGCAATTGCTCAATCTGTTGTTTCGTCGGTTTGCTCATCGGGTCTCAGATTAAGGCCTTGGTCACGAATATCTTCAGGAAGGCCGATGAAGTAAGGATGGGTAGGTGGGAAAGCCAACCTTTGCTTGCCGAGGTTAACCTTGAACATGTCTGGCATCCGGTCGGGTATTATGATCTTGTCCAATGGCGTTTCCGCGCCTGATGCCATTTGCTGAACATCACACCTGCACCCCCACCCGTTGGGCGGAAATAAGATGTCCCATATCGGATCATCTACCTTCCGGACAAAGCCATCAAGCAATTCATGTTCAAGCCTGACCCGTTCATCTCCCGCTGTACGGTATTTCAACAAGGGGAAGAACTCTTTATCCCTTTCAATTGTAAGCCACAGCCTGGACATTTGTGAACCCGCTACGGCAAAATTGTACTCAGCCCTGAGCCAAGCTCCCACATAATCGCTATTGATTTGTTCGGCCACAGCCCGGAATTCCCCAAAGGTTCTCAGCTTGCCGGACTCGTCCTGGAGGGCTTCGGTAAGGGCGCGCAACTGGCTGTAATTCTTGGCCGCAGAAAACTGCCATGTATGGTTTATCAGCGCGTCCAGCATTTCATAGTCAGGGGTGTCATAATCCACCTCTTCCAGACTGGCTCCAAAGCCTTCTACGATCCCCGTAACCAGGGTTTCGGCAAAGTATTGGGTGATTTCCTTGTCAATGCCCTCAGGAAGGGCCTGGAGGCCGTATATGCGCTGGATCAGGTCTTTGAGCCACTGTTCCAGCCCATCGGCCATAAGGGGCTTAAAATCGCCCTTATTGAACCGAGCGTAAGCCTTACTCAATTGCTCCTTAACCTCCTCATGGCTAAGCCCCTCCGGAATCAGTCCTTCGGGGCCGGGTCGAAAAAATCGGCAAGCGCGTGCCTGAGCCGGGACCAGAGCGATCTCATTTCACCGGTCGCCCCGGTTCCGGGCATTTTTTTTGGTTTGCCAGCTTCACCGCGCTTTGGCGTCTGTTTCTGGCCAGTCTTTGGATCAGGCACGCGCGCCAACTTTTCCTCCTCCATTTTTTGCACCCTGGCATCAAAATCTTTTGGTTTTGGCCGACCATACTTTTCGTATATATAATCTTCCTCCAGCGGAAACCCTTTACTAATAAGCCAGTCGTCAATGGCTTTTTCGTCCTTCAGCCAGGCGTTATCTACTTCCTCTTCCCACTTAAACTCACCCTGGTCAGTGGAGTATCCATAGGTTTTAAGAATGGATAAAAACTGCTCGGAGTTGAGCCAAAGCAAAACAGTCTCCAAATCCATTTGCAGGATTTCAGCTTGCCCCTCGCCCTGTACTTTAGCTTTAGCCAGGCTACCGGTGCGACCGCTCATGGATGTCTCCACGTTACCCAACACATAGATTGCTATCTCCTTATTGAGCAGGTCGATAAACTTAGATTGCAGGTCACCATTTGCTGAGGAATTAACCCCCTCGTTTTTAATCTCAATTTCCGCCTGTTTTGGAATGGACATGATCAGGGCGCTACCGGCACTTTCGGCCATAGTCAACAGTTCCTGTTTTGTTTTCTGATCGTTGGCATCATACTTAATCACCCGCATGGGGATGCCAAATATTTCTATGAACTGGCTGTAATCTCCCAGGCAGTTTCTTTTGTAGATCGAATAGGGCGCAATTTTATGAAGGATGCCAAGATCATCAGGATCACCCAGTACCCATACGTTTGGTAATTCCTCATAGGCAAAGCCTTCATCAGAGCCAGCCTGAAAGATGGTGATCTTCTTTTTCTCCAGCTTCAGGTGCTTACGTGGTATCTTATTGAAGTCAAAGGATGGGCCAGGGATGAATTCATATCCTGATCGACCATAAAGAATGGTGATCATCAGGTCTTCCAACAGATCGCGGAAGCGCTTATTTTTAAATAGCGGAGCAAGGGAATCTATCTCCTTGCCTTCTTTACCCACGAACATCAGTTTTTTGTTCAGGATATTCGCTACCCGCTTTTGCCATACGCCGGAAAAGAACGGGTCCAGTTCCGCATACTTATAAAGGTCATAGAGCTGCACCCGGTTAGGCGAGGTAAAGGACTCTGCGGTCTTTAGGGAATTGATAAAATCCCCAATATCCTTAGAGGTTCTGTCAACGGTTTGTATCCGAAGATCATTTACAATGATCATCGAGTCCGTCTTTTTCTTGTACACTCCTTTTGCCATTAATTCAAGTTTATAGTTATGTATGTTTCCAGTAGTACGCTGTCAAGGACCTGAATAGCGCCAAACTGTAACTTATGGTCAACGATATACCTGGTGATATCTTCTGGGATCATGATCATAAATTAATAATGATTACTTCTTTTTGTGTTCCCGGTATATTGGATTGAATTGTTCTCATTGTAGTTGGTGGCCTCATCATCCGCCGGGTAGGGCCATCCATAGGGGACTACTTTCCCGGTCTGAACATTAAGCAACCATTCCAGCGCCTTTTCCTGTAAGGCTTCAAAGAGTTCAAGATTGACAGTAGGGTTAGCAAGCTTACAGATTTCCCAGGCAGCCAGATCCTTGACAGCGGCGATTAGCTTAGCCCGGTCAGGCCCGTTCTGGGCTTTGTCAAACAACACGGCGATATCATATCGACTGCAATACCCCATAGCCTCGCTGATGGCGGTATCTATGCCTGCCTGTAAAATCGTATTATCATTGCGTGAAATAGTGGTCATAATCTCTGAGTAGAGATGTGTTTTCATGTCCTCGATGGTAACAATAGCGGCCATAGTAATTATTTTGATTCAATGATTTGATATCTGTAAACCTCTTTTACTTCCCCATTAAACTGGACCTTGATCTTCAGTGGACAATCGCAACGAAGGCTTATCACCTTCCCGGTTCGCTCCAAGTGCATACCCAATACTACTCGCACGGTATCTCCGATCTGAATATTCATTAGTATCTCCTCGTGTTTTTGGGTCTCTTAACAAGGTTCCCTGCACCATTTCCAAGCACGGTTATTTTGGTTTTTATTATATGCCAAGCGCCTTCCACAGCGTCAGGTCCATCCATTGTTTTTGAATTGGGGGAAACGCTTTTAAACTGCGCTTCCAATCTTTGCATGTGAGGATCGTCCTTTTCATCGATGTTAAGGATCATCATGCCAAGCCTGTTTTTTGGCTCCAGATTTCCTTCGATTCTAAAGTACTTATCTGGCTTATCACGGTCATCTGGCGTAATGCCGAGTACAGTATTGCCCGGTTCCTGGCCTTTGCTTAGAATGAGTGGCAGAAGGACCTGTTCATAAAATGGGTTTTGAAGGGTATTATTTTCGATATAGAAGTACCCTTGCGTCCGGTCGTTAATGTAATCCCGTGAGCGGTACAGCCAATCAATAAAATTTGAGTTTGTCGTGGTATCAACAAAAACCTTGTAAACAAATAAAATATCATCCTGGCTGCCACAAATGGCCACCGCCTTGCAGCTATTCTGCGCTTTTGCTTTCACTCCGGGCTTATCGCGATTACTGGGTGCGGGGTCTGCATACACTACCACAAAGGGCAAAGACTTTAAAGGAGGGCACTTGCCATAAGTCAACTCCTTGAATACCTTACCGTCGTCAATTGGATTATTATAGTATTCCCGCTGTTGCGCGGAATAAGATACTTTGGAAAGAACGCGATCTATTTGCTCTTCGCTATTCTTTTCGGGCCATGAGGACCGACCATTTTCGTCACGGATATTAACTACATGAACATAGTCTGCGTTTTTTGTAGCCCGGACGACGCAACAATCTTCAGCGATGATGTTGCCAAGGAATAAGATCAGGGTGGCCTTGGATACAGACCTGGTACCAATGGCCGCTGACTCAATCCACTTCCATTTGTTTTCGATGATATCGGCGTTTCGGCATTCTTCGTCTGTGTCGATATCGTTAAATACCAGCACATCGGGACGTGCCTCTTCCAGACGAGTACCGCGTGGGGACTGACCAGCTCCTAAGGCAAGGAATCCAAATCCCTTACGGCTCACAAAATCGCCACTGGTCCAGCTTCCTGGAAGCTCTTGAACACCATAGTCATGAATGATACGTTGATTAGCTTCAAGGTTACCCCAGTAAGGAGCCAGAAACTTTTCTGCGTTATCATATGAATTGGAGATCATCAGCATGTATCTCTTTTTGCCGGTGAGCATGAGAAAAAGAATCTCCATCATGGTGCGAACATCCTTGGCCAGCTCCCGCGACCAGTTTCTTACTTCGTACCATTCGGGATTGGCCATGATTCTTTTAGTTGCCGAAATATGAAAAGGGGCTGGCGAGGCATAGCAATACTGAGGGAAGTAATACTTAAACCACAATTCCGGGTCGGCCTCAAGGATTTTGATCCTCTTCTTTTGCGTTGCCTCGGTTTCTCCGGTGAGCAAAGCCGTTTGCTTCCGAATATTTTCTACATACTCGGACCAGACCTGGTACCGTTGCTTATCTGATAATTCAGGCATTTAAAACTTTTTCAACTGGTCCTTGATAAAACCATCCCAATGGTTGAGGAAGGTTAAAGCCAGGGGGGGATCAATCGCATTTAACCACTTATGAAAGGCAGTGCCACTATCCATATGCTGAGCCAGGCTGGTTTCCATTTCCAAATTTTTAATAGCAGAGGTGTATTTTACGAACATATCTGCCATTTTGGTATCACCGATTCCATCAGTCTCATTGAGCTTCTCGTTGATCTTCTCCAGTACTATGTACAAATTATTCAGGATGTCGCTGCGACGGGTGAGTAAGCTCCTCCTTAACTGATTCCACTTCTCCTTATTGATCCATCCGGACAGGGTGGTTTCATGAACCTTTACTTTGCCAGCTATATCCTTCTGAGAAAGCTCCCCTTGCAGGTAGAGCGTTTTAGCCCAATCCTTTTTTTGAGTTGCGGTTAAACTTCCTTTCATAGCCACAAATTTCAAGTATAAGACCTCGTTTTTTCAGGTCAAAATCCATGATGCGGCAATAGGTAACGTGGGATGTGGTAGTAGATGAATTATCGCGGAATCTGCATTTGGCGAGGGTTTCAGCCGATTGCAATTTTACGACATCAAAGTTACGAACCAAAATAAAATGAACGGAGAGGCACAAATTTTTAAGATCAATGCGGTGAGTAAAACCAAAGCTGAAATATTGCTTTATGGTTACATCGATCCGTATGATGTTAGCGCCTCTTCATTTGTTCGTGACTTGCGGGAGCTGGAAAAGAACTATAAGCAGATCGATGTAAGAATTAACAGCGGTGGCGGAAATGTATTTGATGGATTTGCCATTTATAACGCGCTTAAAAATTCTTCCTCCCAGATTGAAACCTTCGTTGATGGAGTGGCCGCCAGTATGGCCAGCGTTATAGCTCTTGCCGGTAAGAAGGTGCATATGAGCAAGGTGGCCAGGATCATGACCCACCAGCCAAGCACCGGCGGATATGGTACCAGCGATGAGCTGAGAAAAAATGCGGAACTACTGGATGCTATGGAAAAAACGGTTTGTGCCGTTTACGCTGAAAAGACCGGCAAAACAACGGAAGAATGCAAAACCATTTTTCTGAACGGAAAGGATAATTGGTTTACAGCGGAGGAAGCTCTTAAAAATGGCTTGATCGATTCCATCTATGACATGGAAGAGCAGATCGTAGAGCCAAAGAATGTGACCGGTGAACGCCAGGTATATGATCATTACCGGGAGTTGTTTGCCGCCAAATATGACAAAACCCCTATTACGAATATGTCAAAAATTGTAATGTCCGTCACCATGTTGGCGGCCCTCAACCTGCGTGAGGATGCAGACAATGCCGCCATAGAGGCCGCATTTCAGAGAACTCTGGACAAGGCTAAGCAGTTTGATACCATCAAAGCTCAGCTTGATGCAAAGACTACCGAGCTGAATAGCCTGAAAGAGAGTGCCAACAAGGAAAAGGTCGCGTCCATGTTGCAAGCAGCCCTCCAGGAGAAGAAGATCAGTGTGGAAATGAAAGGTGTTCTGGAGAAGCAATATGCGGGCAAGCCGGAGGAACTGGAAGAGTTGCTTGGCGGGATGAAGGCCTTTGCTTCGATCACCAGTCACATCAAAACTGAACATGGTAACATGTCCAATAAGGAAATGTCGGCTGAGTATGAAAAGCTGGACAAGGAAGGTTCCTTGCCTGAGCTGAAGAGCAAAGACCTTGAAAGGTTCAAGCAACTGTACAAGGCTCGCTTCGGTGTCGAGTACAAGGCCTAAGCCTGTATTCTTAACCGTAGCACCATTAAATCTTATCTACACCTAAACAAGTAAATATTAAACTCGCCCAATATGGCCATTACTAAAGAAATCTGGCAGAAGGACATTGTGGACAATCTGTTCCCTGACAACTCCTTTGCTCGCCACGCCCGCAATGCTGACAACTTCGTAAAAGGGGGTGCCGTAGTGCATATCCCAGTGGCTGGTGCAAGCACCGCCGTGACCAAAAACCTGGGTGTTTTTCCGCAAGTAGCTGCGCAGCGGAATGACACTGATATCACCTATGCGCTGGATACGTATTACATCCTTCCCATGCTGATCAAGAATATTGATCAGTACGAGCTGGAGTATGACAAACGTATGAGCGTTACAGGTGAGATGATCAAAACCCTGGTTAGTGTGGTCAACAAGGGTCTGCTCTACCGTTGGGGTCCTGCCGCCGCGCAAACCATCCTGACCACAGGCGCTTTAAGTGGAGCTGACCTGATTGATGGTACCGCCACTGGCCAGCGCCGTCTGTTTACCAAAACAGAATTTAAGAATGCTGCCAAAGCAATGGACAAGAAGAACCTGGTAGGAACCCGGTACGCCCTGCTTACCGCCGCCCATTACCATCAGTTCTTCGAAAGTTTGTCCGATGCCGAGAAGGCAGATGTGGGCCGCGTGGCTGACCTGAAAACCGGTGTGGTAGGAAAGTATATGAACTACAACATCATGATGCGTAGCGCTGCCCTGCGTTATCGCGGAGCTGATGGTGCCTATGTGCCCATTGATGAGACGGATGCAGCCTTTGCTGCCAACGCGGCTGACCGTGCCGCCTCCTTGTTCTGGGATGATAGCTGCGTAGAACGCGCGATGGGTGATGTGGATGTATTTGATGACCCCGGAAACCCGCTGTATTACGGTGACGTTTACAGCGCCAACCTCCGCGTAGGTGGTCGTATCGTCCGCACCGATGGCGTGATCGCCGCTGTTGAAGCTAACGTTTAAGCCTGGCTTAAATGGTGTGTTAATGCCGGTAAACTATTATTCATAACAGGCCCGGTGAAAATCGGGCCTTTAATTCTATACCATGACACAGGAAGTAAAAAAATTCTTTAAAGATCATCCACAGGCTCTTTTCGCCTTCGTAGTGGCCGGGATGGCATTTGCCACGATAGAGGAAGCCAATGATTTTGCCAAAGGATCAAGCGAGAAACCTAATAAGGTGAGCAAAGAGGGATTGATCCTTGAAGGTGACCATGCTCAGATTGAATCCTTGACCAAGGAGCTGGAAAGCGCGAAGGCCGTTATTTCCGGACACGAGGCAGAGAACAATGCCCTGAAAGCTGAGCTGGAAAAGTACAGTGGAAGGGAAGGATATGATGAGAAACAAAGGCAGGTGGAAGAATTGAAAGGTCAACTGGAAGCTGTAACCAAAGAGCGCGACAGCTTGCGTGCCCAGGCAATAAAAGTGCCTGAGGACCCTAAGGAAGGGAAGCCCGCTAACACCAGTGGCAAAGGTCAAGTGACCAAAAACTAATCGATAACCCCCCACGAGAGCTGTATATCAACGCCCTCCCTGAAACACGGGAGGGCCATTTTAAAACCTCAGATCAACTACAATGGCTGTTACAAAAGTCCAAGGAAAATATGTCTTTTTTGAGTTCAGCGAAAACAACGTGGACTGGCTTAAGACAGTATGTCTAACCAACCAGGACTGGAACCTGACTAAAGATAATCCGGTCGTAAGGACGCAATGCGGCACCTTTTATGGAGATGGTATCCCCGAAGAGACGATCACTGTCAACGGGATGGCTAACATTACGCCAGCCGCGATTGTGGCCAACAAAGGAGAAGCCAGCGTGAGCAAACTCTATAACTGGGCACAAAACGGAACGCTTCTTTACTTCCGTCGAGCGATTTTCGTTGATCCCACTATTGCTGTCCCAGTTCTGTTTGAACGCCGTACTGGCCGCTGTGTATTGAGCGAGTATTCTGAACAGCTACCGATCGAAGATGCTCTTCCAATGACCTTCGCCACCACTGTGCAAGTTCAGGGTACAACGACTGTAGAAGTCGTATAAAAGTTCTTCTTCATTACATAAACCACTGCCATGAATTTTGAATTATTGCCTCAAGGGGCATTCTCGATACGAAGAAATAGTGGCCAGGTAATAACTGGCCGCTTTTGTATGTGGTCGCTTGATCACTTTTGCCGGACCAAAGGAATAGGCGATAGCATCTATGATCTCCTTTTCTTTATTCAAAAGCCCATTGGTATTTCGGCATTTGCCGATTATATATTCTCAGCCGTTTTATTCACCTACAAAAATGATATATCTCAGTGTCAGGTAACTCGTGATGATATTCTGGAAGTCATGGAAGAGGCCGGGTCAACGAGATATGATATGATGGCAAAAATGCTGAATCATAGCCTGTTTTTGTACGATGGGTTGATTGAAGACACAAAAAAAAAGACGGGGAAGGTGACGGTGCCAGTGAAAAAACCAAGGAGAGCCCGCTGACTTTCTACAAGCTGCAAAGCTTGGTAGTAAATGCAGGGATACCACCGGATCAGTTCTATGGATTTACCCTCAATGAAGTAGTTGAGGTGATTATTGGTTACCAAACCCGGCAAATTGAAACATACCGAAATACAAGAATTCTGGTGGGTACTATGATAGCGATGGTGGGATCGAAGGAAAATATTCTTGATGTGATGCCTCTGCCCGGAGACCCTTCACCAGAGGAACGAATACGGGAGGAAATGAGGCAGAAACAGGCGACGATGGACCAAATGCAAAACATGTACAACCGCGTAAAAGAACTCGGCTTACTCTAATGGATAATGTACTACTTGATATCGTATTTAACCAGGAAGGGGCGCTAAAGAATATTACAGACTTTAGTGAAAAAGCCAGCGGGCAGTTGAATAAGGTGACGGCTGCCGCAGGTGGTATTGGTTCTTCGTTGATGGTTGTGCCAGCTATTTTAGCGGGTCTAACCCTACTGGCCACAACGTTGGCGGATAAGTTCACTAGCTATGAAAAAGCTGTTCAAAAGGCCGGTGAGGCTTCTGCTAAAGAATTTGTGAAAATAAAAGCCCTGGTGGAAATCGCAAGGGATGAGAACCAAGCCAGGGAAACCCGATTAAAGGCAATTCAGAACCTACAGAAAGCATACCCCGAACATTTAAAAAATCTCTCCCTGGAGAAGATAAACTCTGAGGAGACTGCAAAGGCTATTGACAACCTTACAAATTCGATATTCAAAAAGGCCTTGGCAGATGCTTTGTCAAACAAGATAACTGAGCTAACAATACGGGAGCTTGACCTACAGGCAAAAAAGGCGAAACTGGCGGAAAGGGCTTTAAAATCTGTATCAACTATTCGAGGAGCAATCGAGCAACAATTAAGAGGGGGTGGATTAGGAATATTATCATTAGGGGTTGAAGCAACCGAGATTGAAAATGAGCTTAAGCAAATACAAAAAGAGAAGGATCAATTAGGGAAAGAATTTGTAAAAAATATGGCCGATACTCTTGAATTTGTTGTGACAAATAAAGGGAGAACCTCGGCTGCAAATGTTGGAAAGCAATACGCTCTTGATTTTCGTGCGGCTGTGAAACCGCTTCTGGAAGGAGATGTATATGAAATTGCGCTAAGGTTAAGCCCGGAATTTCTCCAACGCGAATTAGAGGAGAGTCGCAAACAGATAAAAGAAGGGCTGGAGGGATACAAAGTAAAAGTTAACCTGGCTCCTATCCCACTTAAACTGGCTCCGCCTCAGGATATTTTATCTCAGGAGCAAATTGATATTGCTAAAGGAATAGCCCGAAGCTTATCGGAACCCTTCGCAGAATTCTTTGATCTGTTTCCAAAAAACGAAAACCGGATCAAGGCCTTTTTCAATTCTCTTATCCAGAGCATAAACGCTGTGATCAGACGGTTAATTGCTGCCGCCGCAGAGGCCGCCATATTCAACCTATTGACAGGTGGAAAAGTGAAGTCCGTAGGCTCGATATTAGGAAGCGCCTTAAAAGGTATTGGTGGAACGCAGAGCGCCGGACCAGGGACCGGGTTTGCAGGTATTTCCGTAAACGTTGCAATAGCCGAACGCAATGGCAGCCTGGTGGCTGCCGTCAATAGCCAGACGGCCAGAAACAGGAGATTAGGATGAGTACACTCACTATATATCGAACCCAGTGGAAGATGAGCCGAACCGATTCTGTGGGAACAGTATCCGGTAAGGACATCACTTTTGATATATACGATAAGGCAGAATATGAGGAGGGGGACCCTTCTCCCATCACAATCATAAAAGAACTGATTGGCGGAGCTGAGGTGGCCACCATTTCCACGGTAGCAGACGCAGACGATTTCGGAAAACAGATTTGGGGTAAACACCTCAAGTTTCGGTTTAAAAGTACTTATGACATCAATGGGGCAACATTCTCTGGTGGAGAGGATGGGCGCTTTTATGGGAAGATGTATTATGATGGCGGGGCTGGAAATGTGAATATCCTGGAGGGCTTCCTTCTCCAGGATGATATTGTCGATCCTTTCTTACCTCCGGGAAGTGAGGTAGAACTTACCCTGACGGATGGCCTTGGAATACTTCGTGATGTGGAGATCACCGATCTGGAGGGAAACCGACTTAACGGAGTCTATTCCCTGATCGAGCTAATATCGTTTTGCCTCGCTAAAACGGGGCTTAAGCTAGCCATATGCGTTGCGGATAATCTTTTTGAAAGCAGGAACCAGAACCGGGTAGATAACATCAATAACAGCCCTTACGATCAGATTTTCATGGACAGCTACAGTCTGATGAAGGACAGTAATTCCTATTTGGACTGCTATACTATTCTGGAGCTGCTCTTGCCCAGGTACACCCGACTATGTCAACGCAACGGGGAATGGTGGATTCAACGACTCTTTGAACACAGGCTACCCGGTTGGAAATATACCCGCTTTGATTGGGATGGCACTAAAATCAATAGTGCCCCGGTACCATCTATGAAAAAGCTGATGGGCCACCAGAGCGCAAACCCGGTCACTTATTTCGTTGAAAACTCAACGGTGGTCACCAGGAGAAGAAACCGAAAAAGTGTTATCGTTCGCAATCCTTATCAATACCCGGATGAATTGCTCGATAACTACCACTTCACACGAGGCGATGAAAGGACAGATATTGTAAGCACCTTCCCTGATGGCCGGGTCTTTGAAATAGAAGGGTGGGTTCTTAAAAAGGGAATTGGAGCAACGGCTACCGCCCCTACTGTGGATGCCTTTATTGAGCGCCGTTACGTCAATGGCTACGAGGAAGGTAGAACTTTAGTGATTTTGGAACCAACATCTGGAGGAGCTTTTGAATATATCGAGAATGTTCGTCCTGTATTTGCCTGTCAGCGTAGCCTCATTAACTACAGCATAGATTTTAAGCTCAGCAATAACCTGTCTGGAGCTGTTGGGCAACCGGCCAGTCATGGTATTGCCATTCGACTGGAGGGCTTGGATGGGTCGCACTGGACGGTGGATGAGGATGGCAAATGGGCGCTTAGCGATGCAGGCTGGACAATCAATTTTAAACAGGTTCAACTGAGCTGGTATGTTGCTGATCAGGATGAGAGGGAATTTCAGAGCATAGGAGTTAATACAGACCCTTTGCCCGTGAGCGGGAAAGTATTTGTGATGCTCTTTGCTTTTTCCTCGGTCGCCGGTAGTCACATACGATATGCTAATCAGATACTGGAGGTTAAGCCAGCAATTAACGGAAGCAATACCCTATTCTCGGCTGAAAAGCACACTATAAGCCAGGACTTAAACTTTAGTGCGAAGGAAGAGTATGATCTATTCTCCTTTGATGCGCCCTGTCGCAGTCTGCGCGGATGTTTGTTGGTCAACGCTGAATTTGGTGTCCCGTTGCCTGAGTATTTCCCGACATCTCTTTGGGTGGACATGGTGACTTTCAATGTCGTTTTCCCAGTAGGGTCTTATCCGGCAAATAAAAAGTATTCGGAAATGGTGGCCTGGACGATGTGGCACATGAATAAAGATGAAAAATCGAAGCTCGCTTTTACCATTCAGGGGCTTGACGCCGACGACGGAAACCACCACGATCTCACTCATATTTTTAAAAACGTCTCTGCGGATCAATTTACAGTTGGAAGGTGGTATTTAGTTACGGCCATGAGCCAAAACTGGAAAACCGGGAAATGGACAGGGACCATGTGGGAATTACACCAGGATAATCCATATACAGATTTTGAGGGCGACTATAAACATGAGTACGAACAACAAAATTTATAAGAGTGGCACTGGCAGTAGTACAAGGAAAGAATGCAATAATGAGGCTCAAATATGGCGGCGAATTTAAACTTGTTGCCTGTGTGGACCGTGTGAAGCTCTTTGTAGAAACGCCCCTTGATCCGACCAGCACCCCATCAAGTGGCCTTTACCAAACCAAGTGGCCAAGTGGAGTAAGTGACTGGTCAGTGGAAATGTCAGGAGTTACTATTCTCCAGGATGAGGTTGACGACCGATTGACCAGCCTCGACCTGATCCGGGAGCAGGTGAGACAGTTTGGGTTGGATATGAAATTGGTATTGGTGGATGATAATGCTGTTACTGCATTCATTTACGGTCACGTTTTTCCATCGCCAACGGAGATGGATTTTGAGGTGGGAAACATCGGGAAATTTCTTACCACCCTGCAAGGAAGCGGAACACTCACAATCAATGATCAAAATATTGACATAAACAGTACTGAAGTGAACCCATTTGATTACCAGGCAACCGGTCTCGAAGGTGGAGTAATTACACATGCCACTCTGACCAACGTAAACATTATTTGGTGCGACCGTTCTGACTTTTTCTGGAGGGTCTTCCCGGATACTGACTTTGATCCCGATCCTGACAACAGGACGGCAATACATGATCGAGCTGCTGGGTCAGTTGATTTTGGACAACCCCTGGGAGCTGGGGAACGAATTGCATTCTTATACAAACCATTATAGCATGAAACGTCTATTAAGTCTGATTATAGCCTCTTTTTTATGCCTGGCTGCAATGGCCCAGGAGGATACTATTAAGCCGGTACACAACCCAATTCCAGCCTACAGCTTTGAAAAATACTTATCTGTAGGAAACACGGACAAAAAAGGCAATGCAACCAGTGCATGGTTTGAGGTTGGAGATACATCAACGACTAAAGCGATGATTCTCCCACGAGTGCAGGATACTTCTGTCATCCTTTACCCGAAACCCGGAATGATTGTTTACTCGAAAGTAGACAGCTCTGTTTATTACCGGGTACGGACAAGATGGATGAATGTTAATACAGGAGGTGCTGGAGCATCATACATCAATGGGTATGGGCTGGTTTTAACTGGTAATGTATTTGCGCTTAATATCGCCTTAAGGGATAGCATTCTAGCAGCCGCACGTGATAGGGGAACGCACACTGGCATACAACCGCAATCCACAATTGTTGGATTGGTGGATACTTTTCAACTATATGCCAAGAAAACATTTACTGACAGCAACTACACGAATAAAAATCGGTATGTGGCAAGTCAATTCCGTGGGAAAGCATTAGGAGACAGGTACAATAAGACCGGGTTTATATCTGGCGACCT
This sequence comes from Chitinophagales bacterium, assembly GCA_017303415.1. NCBI lineage: Bacteria > Pseudomonadati > Bacteroidota > Chitinophagia > Chitinophagales > Chitinophagales bacterium. The sequence goes on from JAFLBJ010000002.1 coordinate 240,374, forward strand.
TTCCAGTTTCACAGCGAGTGGTATCACCGCCGCTGTATCAAATGGGAAAATCGTATTGTCGAGTTCGACAGGTTCAGCGTCATCAGGCATTTACTTAACTAATACATACTCTGCGGCTGATCGATGGCAGATGAAAGTAGGATTTAAGCCGGGGGTGAAAAACGGGTCCTCCGGGTACCTGGCTGCTGGTTGCTTTAGTCAAAACACAACCTTCCCGATTAACCTCGCAGGACTTATTGGGCAAAATACCTCCCTTGATGGAACGATACGAATACTAGACGGTGCCAGTTTGGAGAATACCAGGGTAACCGGATCGAGCCTTGTGTTCAGTGTCGGCGATAGCATAGAGCTTACCCTTATCAGGAACGGATATATTCTTTCTGTCAGGGCCTTGAATGTTACTACCAACACTTCGGAAGTGTACAGTCAATATTTATATGGCAGTAATGAGAGCATGGCAAACAGCTTCCGCCCTGGTATTATGGCCACTGGAGGGATTGACAGTATTTACCACTTTTCTTTCAGCGTCCTAGAGCCATACATGAACAGGATCGCCATTGTCGGTGATAGCAAGACCACGTTTTACGGAATGAATAATGCTGAAAGCCTTGCCTCTTTATTTTCTGCTGGGCTGGATGACGTGGCAATGTTTGGTAAGGGAGGTGAAAAAACAGCTGAGTTGGTGAATGTGGTCAATTCCGAGATCGTGGCCGCGGCACCTGAACAGGTTTTAATTTGTATTGGGTCAAATGATTCTCGTTACTCCGTTGCCAGAGCCACCACCTATGCGAACATTGATAAAATCACTGACACACTGGACAAGTACGGGATTAAATACCAATTCTTTCTAATGAAGGAAAACCCCGCTGCCCTCTACGATGCAGACCAGTTTTATTTGGATAGCTTTTTTAAAGTTACCTACCCAAACAACTACATCAGTGAAACTTATTCGGTCACAGAAAATAGTCCGAATTGCTATAACGCGGACGGGATACATCTGAACGCATACGGCAATTTGCTGGTTTATAATTCAATAATGACCAGCGGGAAAATTCACTACCCAGTCACATTTAAAGATGATCCTGTAAAGACATTTCGATTGAACAAAAGTCTGGCTGGATTTACAGAGACGATGGTTATCAGAAACACAAATTCGACAGGCTATTCAGGCATAACCTTCGAAACGAGCGGAGGATTAAGTCAGGCTGGTATCGGTATAGCCAACGCATCCTCGCCACTCAATCCATACCTGACATACTTCAATACCAACGGTGCCCCGCTTACTTTAATGTACAATGCGGTGCCGCAGTATTATATTGACAACGCAATAAATATCGGGTATGGTAATAATCATATCACTCCCACAAGAAAGCATGATTTCCTAGGGGCGGTCCGATTCCGCACGTTTACCAGCATCACAGATACAGGTTCTTACAAGCCTATAGTAATGGACGCAAATGGTAATATGGAGCGCAGCACATATTGGTACGGTTCAGGTGCGCCCGGAGGAGGCGGTGTTACTTCATTTAATGGCAGAACAGGCGCAGTTACTCCACAGGCTGGCGATTACAACACGGTTACGGAAACTCTTTCCAACAAATCAATGGATGGAGCAAATAACACCTTTACAAATATTCCTCAATCTGCGGTTACAAACCTTGTTGCAAATTTGGCAGCTAAACTTTCTGGGACTTTATCACCCGGATATATACTAAAAGGTAGTTCTGCCGCAGTTGCGACCAACTCGCAACTATATGATGACGGGAATGACGTGCGGATAGGCTCACTTACACCAGATACAAAAAGCGCATTTTCAGTTCACAGCACTACTAAAGGAACAAGACCATTTACTGAAATGACAACGGCGCAAAGGCTTGCAATGGCTCCAGGGTCAACCTCCAAAGTGTGGGTTTGGGACACTGACCTTCAAAAGTTGTTTCATTGGGACGGAACGCAGTGGCAAGGATACAGCAACGATAGCGAGTTTGGCAATGTTTTTATAGACACAAAATATCGCCCAGGAGCATCTGCGTCAGGTCAAGATATAACGATAAAAAGCGACACTATTACCGGGTCAAATGGAGTGACTGTAACTTATGTCGGAACTGATACTTCTAATCGATATGATGTCAGTTTGTCAAACGTTGCTACTGGAAATGTGTTAGCTAATTTTAGTGGATCATCTGCCCCTCCGGTTCCGATCTCTGCGGCCTCGTTGACAAATCAATTGCAACAATCTGGCCCAGGACAATCCGGTACTATAACTGCACAGGATTGGAAGAATCTTTTTTACACTACTGCAAGAGGTAACCCTACTGGAACAGTCACTCACAATTACACGGACGGATTTAAAGAATATTGGACATTGACAGGCACTGGAGGGAGAACATTGGCATTTTCCGGTCTCGGTACATTTGGCGATGGTTATCAGTGTCTATTCTTTTTTGACAATACAAGCGGAGGCACAATTACGCTTACGTTGCCATCAAATTGTTTTGTCAAGAACAGTTCCGGGGTTTATGCTTCCGGGGCTTCGGTTACCATTCCGACAGGAAAATCAAATATGTCTCTTGACTTTAGTATCAACGGGGGAAGCCCTCAGTATTGGTTAACAACATCGTTCTAAAAATGAGAAAGTTAATTGCGTCAGCCCTTATTCTTACTTCTTCTCTTTGTCACGCACAAACAGGATCAACGACCGCGTTTACTAAAAAGAAAGTAGTATCCTGTGCTGCTCCATCCAACGTCACATTCAGCTCGGTATCGGGTACAGGAGCAACGGTCAATTGGACCGCAGCTTCTCCGGCTCCAGGTTATGGGTACAATGTTGACATATTTAAAACCAGTGATAATTCACTGGTCACTGGATTCGTTGGTGTTTCAGCAACTTCTCAAGCTGTGACCGGCCTAACTGCCGGGACTCAATATAGGGCCGATGTAGTAAGTCGATGCAGTGATGACGGAGAGAGCTTTTACTATTCAAGCGTGGCCAGTAATACGTTTACTACTACTAGCGATACAGTAACAGTTAAAATTGATTTCAGGGCAAGTGGTACGAGTTCTGGGTTGTCTGGAGGTACTTGGAACACTTTTGCAGGTCAGCCAAGAGCGGCAGTAGTTACTCTTACAAACCTAAAGGACACCAATAATGTATCAACTAACTGGAATTTAACAACTATTGATACTGCAAACTGGAGAGACTTTAGCGGATGTTGCGGGTCTGCAAACAATAATGTAGACGGGACTATTAATGGAAGTGTAATAGTTGGAGCAAGCACTGCATCTTATGAGTCTATAATGTTCACGCATGGCACAACACAGCCTGCAAGATACGATGCTGCTAAACCTCAATTCAGGCTCTACAATCTTCCATCTGGGACTTACGAAATCACACTAACTGGATCGCAAGGACAGTTTGGGTTTGACGCAAGAAATATGGAATATAGGGTTGTAGGGGCTACATCGCCAGCAGCATTGCAACTTGATGGTGGGGCACCTGGTGTAACAAATACAACTCTTCCGGCTTCACACAAAGTTGTGTTTACCGTTGAGCCTAATGCAACGACAAATGATATTTTTATTTGGATGAATAGTGCCTCTTCTGGAGCAAACGGCTCGTCTGAAATCGCGCTGATTTGTATGGCCAAAATAAGAAAATGGTGATGAAACGACTTTTAAATATAATCTGCTATTCGCTTTGTGTTCTGCTTTTGCCCTTAGTAGGGAGCGCGCAGTATGGCGTATTCGATTCGATCACAGTGAACAAGTCTCCAAATAATGGGGGAAACGCTCCGGGCGATGCATTACTTTATAAGCCTACCGATTACCCAACCGTTGGAAAGCGATGGCCTCTAATTATTGACCTTCACGGTGCCGGGGAAGCTAGCAATAACCTTACTATTTTATTGACCGTTGGTCTTCCAAACAATATCAATGCCAAAGGGCAAAAACCGATATTGAAGTATGGGAGTTATAGCACTGAAGCCTTTGTACTTTTCCCACAATCACCGCCGACCACTTTATCGACAGAACCAAACCATTTGCCAAACATCATTAAGTCGATGCTCACAAACTATCCAATTGATAGCACAAGGATATATCTTAGCGGACTTTCAGGCGGTGGAAATGCGTTAGGCATGATTGGAGGTTACTCAACAGCGGCTACATATACCGACTACAACAAATTCGTTGCTGCTATATTCATGCGGTCACCCCATAACGCATCAATGAGTTTTGATTCGGCGAAACGGTACGATAAGTGGAGACCTGCTATTGCGTTTGTATGGGGAGGGCAATCGGCAGACGGGGCCTATAAGGTTTTTTCCCAAAGGATTGCTGATAGCCTGGACAACTATTTACCAGGTAAAATCTTCACGCACGAGGTGGCCGCTTGGGGCCATAACAATTTCATACAAACATTCGACACAGCCCAAAGATATAGCGGTATCGGGAATAAAAATTTTTACGAGTTTCTTGCTTCATACACAAATCAAACCGACAGCACAGGAACCACTTGGGTGCCAGCAGGACCATCGACCACTCCTCCTACAGCTAACGCTGGACCCGATCAAACCCATAAATTTCCAAAAGGATATGTGGCATTATACGGCGGCTGGCCGTCATTCAGTCAGCGATCGGCGGACGGCGGTCCGATTGTTCAGTGGAACTGGAGTCTGATCTCTGGGCCGAATACCCCAGTATTTCGTCGGTTTCAAAACGAAAAATATACAGACGCTCCGACCAATGCAGACAGCGTTTGGTTTGTTCGTAACCTTACCGTAGGCACCTACCAGTTTGAACTTCGAATAGTAGACAGCGCAGGCGGCACAGATCGGGATACTGTTCAGGTGGTAATTGAGAATTGCGCTTTCAATCCTTCGCCAAAGAAGATCACGATCAGCAATAGTACGAACCTATACCGACCTTTCACGGCTGGAACTACCCTCAATATTCAGCCGGGCGACACAATACAGTTGGATGCTACATTCTTCAACGACATCGAGACCAACGCGATCAGTTGGGGCAACTTCGGGGGATGCAGAACGCAACCCGTGGTGATCCGGTCAATCAATGGCCGTGCAAAGCTGCGAAGCCTGGCACTTGCTAACAACGGTGAAGGATCGACCTATAACAAGGTGGAAAATGTCATTGTGGATAGTATTGAGTCGCGTCAGTTTGTAGGGTATTTCGTGGAAGGCATGGAGTGGAAGTATTGCAAGGTGACCAGAGGCTTTCAATCCGGGTTTGTGCTGGCTGGATATGACTATACCAATGCCCTGCGAAGGTTTCCCGCTCACTATATAAATAGAATTTACCTGCATGATAATGAGGTTGATTCGACCGTCAACGAAGGCATATACGCGGGGCCTTCGCTAACAGAGGCATGGAATAAAGCAAACAACCCGACCGGCATCGCTCCATTTGCCCGTATGGATTCGGTGTATGCCTACAACAATTATTTCCATAATACTGGCAATGATGGGATGCAATTCTCCGGGGCCAATAATCTGCAAGTCTTCCATAATTATGTGAAGGTTACCGGGGGAGGTAACATGAACGGTCAAGGGTCTGGTATCAATGTTGGTACAGGATCATCTGGCCGAATTTGGAAGAATATAATTGATAGCGCAGGTCAGCAGGCACACTTCACCAACGGCCACGACACACTGATCTTCGAGGAGAATTATTACCTGAATTGTTCTTATCTCCGAGTAGATGATCCTTTTCCATCGGTGGTTTATTTATCAGGTAGCCGCATTGACTATGAGGCTAACAAATCGCAACGCGCATTTTTCCGGAAGAATTATTTCCTTGATCCTTACAATACAAGGACAGTAGAATTGACTGATTACAATAGTTTGGCCGACCCTGCCAAGGTGGACAGTAATACATTTTGGTTGCCCAATAAGGATGGTGTGTTTCCTACCGACTATATACTATTGTCTGCCGCACCCGGATCGACTCAGCAAGGCAATATAGAGGCCTCATTCAGCTTGCCGGTATGGCAAAAAAATACAAATTATAACCCTACACTCTTAAACCCGTCCGGCGTTGTATCAGGCGGTGGAGGTGAACCTTCCGGTCCATCACCGGGCATAAGGATTAAGAGAAAATTTAAAATTAAAACTCAATAATATCTATGAGCGACGCACAGATTCAAGCGACAGGCGGTTGGGTCAGTTTGGCATTTACGGGATTTTTCTATTGGCTTAGTAAAACGACTTTGCAAGATTGGGCTAGCATCGCAACTATAATATCCGCATTGGTCACCATAGGATTCCAATTTTATCGTAATCGTAAAAACAAAAAACGAAGGTCATGAACCAACATTATTTTCAAGTGATTATCGCTTTCATTTTGGCTCAAGCTCTGATGACTGCCATTGTGGTTTATAACTACCAAAAAGAAAAGGCGATACCGTATGGCAAGGCGCTGAGTACATATATCAATGCCGAGGTCGGGTACTACATTATTGGGTTTGTAGGCATTTTTTCCATCATGTTCTTATTGTCTGATTGGATAGACTTGTCTATAACCAAGGATGACCTTCGTAGTCTTGAAACTAGGTCCTGGAAGGAAAACCTTCAGCTATACTTTAAGACTTCATCATTTGGTATCGGTGCATTTGTTCAGTACCTGGCTTTCAAGTTCCGCACCACTGGTAAGAAAGCCATCGATAACGCAATTAAAGACTAACCATGAAAAAAGATATCATCATATTACTTGCCTCCATTGCTATGGCCGCGGCGAGCTGTACCGGTTGCCGGGTTTCAAAAGACCTTCACAAGTCAACTGTGGATAGTACTAGTTACTTCCGCGATCAGTCAGTCCGGATTAAGGACAGTTTAAATCGCCTTGATTCAGTACATAAGGAGGTATTAAATAGCTGGCTTGAATTCGGAGCTGTCTTCCAGGAAGAGTGTCCTCCCTGTGACACGGTAAAAGGAACTGGCTCAAATGATCACCACACCGGTCCATTGGTGGACCCGTTGGATTACATGCCAACGACCAAAATTGAGACCCGACCAGATGGAACGATTTTACTCCAAACCCGACAGCGATTGAAAGCGCTCAACCTGAATTATTCAACCCTGGCCAGCCGGTACGATAGCGTGCGCAAGGTGATCAAGGTGAAAGACAGCACGATTATGGACCTTGAGAAGAAAGTAGAGCTATCCAAAAAGGAAAAGACACTCCACATAGAGAAGGAGTGGTACATACCTTGGTGGATATGGTTGATCGTGGCCGGATTGTCAATCCTCTGGATACGGAAGCAGTTTTTTTAATTTAAAAATACAACTATGCAAATTTCATGGAATTTCTTACCTCTTTACGGATTCTGGCTTTTCGGAATCGTATTATTATTTCTCTGGCTTAAAAATCGAAACAGTAAGACCGAGTTTAGAGACGTATGGTCAAGCCTGTTATTGGGGGCTGTTGTCGGCTTCCTTGCCGCTTTTGCTGCTGACAAGCTGAACCTGCACCATTTTATGTTCTGGATTGCGTATGTAGCAGCGGGAGCCTATCTGACATATCGGTTACTCAACAAGCAGTACACCACGAAAAGTATGTATTGGATCGTGCCGCTTTCAATGATGTTTACCGGTTGCGGCAAATTTTCGGATGGCACATCTGTATGGTCAGAAGGACTTTGGATTATCCCAACGCTCACCTTTATCGGTGGTCTGATCTTCCTTTATTTCGGATATCGGGCAAGCCGATCTGGGTCTGAACGGTACGAAAAAGTGAACGGCGTGGACAAGCTGGTAAGCAGTGATGAAAATGTACCATTGCACAAAACCGGCCAATTTGTTTTTGCCGTGATCCTGTTTCTGGCAACCATCGGTATCATTATTTGGCAGAATCTCGAAAAGTAACAGCTTACCTATATGGGAAATCCTGATTATGAAATATTTTTTGCTGGCGTGTGGTGCGGAATTATGTTGAGCCTTCTTTTCCGTCTGTATAAAAAAATCTGGAAGGAAGGGTGTTGATTGCTTTTGCAACGATATGGCTATTGGTTGTCCTGATCTGGAAACTTGCTGACAATTTTAACAGGTGGGTAAGGTTTAAACCAGTTAATCATGTCGGCCAATGGTGGATAGTTGTTGGTTGGTCTATTCCTTCGCTTATTGTGTTTTCATCGAGGTTAGACTTACCTATATGGCAACAATTTCTATTAAGCTGGGCAATGATGGGTTCTGTGTTTATGTCTCTTTTCAATGGTATTTACAATGTCATTCGCAGACGGTCACTTAAAAAAAGAGACTACAATATCCGACCAGATTATTTGAAGTGGTTTTATTTGGCTAAGAACACAAGTAAGGAAAAGAGCCTGCTAGATGAAATTTGGCTCTGGTTACCCAAGTGGGTGTATGTCGTTTTTATGACGGTGGTTCCGGTTGGGTTGATTGTGCTTTACGCAATAAATGTTATTTGATTGATTTTACCGAAATGAACCCAAATGGATTTAGAAAATTACAATAACATCAAAAACCAAGTCATCGAACACGGCTATGAGCATGATATCAAATGGCAAGAAAATGTGACTGAATGCACGAATCAATACGAGTTTTTTTTTGAAACCTGTTGGGTTATTTTAAATAGCGGGATGAAGGAACAAATTGCCAGAAAGATATGGGAAAGAATCAAAAAAGCATGGGAGGACGGCGTTGATATTTCAGAGGTTTTCAAACACAATGGGAAGGTTAAGGCAATAAAGTATGTAGAGGAAAATCAATCTAGGCTTTTTGAAGAATATGTGTTAGCGGAAAATAAAATTGATTACCTAAAAACAATCCCATTTATAGGCAATATAACCTGCTACCATTTGGCTAAAAACCTAGGGCATGATTGCGTAAAACCAGACAGGCATTTGGTAAGAGTAGCGAAAACTTATAATGAAACGCCAGATAGTCTTTGCGAAAAAATAAGTAAGCAATCGGGAGATAGAAAATGTGTAGTAGATATTGTTTTATGGAGGGCTTGCAATTTGGGCATTCTGTGATGAAAAAACAAATCGACCCAAAACCAAAGACAATTCGTATTTCTACCTTGATATTTCTGTAACCCCTTTAATCGTAAATGATGGTACTACCCAAACAGTACGAATACCTGGCGAGTGAGCCGGGCCCGAAAATGCTGATCGAGGCATTGAAGTTATTAGGCACAAAGGAGATAACCGGAAAAAAACACTCACCGGAAATACTTGAATGGGCAGATGAACTTGAATTGGAAAATCTGTACTCAAACGATGAGATTCCTTGGTGTGGACTATTTGTGGCAATTGTGGCCAAACGGGGAGAAAAGGAAGTGCCCAAAAACCCTCTATGGGCTTTAAACTGGCAACACTTTGGCCGTCCCGTTAAAGATGCCATGCTGGGAGATGTGTTAGTTTTCCGGCGTAAGTCCGGGGGGCATGTGGGTCTGTATGTTGGAGAGGACAGGACAGCCTACCATGTTTTAGGAGGCAATCAAGGGAATGAGGTCAATATAACCAGGATACTGAGGAATCGACTTCATGCAATTAGAAGGCCAACTTGGAAAATAGCGCAACCGGCGAATGTCAGAAAAATATTCCTGAACACTCAGGGCCACGTATCCACAAACGAGGCATAAAGTAGCTGCGATTTTGCAGTAACCCAAAGGTGGTACTCTGGGTTAGTAATCGTTTCTCATAAGCAGTTGGTTTTAGTGCCTGCCCCGTGTCTACGGGGGAGGCTTTTTTTGTTGGAGGCCGCAAGGTTAAAATATTGGTTTCGGGATTGAATTTCGGCTATTTTTGACGTTATGCCGGAGATTCAAAATAGGCACTTTTTAAATTTCGGACATGGATTTTTTAAATTTCCGGCCTTAAGTGGGAGTGCGGTCGCGGTCTTAAACACATTGTTTTGGATAGAACCGATCTGGAGCAGTGTTTTTGAACAACGCTGATAATATTCGCGACCTATGCTGTCGGTCTCCCCATACTCAGCGCGATAGCGAATGGTATTTTCCAGCCCGTCTTCCTTTAAATATTCGGTGAATTTCGCGGGCTCCAGTTCAATAAAAGAGTTGGTGCTGTTAAAGGCGATTAAGGCATTTCCTTCGTCGTAGATATTTAATTGGAGGGAGTCGCCACTGGCCCCGGTGATATGGTCGGAGATATTGGCTTGCACGCCACCATAATAGAGTTGGAGGGAATTGATCTTTTCTTTGTTGCCTTTCCAGTTCTCCCCTTCAAAGTTCTCACCCACATAGAACCGGATATTAACGGATTCGCCTCTTTTATAAATGAATTTTTCCGGTTGGAGCCAAAACTCGTGCGCGCTGGTCAATATCAGGAGAATCAAAAGGAGTGAATAGTTCCCTATTTTTCTCATGGGTGATAAATTATTAATTATTGATTATGGGGTAATTGAAATTAATAATTCACTTCAGCAGATCATCCATATTCCGGTCATTCGAAATCTTTCCTCTTTCTTCCAGCATCCGCATTTCTTTGGCATCTTTAAGGAATTCCGAAGCGAATATGAAGTCGTTGAGTCGCTGATTTTTACTAAATATGATCTCGCGTTTACTGCCTTCCCATTCCTTACGCCCCTGGTACATATAGAGGATATAGTCACCGGTTTCCATTACGCTGTTCATATCATGCGTATTCACCACGGTGGTGATATTGTATTCTTTGGTGATCTCCTGGATCAGTTTATCGATCACCATGGCGGTTTGGGGATCCAACCCGGAATTGGGTTCATCCACAAAAAGGTATTTGGGATTGAGGACAATGGCCCGGGCGATGCCCACCCTTTTTTTCATCCCGCCACTGAGTTCGGCCGGAAATTTCTTATTGGTATCTTTCAGGTTCACGCGATCCAGCACCTCATTCACCCGTTCCAGCTTTTTGGAAAAAGAATCCCGGGTGAACATGTTCAGCGGGAACATGACATTCTCTTCTACGGTTAAACTATCAAATAAAGCAGAGCCCTGAAAAAGCATACCGATCTCTTTCCGGATCTCGGTCTTTTCAGCCCGGCTCATTTGAATAAAATCATGTCCATGATAAAGGATCTCCCCCTGTTCGGGGACAAAAAGCCCGACCATGCATTTCATCAAAACGGTCTTACCACTTCCGCTTGTGCCAATGATAAGGTTGCATTGTCCTGCCTTCATCACGGAGCTGACATCTTCGATTACGACCTTGTCGTTAAAACTCTTCTTTATGTTCTTTAATTCGATCATGGTTACAAGAGTAGGGCGGCGAGTACATAGTCAGCAAAAAGGATGAGTATACAACTGATCACCACCGCGCGGGTACTTGACCTGCCGATCTCCAGGGCTCCTCCTTTTACATAATATCCAAAGTAAGCGGGTATGCTGGAAAGAATAAAGGCAAAAGTGTAGGCTTTGGCCAGAGCAAAGATGACATTGAAGGGCATAAAGCCATCCAGCAGACCCTTGTCAAAGGTGCTGTTGGAAAGGATATTGGCCGCAGAGCCGGCCAACCGGCCTCCCCAGATTCCCAGAACCGCGGCGATCACCACAAGCATCGGAATCACCACGAGGGCGCCCAATACTTTGGGTAAAATGAGATAGGTTTTTGTGTTGACCCCCATGATTTCCAGGGCGTCGATCTGTTCACTCACCCGCATATTCCCCAATTCACTCGCGATCTTACTGCCTACCACACCGGCCAGTACAATACATACCAGGGTAGGGGCAAATTCAAGTATCACGGTATCGCGTACGATCTGGGCGATGGTTGACTTGGGAATGATCGGACTGATCAACTGATAGGCGGTTTGAACCGTAGATACCGCACCCATGAAGAAAGAGATGATGATCACGATACCCAGGGAGCCGATCCCGATCTCGGAGCACTGGTGCATAAATTCCTTCCAGTACATCTTGGCGTTCTCCGGGCGTGAGAACATGCCTTTGATCATTAATAGGTAACGGCCTATGTCGGTGAAAATGGTCATATTGGTGAGTCAAAGATAGGGGAAATGGGGGAGGGATGGAGGATGTTGGAGGTTGGATGTTGGAGGTTGGATGACAGAGGACAGATGACAGATGACGGATGACAGATGACGGATGACGGATGTCGGATGTTGGATGTTGGAGGGCGGAAGACTGTTGCCAATTAAAAGAGTTCCAATTTGAAATGACATTTCGGATTAAAGTCGGTCATCCGTCATCCGTCATCAGTCATCCAACCTCCAACATCCGACATCCAACATCCAACATCCGTCATCTGTCATCTGTCATCAATCATCAGTCATCCAACCTCCAACATCCGTCATCCGTCATCCGTCATCCGTCATCAGTCCTCCGCCCGCCCTACTCCTCATACTCCTTCACCACCCTCGACCTTTTCCACCACTTGGAGGTCTTTACGATCTCGCGGGTGAGGGTCTTGGTCTTGGTTTGTGCATCTACCGCAGCAATGATGGCCATATTGACGATGCTTCGCACTGAACTACCCAATTGAAGGATATGTACAGGCTTTTTAAGTCCCAGGAGGATGGGACCAATAGCATCTGCTGTTCCCAGTTCCTTAAGCAGGTTATAGGCCACGTTGCCCGAGGCCAAATTGGGGAAGATCAGGGTATTAACATCTTTGTCGACCAATTCGGAGAATGGGTAATTGTCTTTTATGAGCTCTTTATTAAAGGCGACGCTGGCCTGCATTTCTCCATCCACGATAAGGGAGGGCATTTTTTGTTTGACGATCTCCCGGGCTTTGGCTACCAGCCGCGCTTCGGGTGAATTGCTGCTTCCAAAATTGGAATAGCTCAGCATCGCGATCCGCGGGGTGATATTGAAATTGCGAATTTCGCGGGCCACCAGCAGGGTGATCTCGGCCAATTCCTCGGCCGTTGGGTTGAAATTCACCGTTGTGTCGGCAAAGAAAAGCGGGCCTTTATTGGTCAGCATGAGGTACATACCTGCTATCTTCTGGGTACTGTCCTCGGTGCCGATGGCTTGCAGGGCAGGTTTGATCGTATCGGGATAGTTCCGGGTCAGTCCGGAGATCATGGCATCCGCATCGCCACATTCCACCATCATACAACCAAAGTAGTTACGGTCGCGCATGATCTTTCTGGCCTCATAGGCGTTGAAGCCTTTTCTCCCTCTTTTTTTGAAAAACAGGTCCGCATATTCCGTTCTTTTTTCTTCGGTATCCTCGCTGCGGGGATCCAGAATGGGTAAACCTTCCAGGTCAACGCTGTTGGCTTCGGCGATGGTGCGAATTTTGGATTCATCGCCTAACAGGATGGGGTAACCGATTCCTTCATCAAAGATGATCTGGGCGGCTTTGAGGATCTTGACATTGTCTGCCTCGGCAAATACAATTCGTTTGGGATCTTTCCGGGCCTTGTTACCGAGTACACGAAGCACCTGGTTATCGAGCCCCAGGCGTTTATTGAGTTCGTTGCTGTATGCTTCCCAATCCTGAATGACATGTTTGGCCACTCCGCTTTCAATGGCGGCTTTGGCTACCGCGGGAGCCACGGTAGAGAGCAAACGGGGATCAAGGGGTTTTGGAATGATATAAGCAGGCCCAAAACTGATATTCTGTTCATTATACGCCATGTTCACAATATCAGGCACAGGCGTTTTGGTAAGATCGGCGAGCGCTTTTACGGCAGCCAGTTTCATGGCTTCATTAATAGCGGTGGCGCGTACATCCAGGGCCCCGCGGAAGATATAAGGGAACCCCAATACATTATTTACCTGGTTGGGATAATCACTCCGCCCCGTGGCCATGATCAGGTCTTTTCGCGTTTCCGTGGCATCTTCCCAGGTGATCTCGGGATCAGGGTTGGCCATGGCAAATACGATCGGGTTCTTTGCCATTACCTTGACCATTTCCCGGGTTACCACATTTCCTTTACTCAGGCCGATGAATACATCACAATCTTTAAAGGATTCAGCCAGGGTCATATTCTTTCCTTTGGCGGCCAATCCTTTTTTGAGATCATCCAGGTCAGTACGGCTTTCATGGATCAGTCCCTTTGAATCAAAGACCAGGAAATTCTCAATTCTTGCCCCGAGGGATTGGTAGAGACGCATACAGGAAACAGCGGCTGCACCCGCCCCATTGACCACAAACTTCACTTTTTCTATTTTTTTCTTCTGTATTTCGAGGGCATTCAGCAAGGCAGCGGCACTGATGATGGCCGTTCCATGCTGGTCATCGTGCATGATCGGGATCTTCAGCTGTTTTTTCAGTTCAGTTTCTATGTAAAAACATTCCGGCGCCTTGATGTCTTCCAGGTTTACTCCACCAAAAGTGGGTTCCAGGGCTTTAACGATCTGGACAAACTTTTCAGGATCTTTTTCATTGATCTCGATGTCAAACACATCAATGTCAGCAAATATTTTGAAGAGTACCCCTTTCCCTTCCATCACCGGTTTCCCGGCTTCGGGTCCAATATCGCCCAAACCCAAAACGGCTGTCCCATTGCTGATAACGGCCACCAGGTTTCCTTTGGCGGTATATTTATATACATCATCGGGATTGGCGGCTATTTCTTTACAAGGTTCGGCTACCCCGGGGCTATAGGCCAGGGAAAGATCACGCTGGGTCTTGGCTTCTTTTGTGGGGATCACTTCGATCTTACCGGGTCTTCCTTTCGAGTGGTACTCAAGCGCCTGTTGTTTTCTTAGTTCATTCTGCATGTTGATCGCGTTGGAGAAATGCAATTTACAAAATAATACCACCCATCATTTTTTATTGTGATGTTTCATACATACCCTTATTTTCGTCCCATGTCAGTGATAATAAAAACAGAGAAACTCAATTTCTCTTTTCAAACGGGGGTAAGAACACTTGATGAGGTGCATCTTTCGGTCCCCAAGGGGAGTATTTACGGATTTCTTGGCCCCAATGGTGCCGGAAAGACCACCACGCTCCGTCTTTTGCTGGGCTTGCTTCGCAATCAGCAAGGGACGATCGAATTGTTTGGACAAAATTTCACCGAACACCGGATCGAGATACTCCGGAAACTGGGTTCGCTGATCGAACAGCCTTCGCTTTACGGGCATCTAACGGCCCGGGAAAACCTGGAAGTGTACCGGGTGGTCCATCAATGCGAGAAGTCACGTATCCCGGAAGTGTTAAAGATCGTTGGCCTGGAGAATACAGGAAAAAAGAAAGCCCGTCAGTTTTCACTGGGGATGAAACAACGCTTGTCCATTGCTATTGCCTTATTACACCAGCCTGAGTTACTGGTGCTGGATGAACCCACCAACGGCCTTGACCCCAATGGGATCATTGAAGTGCGTGAGCTAATTAAAAACCTGAACAAAGAATTTGGTACCACGATCCTGGTCTCAAGTCATATCCTGAGTGAAGTGGAAAAGATGGCCACCCATGTGGGAATCATCCACAAGGGTAAATTACTGTTTCAGGGAACGATGGGCGAATTGCAGCAAATGAAGAGTAAAAACACCGGCATTGAAGTGGATACAAGTGATAATACACGCGCTGCCGAGTTGCTTAAGCCAAATTATACCGTGACCATTGCGGATGGCCATTTATTGCTGCCCATTCAGGACAAACAACAGGCTGCAGCCGTCAACCGTCAGTTGGTGACACAGGGGATCGAAGTGTATTCCCTTCACCCGCAACACAGCAACCTTGAACAACTATTTCTTGACATTACCTCCAACAACGCATGAGCACGCTGATCCATTCCATACAATCCGACATCATCAAAACAAAACGCAGTTCAGCCTTTTGGCTGAGCCTGATCGGTTCCATTTTTATCCCGATTATTTTCTTTTTGATGTACACGTTTAAGCCAGAGCCATTTATCAAAGACCTCGGTGAAAACCCCTGGTTTGTCCATTTTAACCGTGGATGGCAATCGCTTTCAGGTTTTTTATTGCCCATGTTTGTTATCTTGACCTGTAGCCTGATGATGCAGATCGAGTATAAGAACAATACCTGGAAACAGGTTTTTGCTTCGCCACAAACCCTCAGTAATGTATTCTTTTCTAAAATGATCTCCATTCATACGATGATCATTTTCTGTATCCTGCTTTTTAATGTATTTATGATTGCTTCGGCCCTGATGACAAACCTGCTGAACAGTAAATTTTTGTTTCTGAGTCGTCCCTTTGCCCTTACAGCCGTCCTGAAAATGAGTTTGAAAACCTATGTTTCCATTCTGGCTATCCTGGCGATCCAATACTGGCTAAGCCTTCGTTTGCGCAACTTCATAGCCCCGATCGGTATCGGCTTGGGATTATTGATCACATCCCTGATCCTGATGCAATGGGAGCATATTGATAAAATGCCTTATGCCTTTCCGTTGCTCACCTTTATGAAAGGTAAACCGGAGGGGAGCAGTTTCTTCCTGCGACATGAATATTATTCGATGGGGTTATTTGTGGTGCTTACAGGACTGGCACTTTGGGACCTGAGCCGGAGAAAGGAACGGGGATAAGAAGGATCAGGGTTGTACAGCCATCCAGGCCATGATACCCATGCCTGTTTCAATGGCCCTTTCATCGATATTAAAAACGGGCGTATGTACACCGGCTGAAATGCCTTTGGCTGCATTACCAACACCTAAACGGAAAAAGCAACCGGGTATGAGTTGAGAATAGTAGCCAAAATCTTCAGCACCCATGCGTAGTTCGGTCTCGCTTACTTTTTCAGCGCCCTGGAATTGGCGGGCGGCCTCCATGGCTTTTTTATGCAGGTCTTCGTTATTGTACACATTGGGATAACCCACATCGATATGCAGGTCCACTTCGGCACCAAGGCTTGTGACCAGTTCCTGGCAAATCTTGCGGATCCATTCATGTGCCTGAAACCGCCATTCTTCTTCCATGGCCCGAAAGGTGCCCATTAATTTAACTTCACTGGGAATAACATTGGTGGTGTATCCACCCTGAAACGACGTGATGGTCAGTACCGAGGGGTGAAAAGGATTGGCTTTCCGGCTCACCACTTGTTGCAAAGCCACCACCAATTGGGAGGCTACATGAATGGTATCGACGGTGAGGTGTGGAGAAGCGGCATGCCCGCCTTTTCCTTTTATGGTAATGTAAAGTTCATCTGCACTGGCCATTACTTTACCCGCCCTGAAACTCAGGGTCCCGGCTTCCATACCCGGATGTACATGGAGGGCATAGATGGCTTCGGGTTTGGGGTTTTCCAATACACCTTCTTTGATCAGGAGGCTGGCTCCACCAGGATTTTTTTCTTCACCGGGCTGAAAGATCAGTTTTACTGTTCCTTCCCACTCGTCCTTTGTTTCGGCCAAAATTTTTGCTGCACCAAGTAAACAGGTGGTATGTACATCGTGTCCGCAGGCATGCATGATACCCGGATGAACCGATTTATAGGGAACGTCGTTTTCTTCCTGAATGGGGAGGGCATCCATGTCGGCCCGAAGGGCCACGGTCTTCTTCTCCGGGTTGCGGCCTTTGATCAAACCTGCGACCCCTGTTTCCGCCATGATGGTAAAAGGAATACCCCAGCTTTTGAGTTTTTGCTGAACGAATTTAGAGGTCTCAAATTCTTTATAGCTCAACTCCGGATGCGCATGCAGGTGATGGCGAACCTCAATGAATTCAGGGGAATATTGTTGGGCGAGTGATTTGATCTTTGACTGGAGAGACATTGGGCAAAGTTAACCAGGATTTTTTAGCTTTTAGCTGCTTATCAATTGTCAGATTCTGGATCTTCCAGTTTGACCTCAATGATGTCATTGATGATAAAGACCCCTTTCGGGAAATAGGCGGCCATTTTTTTACGGTATTCATCGGCATCCTTCCGGTCACGGAAATTGCCCACTTTCAATTTAAAGAAGGGGGATTGCCAGATGAGATAGGGTCTTAATTCAGGGAAGTAGGTATAGACCTTGGTCTTGGCGGCCAGGGCTTCTTCACGGTTATTGGTATTGATCACAAGAAGTCTGTACCCTTTGATGTTCTTTCGGGCTTCGCGGGTGGTCTCTTCATTGATCTGGATCTGTTTTTTTATAAGTATATCGAGACGGGGATCTTTGTGTACGATGACCGTACCAGAATCCAGGGGTTTATCCAGGGAATTTTGTGCGGTCGCATGGGTCAGCGAGAAGATCAGGATGATGGCAAATAATGGTTTCATTTGTTTTTCAATTGTGCAAAAATCATTCCATGAATGATCAATAATTTCCGGTGACTAACCCCGGGTCATTTTGAACGATGGCTACCGAAGCGCTGCACCCCAATCGGTCGGCACCGGCGGCCACCAATTGTTGAGCAAAATCAAAGGTCCGGATACCTCCGGAGGCTTTTATCCTGATACCAGACGGGAGGTGGGTACGCATAAGTTGCACGGCTTCCACACTGGCGCCTTTTTCGGCATATCCGGTGGAGGTTTTCAGGTAGTCGATCCCGGCTTCGCCATAGATCTCGCAGCAGCGAATGATCTCTTCCTGGCTGAGAATACCACTTTCGATAATGACCTTGAGGACTTTCGACTTGGAGCGAACCACTTCGAGCAGGAGCAGTA
The DNA here is from genome assembly GCA_017303415.1 of Chitinophagales bacterium. NCBI lineage: Bacteria > Pseudomonadati > Bacteroidota > Chitinophagia > Chitinophagales > Chitinophagales bacterium. The sequence continues at coordinate 258,870 of JAFLBJ010000002.1, forward strand.
CCTCCCTTTTCAGGTAATCCCAATCCTTCCCTTTCAGGGCGATCAGGTTGATCACCATATCGATCTCATCGGCCCCATCCACAATGGCCAGCACGGTCTCCGCTACTTTGGCCTCAATCGCTGAATATCCAAAAGGGAATCCAATGACCGTGGCCACCTGTACGGGTGTGGGAGACAATATTTCTTTACACCTTTTGACAAAAGGGGGAGGTACACAAACGGCCGCAAATCCATAGGTAACGGCTTCGGTGCAGAGTTGTTCCACCTCGGCAATGGTGGTGGTTGGTTTTAAGATGGTATGGTCGATCCGGGACGCGATTCCCATAAGGGCTTTTTTTTTAAATAAATAAGTACCTTGTCGGAGGTAATAGTCCATTTTATCATCAAATGGGCTATTCACACACTAAAGTAAAACAAAACCATCGTTTATGAGAAAACGCTCGTCCAGGGCCCTGGTCTGGGGGTTATTGCTGTTCCCCATGTTCCTCGGGGCTCAGACCACCTTCCCGGTCAACGGGGTAGCCGAACCAACTGACAAGGCTTATGCATTTACCAACGCCATTATTGTTAAAGATGCCTCCACCACGTTGCAGAATGCCACGCTGGTGATCAAACAGGGGCGGATCGTTGCGGTAGGAACCGGCATTGCTGTTCCGGCCGGTGCGATCGTTGTAGATTGCAAAGGGAAGTTTATCTATCCCTCTTTCATTGATATTTATACCAATTATGGCCTTCCGGCTCCCCAACGGGCGCAGGCAGGGTTTAACTTTTTTGGAGCGGCCCAACTCACTTCCAATCAAAAGGGAGCTTATGGATGGAACCAGGCACTCCGGACCGATGTGGATGCCGGGCGTCTCTTTGCCGCCGATGCGACAAAAGCCAAACAATTACGTGATCTTGGTTTCGGTACCGTGCTGACCCATCAAATGGATGGGATCGCGAGAGGAACCGGAGCGGTTGTGACCCTGGCCGATGAAAAGGAGAATTTGACCATGGTCAAGCCTCGTGCCACGGCTCATTATTCCCTGAGCAGGGGAACCTCCACCCAGTCTTATCCCTCTTCGATGATGGGTACCATCGCCTTGTTGCGTCAAACTTTTTATGACGCGCAATGGTATAAATCAAAACCAGCCGCAGAAGGAGTGAACCTGTCCCTGCAATACTTTAACGAAGGACTCAGCCTGCCTCAGATCTTTGAGGCCAATGATAAATGGAATGTACTTCGGGCGGATAATATCGGCACCGAATGGGGTGTGAAATTCATTTTCAAAGCCGGGGGCAATGAATACCAGCGGATCGCTGAAATGAGAGCCACCAATGCTTCCTTTATTTTACCCCTGAACTATCCGGCCGCTATGGATGTGGATGACCCCAATGATGTACGCTTTGTGGGGTTGGATGACCTCAAGCACTGGGAACTGGCTCCGGGTAATGCCGCTGCTTTTGAAAAGGCGGGTATAAATTTCTGCCTGACCACCTCAGACCTGACGAATACCACTGAGTTTGCCGCCAATTTGCGCAAGGCCATTGAATATGGCCTGACAGAGAAAGCAGCCTTGGAAGCGTTGACCAAAAATCCAGCCACCCTCCTTGGAATTTATGATCAGGTAGGAAGTCTGGATGCTGGCAAATGGGCCAATTTCGTTATCACCAATGGTCCTGTTTTTAATGAAAAAACGGTGGTACATCAAAACTGGGTGCAGGGGCATCGTTATGATGTGAAGAATGATAGCTGGTATGATGTAAAAGGAACCTACCAATTCATCACCAAAGGCAGTGTTCAGAAAAATTTTCAATTGGAATTGAAAGAGGGCGGCGCGGCTTCTTTTATTGCGCAGGATACACTGACGGGAAAATATACCTACAATGGAAAATTGGTCAAACTCAGCTATACGGAAGGTCGTGGGCCACGTGCCAAAGAGACCATCATGAGCGGGGTGGCCAATGATCCACAAAACTGGACAGGGTCAGGAACAGATGCGGATGGTAAACCATTTACCTGGACAGCCAGTATGACGGCACCCCTGGTCGCCAAATCCGACAGTGCGCGTGGGCCACGTCCGGTGGAAGTGGGTAAGGTAACCTATCCCTTCCTCGCTTATGGACAAGAACAACTTCCAGGCCAGGAGACCATACTTATTAAAAATGCTACTGTTTGGACCAATGAAAAAGAAGGGGTGCTGAGTAATACCGATGTGCTGTTGAAAGGTGGAAAGATCGCGGCCATCGGAAAGAACCTGAGCGACCCCGCGGCAAAAGTGATTGATGGAACGGGTAAGCACCTTTCTGCCGGCATCATTGATGAGCATTCGCATATTGCAGCCGCTTCGATCAATGAGGGTGGCCAATCCGTTACTTCCGAAGTACGGATCGGTGATAACCTGAACCCGGATGATATAAATATCTATCGCCAATTAAGTGGAGGCGTAACTTCCTCGCATATCCTGCATGGTTCGGCCAATACCATTGGGGGCCAGACCCAGTTGATCAAATTGCGTTGGGGTGCCAATGCGGAAGGCCTGAAATTCAAAGGCGCCGATGGATTTATCAAATTTGCCCTTGGAGAAAATGTAAAACGCTCTTCCGCTACACAGGGCAACACCCGTTTCCCCGATACCCGGATGGGTGTGGAGCAGGTACTGACCGATGCCTTCCAACGCGCGACTGATTACCAAAATCAATGGAAGGAAGCCGAAGCAAATAATAAAAAGAAAGGCGCCACACCGATCGTGGTGCGTCGTGACCTGGAACTCGATGCGCTGGTGGAGATCATGAATAAGAAACGTTTCATCACATGTCACTCCTATGTACAGAGTGAGATCACAGCCACGATGCGTGTAGCCGAGCGGTATGGATTCCCGGTAAATACATTTACCCACATCCTGGAAGGATATAAAGTAGCGGACAAGATGAAAGCACACGGGGCCAATGCTTCAACCTTTAGTGACTGGTGGGAATACAAAATGGAAGTAATCGACGCTATTCCTTACAATGCCACCATCATGCAGAAAGTAGGATTGAACGTGGCGATCAACTCCGACGATGCTGAAATGGCCCGCCGGCTTAATCAGGAAGCGGCCAAGAGTGTGAAGTATGGAGGAATGGGTGAGGAAGATGCCTTGAAAATGGTTACCCTCAATCCCGCCAAGATGCTTCATGTAGATGACAAGGTAGGCAGTATCAAGATCGGGAAAGATGCCGATGTGGTGTTGTGGAGTGATAACCCGCTCAGCATTTATGCCGTAGCGCAATACACCATTGTTGATGGCACGATCTATTTTAGTCGTGATATGGACAAAGAACTTCGCCAGAAAAACCAGGAAGAAAAGAACCGTATCATCGCTAAGATGGCGGCCGCCAAACGCGCACCGGGTGCCAATCCGGGAAATTTCCAACGCGCGCGTCCCCGTTTCGAAGTGATGCATACCTGCAGTGAGCATGCACACGAGCATGGTTTGTTGGTGGTAGAAGGAGAGGAATAATGAGAAGCTATGGGCCTTTAGCTGTTAGCTTTTCGCACAAGTAATTATTATAAAATTGAAACAATGAAAAAGTTACTCTTAATATTTCTTTCGATCGGCCTGCTGAGTGGCATACAGGCCCAGGAGAATGTATATCCTGCGCCGGCGCAGAAGGGCCTGCTGTTTATTACCCATGCTACCATCCATGTAGGTAATGGCACGGTGATCAATGATGGTACGATCAAGGTTATGGATGGAAAGATTCAGGAAGTAGGGACGAATATCGCTGTCCCGTCCGGTGATGTAACCGTGTATGATGTAAAAGGGAAGCATGTCTATCCCGGGCTGATCCAGGCCAGTTCTTCGCTGGGTTTAGTCGAGGTGAGCAGCATTCGTGCCACCAGTGATGTGAATGAAATTGGGGAAATGAACCCGAATATCCGCTCCATCGTAGCGTATAATACCGATTCGAAGGTGACCAATACTCTTCGGAATAACGGCATATTGTTATCCAACGTTGTACCGGGTGGCAGCCTGATCACAGGGTCATCCTCTGTGGTGCAACTGGATGCCTGGAACTGGGAAGATGCGGCCTATGTAATGGATAATGGGATTCATTTTCAAATGCCTTCCTTGTTGGCGCGTCGTGGTGGCCGGGGTGGTTTTGGCGGATTTGGACAACAACCGGCAGGTGACCCGGTGCAAAGGGCCCTGGATCAAATTGAATCGGTGAAAGCTTTCTTTCGGGAGGCCAAGGCTTACCTGGCAGAATCAAAACATGCCGAGGTGAATCTGAAATATGAAGCTGTAAAAGGGTTGTTTGAAAAGAAGCAAAAACTCTTTGTGCATTGTGATATCGTGAAACAAATGTTGATCGCCCTGGATTTTGCCAAGGAGTTTGGGTTCCAGATCGTGATCGTGGGTGGGAGTGATAGCTGGCAGATCGCTGAGCTGTTAAAGGCCAACAATGTACCTGTCATCCTGAACCAGATGCATAGTCTGCCTACTTTGATCGATGATGATGTGGACCAACCTTATAAGACACCCGCGTTGTTGCAAAAAGCCGGGGTACTCTTTGCGATCAATGATGAGGATGGGCAGTTTCGTGGCCGCAACCTGGCCTTTAATGCAGGTACGGCCGCTGCTTACGGGTTAAGCAAAGAAGAAGCCTTGTCCGCCATTACGTTGAATGTAGCGAAGATCCTTGGTATCGATGACCGCACCGGGTCAATTGAAAAAGGAAAGGATGCAAACATTGTGGTATGCGAAGGCGATATCCTTGATATGCGTAGCCAGCTCATTACCGATGCTTTTATCCAGGGTCGTAAGGTCAGCCTGGATGACAAGCAGAAACAATTGTTTGAGCGATATAAGTATAAGTATGGGGTGAAGTGAGGGGAGAGACGTGAGACGTGAGACGTGAGGCGTGAGGCGTGAGGGGAGAGACGTGAGACGTGAGGCGTGAGACGTGAGTAAAACTCACGATTCACGTCTCACGATTCACGTCTCACGATTCATCTCTCACGCCTCACGTTTTTATACATGTTGATCGATCAGGATCACATTTCCATCCGGGTCTTTCAGGAAAATATGAGCGGGGCCGGTGGTAGTAGCATCGGCTTCGGCATCGAGGGCAATACCGGAGGCTTTCAACTGCGATTGGATGACCCGTACATCTTCAAACTCATCGAGTTTTTGGGCGTTCTGGTCCCAACCCGGATTAAAGGTCATAAGGTTTCCTTCAAACATTCCCTGGAACAGTCCGACAACTGCATTGCCATTTTTTAACACGATCCAGTTTTGTTCGATATTCCCACCCTTAAAGGTAAACCCGAGATTTTCATAAAAGGCCTTGGAAGCATGAATGTCTTTCACGCTGAGGCTGATGGAGAAGGCGCCGAGGTGCATAGTATTTTGTTTTAGGGAAGTTACGGAAAGAGCCGCGAACAATCCTTCAATGGCGAATTATACCAAAATGGACAATTTGATCCTCCCTTCGAGTCCAATTTCTACAATTTTCTGTAATGTTGACATCCTTACCTCTTTGATATTATTCTCAATTTTTGAGATATAAGATTTTGTTGTTCCTACTTTTTCAGCCAATTCTTCCTGAGTAAGGCCCTTCTTCTTTCTGGCCATTTGTAGCAGAGCACCCATACGAAAAGTCTCATATTCAGTCTCATATGCATCTCGTTTTGGGGTACCTTTTTTCCCAATATGCTTGTTTTTCAGATCCTCAAGAGTGAAGGTTTGCATCCTTTTCGATTTCATATTGTTTTTTTAATCTGATTGCTTTCTTTATTTCCTTCCAAGGTGTTTTTTGAGTTTTTTTCTGAAATCCATGAAGGACAATGATCAACTTGTCTTTTTCGAAAAAGCAAACTTTTTTCACCGCCAAATTAAAGAAAAAAAGTTTCTCTAAAGAGAAACTTTTTCCACGACTTTATTCTGTGTTTATACGAAGTTCATTGGGGGTAGGAAATTAAAGCCTAAGCCTCTTTCCCATGACAATGCTTGTATTTCTTTCCGCTACCACAGGGGCAGGGATCATTTCGCCCGATCTTGGGACCAACCTTGACGGGTTCGTGTTTTACAGCGGCCCCACCGGTAGATGGATCATAATAATCTTTTTCATTGGCGCCATAATCTTCACCCGCTGCTTCCACTTCGGCTTTATTGGCCCGCATCCGGCTCATGTCCGTTTTTTCCTGACGGCCTTCTTTTAACTGGGCTGTTTCTTCCTGTACAGGCAGACCGGCATGACAGAGGAAGGAAACGATATTACGGTTCACTTCCGCATCCATGATCTTGAACAGGTTGAACGCTTCCACCTTGTAGATCACCAGAGGATCTTTTTGCTCCAGGTAGGCGGTTTGTACACTTTGTTTCAGGTCATCCATGGCACGGAGATGTTCCTTCCATGAATCATCGATCGTGGCCAGTGTGATGGTTCTTTCCAGCGCGTTGCAGAGTTCTTCTCCCTGACTGTCGAGCATTTTCTGCAGGTTGGTAAGGGCGTTGATGCCTTTGGTGCCATCGGTAAAAGGAACGACCACATTTTCGATATGGCGACCCTGTGTTACCCGGATATTTTTAAAGACCGGCATCGCCTGGGTCTTGAGTTCATCTTTCTTGCGTTGATAATGAGAAGTCGCTTCCAGGTACAATTTGTCGGTGAGTTCACCGGCATTTCCACGCAGGAATTCTTCTTTTTCAATGGCGGTATCAATACCGAAATTGACGATACAATCCAGTTTGAACCCATCATAATCTTCCTGCTCTTTGTAGGCATTGACCAACCCTTCTGCTACGATCGAGAAGGCATTGTCGATATCCAGCGCGAGACGTTCGCCAAAGAGTGCGTGTTGTCTTTTGCCATAGATCACATTCCGCTGCTTGTTCATGACGTCATCGTACTCGAGCAGGCGTTTACGGATACCAAAGTTATTTTCCTCCACTTTTTTCTGTGCTCTTTCAATGCTCTTGGTGATCATGCTGTGTTGGATCACTTCGCCTTCTTTGTACCCAAGCCGGTCCATGATCGAAGCGATACGTTCACTACCAAACATCCGCATCAGGTCATCATCCAGGGCCACATAGAACAGGGAAGACCCGGGATCACCCTGACGACCGGCACGACCACGCAACTGGCGGTCAACCCGCCGGCTTTCATGGCGCTCGGTACCAATGATGGCCAATCCACCTGCTTCTTTTACACCAGGCCCCAGTTTGATATCGGTACCCCGACCCGCCATGTTAGTGGCGATGGTAACGGCACCGGCCAATCCGGCTTCGGCAACAACCTGTGCTTCGCGACTATGTTGTTTGGCGTTGAGTACATTGTGTGGGATCTTTTTTACATGGAGCATTTTGCTCAACAGTTCACTGATCTCCACGGAGGTGGTGCCCACCAGCACCGGGCGGCCTTCATTACGGAGCCGCTCGATCTCATCAATGGCTGCTTTGTATTTTTCCCGTTTGGTTTTAAATACCATGTCCTGCTCATCTTTACGTACCATGGGCAGGTTGGTGGGGATGGTTACCACATCGAGTTTGTAAATGGTCCAGAATTCACCGGCTTCTGTTTCGGCTGTACCGGTCATACCGGCCAGTTTATGGTACATCCGGAAATAATTCTGGAGGGTAACCGTGGCATAGGTCTGCGTAGCGGCTTCGATCTTCACGTTCTCTTTGGCTTCAATGGCCTGGTGAAGTCCGTCGCTGTAGCGGCGGCCTTCCATGATACGACCGGTTTGTTCATCCACGATCTTAACCTGTCCTTCGATCACAACGTATTCCACATCTTTTCCAAAGAGCGTGTAAGCCTTGAGCAATTGCTGCACGGTATGGATACGATCGGCTTTGAGCCGGAATTCATTGAGGGCTGATTCTTTTAACTGGAGTTTTTCATCCGGTGTGGCCTCGGTCTTTTCAATTTCTGCGAGGCGCATACCGATATCGGGCATCACAAAGAAATCAGGATCTTCCCCGGCACGGGTAAGCATCTGGATTCCCTTATCGGTGAGGTCCACCGAATTATTTTTCTCATCGATATAAAACAACAGTTCCTCGTCGATCCGTTTCATCTCCTTCTGCTGATCGGCGAGATAATAGTTCTCGGTCTTCTGCATTTTTACCTTGATACCGGGTTCACTCAGGAACTTGATCAGGGGGCCGTATTTAGGTAAGCCTCTGTGCGCGCGGTAAAGCTGCATGCCTCCGCCTTTGGGGTCATCATCTCCTTCGGCCATTCGCTTCTTGGCTTCATTCAGGCAATTCCGGGCAATCTTTTCCTGTGCCTCTACCAATTGTTGTACACGAGGCTTAAGGATATGGTATTGCTGGTCATCACCACGGGGTACCGGACCAGAGATGATCAGGGGAGTACGGGCATCATCGATCAATACAGAGTCGGTTTCATCCACCATGGCATAATGGTGTTTGCGTTGTACCATCTCATCGGCATTGTGTACCATGTTGTCGCGGAGATAGTCAAAGCCAAATTCGTTATTGGTCCCGTAAGTGATATCGGCCTGATACGCTTTTCGGCGATCTTCGGTATTTGGTTGGTGTTTGTCAATACAATCTACGGTGACTCCCAGCCATTCAAAGATGGGGCCGTTCCATTCCTGGTCACGACGGGCCAGGTAGTCGTTCACGGTTACAATATGTACCCCTTGTCCTGCCAGGGCATTCAGGTAAGCGGGCAGGGTGGATACCAGGGTTTTACCTTCCCCGGTCGCCATTTCGGCGATCTTTCCCTGATGCAGTACCATACCACCGATCAACTGCACATCATAATGTACCATGTTCCAGGTGATCAGGCTTCCGGCCGCACTCCAGCTATTGCTGTGAATGGCTTTGTCGCCTTCGATCTTTACATAATCTCTTTTTACACTCAGGTCACGATCGAGTTGGGTGGCGGTCGAGGTTAGCGTAGTATTTTCCTTGAACCGGCGAGCGGTTTCTTTAACAACGGCAAAGGCTTCCGGAAGAATGGCTTCCAGGATGGCCTCTGTCTCTTCATCTCTTTTCTTTTTCAGTTTATCCACTTCCTGATAGATCGCATCCTTTCCCATCAGGTCATTGAAGGCCAGGCTTTCCGCTTTGGCATTCTTTTCTGCGATCTCTGCATCGATCGGTGCCAGGTGGGCGGCAATTCGTTCACGGAATTCGTTTGTTTTGGCACGCAGTTGATCGTGGCTAAGGCTTTGGTAGGAATTAAAATATTCGTTGATCCGGGTTACCTGGGGCCATAGGCTCTTAACGTCCTTCTCCGATTTACTCCCTCCAAATAGCTTTGAAATGAAACCGATCATAATTACGGGTTATTGGGTATTTGCTAAAAATTTGATTTTTAAGAATTTTACCCGGTCAAAAAGGGTGCTATATTTTGAATCAGGCCATTTTGACAGAGGAAAGCAAAGATAGGAAATTGGTCAGGGTTTCGGGGAGGCAGGAAACACTCCACAACCCATTAATTTTCATGTTTTTTTAACGTACTTTACCCTCATTCCGGGTATTCATAGGAAATAATAACTTATGCGCGCTACCATCATCCCTTTCCTGGCCCTCCTCCTTCTTGCAGGGGCCTCTTGTACCAGCAGCGAAATTGGCAACAGTAAGGACGTAAACCCCGATGCCGTTTTCTTTGACTATAAAATATGGTCGGAGGAAGGGAAGGAGGATGCTGTTGTTAAATTACAATACCGGATGGGTGGACCGGATGGTACCACCCTGGTTTTAAATGAACCCAGTAAGGTATTCGTGGATGGAAAGGAACTTCCCGTAGACAGTACCAAATTTGAAGGCGCCTATTACGAATTTGTTCAGCCCCTGGCACAGTTTGCCGGAAAACATACCATTCGGTTTATAGACCTGAACGGAAAAGAATTTAAAGAGGAATTTGAGTTCAGGCCTTTTTCACTTGACCCCGATATTTCCGACACCATTTCCCGGTCAGACCTGGTTTTTTCTTTTAAAGGGTTGGAAGATGGTCAGCCCGTTCAGGTCTGGATGTCGGATACCTTATACTCCAGTAATGACATCAACCAGGTGGACACTATACGTCAGGGAAAGATCATGCTTTCAAGTGCCCGATTATCCGATCTGGCACCCGGACCTGTACATCTTTTATTTACCTGGGAATCGGAAAAAGTATTGAATGAAACTTCCCGGGAAGGCGGTCTGCTTCGAAAAACATATAGCCTGCGGCGGGAAATTGAGCTGAAAGATTGATAATTCGGTAGGTAATATTATTTTTGACCGCAATACGACCGATCTTATCCTTTTTTGTACTTGCTTTCTGTGCCCAAAACTAGAAGATGTCAAGACGACGGAGGTTTAAGTAGGCAAACCAAAAACCTCTTTCATGAAGCGCGTTCTTACTGCAGTCCTTGGCCTGTTCATGTCTCAACAGGTCTTTTCTCAAGCACCTGTTATTTCTTCCTTTTCCCCAACCTCCGGTCCCATTGGCACTAATGTAACCATCAGTGGGTCTAACTTTAGCACCACCCCGGGTGACAATGTGGTTTATTTTGGGGCGGTTAAGGGTACGGTACTTGCTGCTTCTGCTGGCAGCCTGACCGTTAAGGTTCCCTTTGGCGCCACGTATGAAAAAATATCACTGGTAAAAGGAGGATATGTTGCGGAATCTCAAACACCTTTTCATGTTATCTATCCGGGTGGAGGCCAAACCTTCACGTCCACTTCCTTTAGCAGTGGGCAGTCGTTTGGTGGGAACTCGGCGGTAACAGATGGCGATATTGATGGAGATGGCAAGATCGACCTGATCTATACCATATTTTTTCTAAACGATATTACGGTCATGCGCAACACCACGGTGGGTGCGCTTTCCTTTCAGTCTGTTTCTGTGGGGGGAACCATCCAAAACCCCATGGCCGTTGAGTGTGCGGATATCGATGGAGACAGCAAGCTGGATCTGGTGATTACCAGTCCGACCTTTAATGTGTTTCATGTTATGCTGAATACGAGTACGCCGGGTTCAGTTTCTTTTGCGGCTCCTGTTACTTTTGTTTCGGGAAGTACGCCCCGTGCAGTAGCCTCAGGAGACATCGATGGAGATGGTAAGGTGGATGTTATTACATCCAATGAGGGAAGTAACACGATCTCTGTGCTTCGGAACACCTCTACAATAGGGACTGTTAGCTTTGAGGCCAAAGTGGATTATGCCACGGGCGCTTCTCCGGAGGGCGTTAGCATTGGCGACCTGAACAATGACGGAAAACCGGATGTAGCGGTGGCAGGGAAAGATGTGGATAATGTACTGGCCTATCGAAATAACAGTACGCCAGGAACCATTGCACTTGGTAACCAGGTAGGTCTTGCCACCGGTGATTATCCATGGGGTGTGGAAATTGCAGACATGAACAATGATGGGTTGAAGGAGATCATCGTAAGTAACCTGGGGCCGAATACCATTACCGTTTTTCAAAACACCAGCTCTACCAACTTGTCCTTTGGCAGTGGAAATAGTTTTGCCACCTACTTTAGCCCTCGGTTGTTGGATATTGGCGACCTGGATGCGGATGGCAAACCTGATGTGGCCGTTGGTACATCCTCGAGCAGCAATTTTGTTTCTGTTCTGCGGAATACCAGCACAGGTGCTGTAATCAGTTTTCAGGATTATGTTTCTTATGCTGCAGGAACCGGGGCAGCCAGTGCCCTGATGGCCGACCTGAACAGAGATGGATTGTTGGATATTGTTTGTGGAAGTTCACAAGCGCCCTCTTATTCCATGACCATTTACCTCAACCAGTTGCCCATCAATACAGGTATCGTTAGCTGTCCGGTATTACTTTCTCCCGCTCACAATAGCATCAATAATCCGCAAGGGTATCCGCTGACTTTACGCTGGAGATCAGCTGCTGGAGCCACGAGTTATCGCTTACGGTTAAACCCGGGAGGGATAGAAACAGTTATCACGGATACTACATACACTTTTACACCAGCAGCCTTTACTTCTTATTCCTGGTCAGTTACCCCGGAAAACCTTACAGAACCGGGTATCTGTAACACCAATATATTTACCACCTGTCCGTCATACCCGAATACCTTCACTATTTCGGCGCAGAGTAGCACCACTATTTGTGGCAACCAACCTGTTCAACTGAATTTAAGTGTCAACACCTCGGGTATTCAGTGGTTCAAGGATGATGTACCGATCCAGGGTGCTACATCAGATTCTTATCTGGCTTCTGAGTCGGGTTCCTATACGGTTCGCACACTTGTGAGCGGATGTTATACTGAACCTACCAATGCAATAGTCATTAGTCAGTTACCTGCGCCGGCTAAACCCGCATTACAGGTAACGGGAAGTCCGACCTTTTGTCCGGGTGGTTCGGTAACCCTGGCTTCCAATCTGCCCAACGCATCCAATCAATGGTTCAGGGGCACCACCGCCATTTCAGGCGCTACGGGTGATTCCTATATTGCAACGGTATCGGGTCAGTATTATCTCCGGGTGACGCATCCAACCAACGGGTGTTTTAATTATTCCGATACATTGAATGTAACCGCCAATCCGGCACCGCCCCCTGCTGTGATCTTTGGCCCTCAAACAGCATCATTTTGCCAGGCAACAGGCTATGTGCTGGAAGCAAATAATGTGAATGGCAACCAATGGTACAGGAACGGGGTTTCCATTGCCGGGGCCAATGGGCAAACGTACATAGCGGGACAGTCAGGCGAATATTATGTGCGTTATACGTTTGCCTCCACAGGTTGTATCTCCGATCCCAGTGATACCGTAACACTCACGGCGATACCAAACCCTGCCACACCCACCATTAACCAAACATCAGGGCAAACGATCTGTGAAGGCGATAGCCTCTTGCTTCAATCCTCTTGGAATGGGGTCAACCAATGGTTTGTCAATGATGTCGCTGTATCGGGGGTTACAGGTAACCAGTATTATGCAAAAGTGTTGGGTAACTATAAGGTTCGGGCGCAGGAAGGAACCTGTAATTCCGGATTCTCTCCTGAAATTTTGGTTCTTACCAAACCGGCGGCTACCCAACCCGTCATTTCGGCTAATGGAACCATTTTAAGTGTACAAACAACTTATTCAAATTATCAGTGGTTGCTGAATGATGTGGCCATACCCGGAGCAACCGGGGCCACCCATACCATCGTTGCGCCGGGAACCTATAAAATGAGGGGAACCGCGGCCAATGGTTGTCAGAAGACCTCTGACGGGTTTAATTTCCTGAGCACGGCGGTCAATGAATTCAACATTGCAGGATATAAGGTCAATATTTATCCCAACCCGGTGACCAATAAACTGTACCTCCAGGCCGACCCGGGCACAGGGTTAATGAAGAAAATAACTGTGCAGATCTTTGATGCCAGTGGAAGGATGCTCAAACAGACCCGGTTGAATATTGGGCTGAATAGCCTGGAAATGGCCGAACTGCCCCAAGGGCTTTATACCGTGCTTCTGCTGAGCGATACCGAACGCCGGGCCGTATCCATTATGCGACAATAAACGCCTCATAATTAACGAATAAGGTCCCGCATTGCGCGGGACTTTTTTTTCGGGGATAAGTCCCATGCCCTTGTTATGGAATTTAGCCCGGAACACCTTAGTTTTGCGGCCTGAAAAATAGGCAGTTAAAAGGGGTAAACCCCATTATAACGATACACCATGGCCGGACAACTTAAAGAGGTAAGGAACCGAATCAAATCGGTACAAAGTACCCAGCAGATCACCAAAGCGATGAAGATGGTAAGCGCCGCCAAGCTGCGTCGCGCACAGGATGCCATCATCCAAATGCGTCCCTATGCCCGAAAATTGCAGGATCTGTTGAGCAATATCGTGAGTGGGTCGGATGCTGCTGCAGGTGGAAACCTGGCCGTTGAACGTCCGGTGGAAAAAGTGCTCATGATCGTCATTACCAGTGACCGTGGCCTTTGTGGTGCCTTCAATGCCAACCTGATCAAATTGGCCAAATCCACCATCGCTGAAAAATACAGTGAGCAACATAAGAAAGGCCAGGTTACGATCTGGGCCATTGGGAAGAAAGGGTATGAGCATTTTGTAAAGAATAAATACAAGGCCGACGATACGTTCAAGGATATTTTTCACCACCTCAGTTTTGAATCCGTTCAGGTATGTGCACAGGCGGCAGTAAAAGCCTTTGAAGAAAAAGAATTTGACCGCGTCGAGATCGTTTATTCCGAATTCAAAAATGCAGCATCCCAGCGTTTTGTGGCCGAGCAGTTCCTCCCCATTCCAAAAACAGAAGGAAAGGCAGGAGGCCCTAAAGCTGATTTCATCTTTGATCCTCAAAAGGACCAGTTGATCGCGGAACTCATGCCCAAGATCCTCAACACCCAACTGTACAAAGCCGTACTGGATTCCAATGCATCCGAGCATGGCGCCCGTATGACCGCCATGGACAAAGCCAGCGAAAACGCCAATGAAATGTTGCGGTCGCTGAAAATATCGTATAACCGGGCCCGTCAGGCTGCGATCACCACCGAACTTACCGAGATCGTTAGTGGCGCTGCCGCCCTGCAACAATAAGGCGATCACCCCGGTGAGCGACCTGAAATCATTAGAATAATATGGAAATTACCCATCTCATACCCCATATAGAGGCCCTTATTTTCGCCAGTGATAAACCACTGACAACCCTCGACCTGACGGAACTCCTCAATAACGCCTTTGGCTTTATGGAGGAAAAGGTCACACTCGACCAGGTAGAATCAGCCCTCGATGGAATCGTGGAAAAATACAATGCCGAATTCTATCCCTTTGAAGTGCGAATGAGCGGGGGTGGATGGCAATTCCTGACCAAAAGGGAGTTCCACAAAACCGTAGCCCAACTGAATGGCGATAAGTTTTTGAAAAAATTGTCAGGTGCCGCCATGGAAACCCTGGCGATCATTGCCTACAAGCAACCTATTACCAAAGGCGAGATCGAATCGATACGTGGAGTGAACAGTGATTATACAGTTCAGAAGTTATTGGAAAAAGAACTGATCATCATCTCTGGCCGGAATGAGAAGATGCCCGGTCATCCGCTTGTGTACGCCACTTCCAAAAATTTCATGGATTATTTCGGGATCAATAGTGCCGAGGACCTGCCAAAGATCAAGGAAGTACTTGCCGAACAACTGGTGGAGCCAACCCTGATCCGTCATGCGGATGCGCAGGAAATGGAATCTATCATGGAAAAACCCCTTGAAGAGGTAAGTCCGGCGATGATAGTGAATGAAACCGGCGAATTGTTAAGCAGTCCGGAAGATAACAACACCGAACCCGGAGGAGACGAAACGGAATCCTGATCTTTTTAATTCTATTATTTGTCTGCCATCCTCCAAAGGGATGGCATTTATTTACCGTATATTCACTCTATGCTTTATAGCCTGAACCATGACCAACTGAACGCCATCGCCCAACGTTTTGGCACACCGGTCTATGTTTATCATGCCGAAAAAATAAAGGAACAATTTCAAAAACTCGATCACGCTTTTCAGGGTTGTAATGCCCGCTTCTTTTTTGCGTGCAAGGCACTCACCAATATCAATATCATCCGCTATCTCGATTCCATTGGCTGTTCTATTGATTGCAGCAGTATCAACGAGGTAAAACTTGCTCTGCATGCGGGTGTAAAACCTGCCAATATCCTGTACACTTCCAACGGGATCGATTTTTCAGAGATCAAGGAAGCCGTTGACGCCGGTGTACATATCAATATTGACAGCCTGTCCAACCTGGAAAAATTTGGCAAGAAATATGGCCGCAAAAATGGTATCGGTTATCCGGTGGGTATTCGCGTACGACCCAATATCATGGCGGGAGGAAATATTAAAATTTCAACAGGGCATGACCGGAGTAAATTCGGCATTCCTGTTTCCCAGCTTGATAAAATACTTGATGCCGTTAAACAACAGGATATCTTCATTCGGACACTTCACCTGCATACCGGAAGCGATATCGCCGATGCAGAAATCTTTGTCAAAGGTTTTGAAGTTTTATTTGACCTGATCCCCTCCTTCCCTGAACTCGAAGTGATCGATCTGGGCGGAGGATTCAAAGTGCCGTATAAGCCAGGGGAGAAGTCGGTGGACCTGGACAGGCTGGCGCAAAAAATCAAATCTTCGTTTGACGAACACCGTAAACCCGGTGAAAAAGCCCTTGAAATATGGTTTGAACCCGGAAAGTTCCTGGTCAGTGAATGTGGATATTTTATAACCCGGGTCAATGTGGTCAAGGATAATGGTGACCAGCTTTTTGCTGCGGTTAACAGCGGGCTTAACCATCTGATCCGCCCGATGATGTATGATGCATACCATCACATTGAGAATATCTCCAATCCAGATGGGGAGAAGAAGACCTATATGGTGACAGGTTATATCTGTGAGACAGATAATTTTGCCACGGACCGTGACCTCCCTACCATCCGGGAAGGCGACCTGCTTGTAATGTACAATGCCGGGGCTTATGGATTTGAAATGGCCTCCAACTACAATTCACGGTTCAGACCGCCAGAGGTTTTGGTCAAAGACGGACAGTTTTTCCTGATCCGCGAAGGCGACCATTTTCAGGACCTAATACGTAAGCAGATCAAGGTCATTTAATCTTTACAAATTAAGATTTAGGCGTACATTTAGTTTGAACAAAATCTATTTGCCATGCCTATCCGAATGACAGACGACCCCAACCAGCCCCAGAACGATTTTAACGATAATAGTGGTGGTGGAGGTCGTTCCAATTTCCCCGGTGGGGGAGGTGGGGGACTCTTTAATCTATTGCCTCTTTTGTTAGGGTTATTTAAAGGAAAAGGAATTATCCTTCTCCTGGTGGTCGCAGCCGGTGCTTATTTTTTGATGAATAAATCCGGAGGCTGTAATGTCGCCCAGATCGCCAGTCTTTTTTCCCAAAGCGGATACAGTTTCAATCCCGACGAATTCAACAAAGCCTCCGTATACGAGGAATTGGATGAAACCAATCCTAAGAACGCATTACCCGAAGCGGTTTCGCTGTTGAAATTTGCTCCCCAACGTCTCAACCAGGGGCAGCAGGGAAGTTGCGTGGCCTGGAGTTCTGCCTATGCGGCCCAGACCATTCTCACCGCTGCTGCAACAGGGACAGATCCCAATTCCATTCGATTCAGCCCATCCTATCTGTACAATCAGATCCGGTTGGATGGGTGCCAGGGTTCCTATTTGCAAAGGGCCATGGAAGCCATGTCACGCAATGGAGGGGTACCCCTTAGCCAGTATCCCTATAATGAAAATGATTGCGAACGCATGCCCGGTACGGCCGATATTCAAGCCGGGCGCGAGAATAAGATCCATGGATTTACCCGATTGACAAGTGGGGATAATATCAACCAGATCAGTGTGCGCGCCATCAAAGAACATTTGGCCAAAGATGCACCTGTTGTCATCGGCATGATGGTAGGTCAAAGTTTTATGCAACCCATGATTGGACAGGAACTTTGGCAGCCACAGGGTATGGATGCTTCGCAAAACGGAATGGGCGGCCATGCCATGTGTGTGATAGGATATGATGACAGTAAATATGGTGGTGCCTTCCAGATCATGAACTCCTGGGGCTCTGAGTGGGGAAAGAACGGAGTAGGCTGGGTGCGTTATGGTGATTTCAAAAATTATGTTCGCGAAGCCTATGGCATTGACCCTTTGCCCAAACGCACGGCTGTTTCCAATATTCCGCTGGAGTGCACTATCGGTTTAGTTAAGAATGATGACAAACAACATATCGAGCTGCAAAACAGTGGGACAAATTATTTTCAGACCATTCGTCCCATCCGCGTTGGGACCCGGTTCAAAATGGAGATTGAGAACCAGACTGAATGTTACATCTATATTTTTGGCCAGGAAGTGAACGGTACCAGCTTTGTGCTTTTTCCCTATATTAAACCCAACGAAACACTTTCCAAACATTCCCCCTATTGCGGGATCACGGGATATCGGCTTTTTCCCCGGGCACAATCCTTTGAAGCGGACTCGATCGGTACACGTGACCAAATTGCGATTGTAGTGAGTACAACGGAACTTGATTATAATAATGTCAACCAGGCGATCAGCGCCAGTACGAGGTCTGATTTTTCAGGAAAGGTGAACGAGGCCCTTCAATCCCTTCAGATCCGATCGGTGAGGTTCAACAGCACACCCGAAGGTTCGATCCATTTCCGCGCCGATGCCAATGATAATAAAGTGGCTGTTGCGATCGTCGCCTTTGACAAGCAGTAAAAGAGAGATTCATGGAGGCATTCATCAAATTGGTACGGAACCGATGGAAGTTTGGGTTCTTTCTATTCTCCAAACTTCCTGCCGCCTGGTTAGCGGGTGTGCGTGTAAAACATTTGGAGCCGGCGAAAGCCGAGGTGACCGTGCCTTATAAATGGCTTTCCCAAAACCCCTTTCGGTCCACCTATTTTGCCTGTCTGAGTATGGCGGCTGAAATGAGCACAGGGTTATTGGCGATGGGACATACCTACCAGCGAAAACCGTCGGTTTCCATGCTGGTAGTTAAATTGGAAGGGGATTTTTTTAAAAAAGCCACCGGGCTTACAGCTTTTACCTGTGAAGATGGAGATAAAATAAAAGCGGTCATCGAAGAAGCCATTTTGACCGGCGAAGCCCGCTCGGTGAAGGCAAAAACGGTTGGGAAGAATGATCTTGGGGATTTAGTGGCAGAATTTTATATCACCTGGTCTTTTAAGGCAAAACAAAAAATATGAAAATAGCATTTCACGGTGCGGCAAGAAGTGTTACCGGATCCAAACACCTGGTGACCCTAAAGAATGGGAAGAAGATACTCCTGGATTGTGGTATGTTTCAGGGAATGGGAAAAGATACCATTGGCTTAAACAGTCATTTCGGTTTCGAACCTTCCGAGGTGGATGTGATGGTGCTTTCACATGCGCATATTGATCACAGTGGGCTTATTCCCAAATTGGTCAAAGAGGGATATAAAGGAAAAATTTATTGTACACCTGCTACCAAGGACCTGGCTACCGTACTGCTCGAAGATTCTGCCGAGATCCAGGAAGGCGATGTGCGGTATGTGAACAAGAAAAGGGCCAGTGAGGGTTTGCCTTACATCCGGCCTCTTTATACCGTAGAGGATGCCAAAAAAGCGGCAGACCACCTTATTCCGATTGCCTATGATAAATGGACAACCATTGACCCCGATGTAGAGTTATTATTTACAGATGCGGGGCATATCATCGGGAGCGCCTGTGTCCATTTAAGGTTAAAAGAAAATGGAAATATTCGCACGCTGACCTTTAGTGGGGATGTGGGCAGGTACAGAGATGTCATTCTTAAATCACCCGATGAATTTCCGCAGGCGGACTATATCATTCTGGAATCCACCTATGGCAATAAGCTGCATGACATGCATATCACCACCCCGGATCAGTTATTACAATGGGTGGAGAATACCTGTGTAAAAAAGAAGGGTAAACTCATCATACCCGCTTTTAGCGTGGGTCGTACCCAGGAGATCCTGTATGCCCTTAATCAATTGGAATTGGAGAACCGGCTGCCCGACCTGGACTATTTTGTAGACAGTCCACTAAGTATTGAAGCAACCGAGATCGTAAAAAAATATCCGGATTACTTTAACCGGACCATTCAAAACGTTTTAAAGAATGATCAGGATCCTTTTCATTTCAAAGGGTTAAGATATGTGAAGTCCGTAGAGCAAAGCAAGATGCTCAATTTTCGGAATGAGCCTTGTGTGATCATATCGGCGAGTGGAATGGCCGAGGCCGGGCGTGTCAAACATCATATTAGTAATAATGTTGAGAACAGCCGTAATTCCATTTTGATGACCGGATATTGCGAACCCCATTCACTGGGTGCCCGTTTGCAATCCGGGAATAAGGAGGTTCGGATATTTGGGGTTACTCATGAGGTACATGCCGATGTGGGCGCCATCCGCAGCATGAGTGCCCATGGCGATTATGAGGATCTAAGCCAGTGGCTGGCCTGTCAGGATCCACGGTTGGTTAAGCGATTGTTTCTGGTGCATGGCGAGTTTGATGTACAGCAGGATTTCAAAAAGAGGCTATCGAAGAAGGGCTTTGCCGATGTGGAGATACCGGAGTTGCATTATGAGGTTGGGCTTGGCTGATTCTCTTAAACCACAGAGGCACAGAGAATTATTTTAACTCCTTGTAACTCCGTGTATTTGTGGTTTAGTCTTTCCCTAACAGCGCTTTCACATTTCCTTAGTAAACCCGGCCTGTTAATTTCCGTTTAAGAGGTGTACCAAAAACGGAAGATCATGAAAAACATATATTGGAATTGGGCCGGTGGGTTGATGATCGCTGCATTGGTGATGACAGGATGCGCCGCACCCGCTCATATTGAAAAAGACGATACCGTCAACTTCAACGAATACCGCTCATTTGGATGGTTAGAGTCCTCCAAGGACAAAAAGAACAGTTTGACGGAGAAAAGGATCAGAGAGGCGGTTACAGCAGAATTAATTAAAGCCGGCTGGAAACAGAATGAACGCCGGCCAGATGTGTACCTCAACTATGATGTGGTAGTGGAGAGAAATACCCGCGAGTCCAGCGATCCCCTTTATTCCACACCAACCACACGTTATCTCTATAATCCCTATACAAGAAGGGTAGTGGCAGTGTATTATCCTTCCCGGTTCATGGGATATGACCGTCGCGAACAGACTATACGTGAAGGAACCGTGACGATCAGTATGATCGATGCGGAAAGCGATAAAGTTGTTTGGCAGGGATGGACAACCGATGAGGTAAACAGCCGGAACCTGACCAGTAAGGAGATCAATGCCGCGGTGCGGAGTATTTTCAAAAAATTCGACCTGGCTAAAAAATAGTGTTACCCATCCCCCGGGATGTTTTTAGCTGGAAAACAAGATATACTGTATAGGACGGTTTGGAAGATCCACCATCCCCCCGCCAAGGCGGGGGGATTTTTATGATTGAACCTTTGGATACCCCCTGCCTGCTTTACTCCTTCTGTTACAGGAAATTAGGGGGCAACAAATTCCCAAAAACATTTTGAAAAAACAGAAACAAACCCCTATCTTTGCCGTCCCAAAAACGGCCCGTTCGTCTAAGGGCTAGGACACCACCCTTTCACGGTGGTGATACGGGTTCGAATCCCGTACGGGCTACAAAACCTCAGGCAACTGAGGTTTTTGCTTTTCAGGCAGGTCCGGAACTGGCATCCCTCATTTTAGAAATAAGTTCTGCCGTGTTTTTAGCCTTGAATTTCCGCTTCAGGTTTTTTTTATGTGTGATCACCGTGGTTTCGCTGATATAGAGTTTGGCCGCGATCTCCTTGGCACAGTATCCCTTTGAGAGCAGGGTGAGTACGTCTTTTTCCCGGCGGGTGGGATTTCCCGGATCTTTTTCACTCCAATTTGTATAGCCGGTTTCGGTTTGTTTAGATGCCCCGTTTTTTTGATGGGGGACAGATTCATCCCGGACGGTCCGGATCACCAATTCAGGTAATTTTTCAATCAGGTAAAACAGGCAGTTATACAATTGCTCATTTTGTTCTTCCAGTTCATTTACCCGCTGACGGATACGCGTAAGCGAAATGGAAGGAGCGGCACCCGCATTAAAAGGAGGTTCATCCAACATGGAGGATGGCAGGGTCACCCTTTCTGAACGATGACCAAGAAGATCCTGGAAGTCCCTGTCCCAGGTCTCTTTAATGGCAAGTTTAATTTGGTCGAGAATGACCGTATTCCCAGGAATCATACTCCAGGTTTTGTTTCAATGATTAATCAAATTTCTAATCCCGGGCCTTAAATGGATTTCATAGAATGAACTGCCTGTGGTGAGGAGTGAGACTTGCTTCTTCTAAATTAGAGGAATTTATATTTCCCTCCTTCTTCCTGTGGATAAAATCCTCATTAATGAGGAGATGTATACCGGAAAATACTACTTACAGGGTATGTAATTCTACCCATTGTTTACAATTATTTCATGATAAATGGGGATTGTCTTTACCCTGTTTTGTCGAATACATTTGGAATCAGCAATATGCCATCGATAAAAGGAATAATGGAAGGTCAAAAAGGCAAGGTTCCGGTAGCCGTGGTGGAAGCCATATCCAGGGATAAGGAGAATGCCATTCGATCTGTGATCGACAAAGAAGTTATTCGCCGGTTGCGCATTCAGAATAAAAAATTATTGGAACAGGTCTCCCGGCATAAAGAAGAATTGCGATCGAATCAGGAACGAAATGCACACTTACTGGATCAGGTAAACGAAATGCTTAAACTCTTGAAAAGTAATACCAAGGCATGACGGAAACAACATTGAGCTTTTTAAGCGCGCAGCTTAACAATTTTATTTTTCTTAAAGACCCGCTTAATTCTGCGGGTGCCCTGAATTCGCCAGTGGTATTGGACTCCATTGTGAACCAGAAAAATGAGCCCTTGCATACCGGGGGCGATTTTGTTTTCATGAACCTGGTCAATATTGAAGAAGAAACGGTGGGCAAATCCCAGTTACCCTATTTAAGGACGGCGGATGATAAACTGAATGTACAGAACCCAGACATCAAACTGAACCTGTATGTTCAGTTTTCCGCTTTTTCTGATTTGTCTACAGGAGGGCAAAACCCATATTCCCGTGCACTGAAATTGCTTGATCAGGTCATTCTTTTCTTTCAATTCAGAAACGTTTTTAATGCAAGCCATTATCCGGTGCTGGCAGCAGCCGGTATGGACAAGATCATTGTTGAACCGATCAGTCTCACTTTCGAACAGCTCAACCATTTATGGGCCACCCTGGGGGCAAAATACCTTCCCTCTGTTTTATATAAGATCAGGACATTAACATTCCGCGAAACCGGAATCACGCCGGAACAACCTCTTATCCGGGAGGTGGTGGCACAAGATTCTGCCATATGATCCGCCGGGGGTTTACCATATTATTCAATATTAAGCTCGAAGCCAGTTACTATTTTGGACAGGAGCCTTTTGCGGAGCTGGATATCATTCCAACCGATGAGACCCGGCGCGTAATGGATAAATACCGCTTATTGCACAAGTTGGTTGACAACGGGGTGATTGTTTTGTATGAAAATGACGGGCCGGGAAGTGTGGTGCCTATTTACCCGATTCCGGTAGCAGAGACCTTTAATTTTTTCCTCCGGGTCAGCAATCCCTCCTTTTGGATGTATGCCGATGTAAGGGGATGGAAAAAGGATAGCGTCTTCCTGTTGACCAATCCTTCCTTCAATTCAGTTGCCAATCAGGTATTGATACCTGCTGCTCCGCTGATCAACCCCATTGCCGCCTTTCCGATGAATTTCAGGTATCAAGTCACTTTACAAGCTGTATCCGGTCTGGTGGAGGTAAGAAATTCTGCAGGGCTATTAGTTCGCACTTACCTCGTCCGGCCCCTTGATCCGGCTGAACCGGCAGGGACCAGTATGGAAGTACCGGTTGACCTCACAGGGTTCAAAGAAGGTGTGTACCAGGTTCGGTATGTGAATAGCGGGGGTACTACGAATGAAAATGTTTTCTGCTCACCCAATCATAGCTCCGATAACCTGGCCGTGTTGCAAATGAATTATCAGACCGGCGCCTGGACCGGGGCCAATCCGGATCAACAATACCTGATCCGAATCGGTCACCGACAATCAAATTGGTTCTATGATATTCATATCCGTGACAATACCACCCTTGGATTACTGGCCAATGACCTGGCCATTCAGCATTTACCAGCCGGAGAACCACCCGTTGTATTCAATGCCATTCCTGCCTCTATTCCGCCTACCAATGATTACGTGCGTTTTCAATCGGCCGCCCAGGTGAACCATTGGAAAAGGCCTTTTCAGTTCAGACTGACCAATGGAGCCGGAACAAAGACCTATGTAGATGTACTGCCTCTCCCAGGCCCGCATGAAGTACAATGGGATGCCATCAATTTGTTTACCAACATTATCGTGAATATTTAAAACATTCCTCATTTCAAAACACTACCAGTATGAATTATACCGCATTAAAAACCCCGGGAGTTTATGTAAACGAGATCTCGATATTCCCGCCTTCGGTGGCCCAGGTACCAACGGCCATACCAGCGTTTATCGGGTATACGGAAAGACGCGTTGATGAAAATGGCGAGTCGCTCCATATGAAGCCAAAGAAAATCAGTTCGTTTGTTGAATTCCAGCTACTATTTGGTGGGGCACCTCCTGTAGATTTTTCCAAGATCGAATTGGATGCCTCCGGTCAGGTAGTGAAGGTAGAAAGCACACAGAGCTTCTACCTCAGTGATTCGCTGCAAATGTTCTTTGCCAACGGCGGAGGGGAATGTTATATCATTTCAGTGGGGGACTATACCGGTGGTTCGGTTCAATTGGGAACTGTTTCCCCGGCTACCGGTTTGTTGGGCGGATTGGAAACATTAACGGAAGTAGATGAACCAACGATGATCGTTTCCCCGGATGCGGTTTCTCTGTCAGGCATGGGGCTCTATTCTTTTCAACAAGCAGCATTGAGCCAGTGTGGTAAGTTGATGGACCGGGTAGGTGTTTTTGATCTGTTATATACAGAAACCAAATCACAACTAAGTGCCAAGGTCGATGAGTTTAGGAATCAGATAGGAATGAGTAATCTGAAGTATGGGGCTGTATATGCTCCGTGGCTTAAAACCGATATTCGCAAAGAGGTTCGTTACAAGGATATTGTTGGTAAGCTTGTAAAGGCCGGCACCAATATTCCGGCGGTTTTGAGCAACTATCTCGTGAATTTGCCTCCGGCCGACCAGGCAGCTATTCAGACGGAGCTGACCAAGTTGGATAATATAGTTGCCGACAACAAGTTCATGTATGAAACCGCGCCGCGATCGGTGGAAAATTACCTGAATGTTTTTCCTGCTGTAGCGGGGCCAACTGGTTGGGTTGGTTCATTTTCTTCCATCGAATCGGGCTATGACGCAACAGAGGAATCTGTACTGGCCAAACTGGCAGAGGCGGATGCAGATACAAATGCCGGAACCAAATCCACAAAAACGAGTGCGGCGGCCACCGAATTTTTAAAACTAGTTCGGCAGTCTTACCAGATCGTTACGATGATCGATGATTTTTGTTTCCTCGACAATCTGTTGGGAATTAAATCGACAGCTCTCCAAACATTTGGTTTTGACCAGATCAAGTATTCCGCCAATAATGTGCCGATCGGAGGAAGCCAGTTTAACCTCAAAACAGTGGAGTTAGTAAATTATGACCTCTCTACTGTATCCAACGCAGGTGGCGTTCAACTGGCCACCTCCTTTACATTCACTTCTGCCAATGCAGTTGGGGCTAATGCTCCTTATACCGGCTTGAATTATGAGGTCCTGACATTCGATACGCAGATACTGGCTGCTGCTGTTGACCTTACCTTATTTCCAACTAATGTCATAGCCGGAAATGCGGTTGTCGATAATACAAACAGGATCGCCAATATGCGTGCCGCCCTGCCAAAAATAAGGGGCCTGTTCACTTACTTCAGAGGTATTCTGGAAAGTATCCTGGAATTTGGAAATGCCTATGAAAGAGCGATTGAAGACGGCGTGATAAAAATGTGGCCTTTGCTTAAAAACATTCTGGTAAGCGTTTCCAACAACCTAACCATCTTACCACCTTCAGGTGCTATGGCGGGTGTTTATGCAAGAGTGGATAATGAGCGCGGCGTTTGGAAAGCACCTGCCAATGTCTCTCTGCTGCGTACCAAGGGCCTGACGGTAAACATCACTGATCTGACACAGGAATCAATGAATGTGGATGTGGATTCAGGAAAATCTGTCAACGCCATCCGGGTATTCAGTGGCAAAGGGGTGATGGTATGGGGTGCACGTACCCTGGCCGGGAATGACAATGAGTGGCGCTATGTGAGTGTACGTCGTTTTTTCAACATGGTTGAAGAGTCTGTTAAGAAAGCAACCTCCTGGGTTGTCTTTGAACCCAATGATGCCAATACCTGGGTGAAGGTGAAGAGTATGATCGAAAATTACCTCACGCTTTTATGGCGCCAGGGTGCTTTGGCCGGGGCTAAACCAGAGGAGGCCTTCCGCGTATATGTTGGCCTTAACCAGACCATGACCTTTGTGGATATTCTCGAAGGAAGGATGATCATCCGCATCGAAATGGCTGCCGTTCGACCAGCCGAATTCATCATCCTGGAGTTCACCCATAAGGTACAAACCTCCTGATACAACCCATTTCAATCATCAATTAATATAAAAATTTATGGCTAATTATCCACTGCCCGCTTTTCATTTTGTGGTCGATTGGGGTGGCTCCAATGTCGGGTTCACCGAGATCACCGGGTTAACCTACGAAATACAGGCCATCGAATACCGCGATGGTTCTAATCCTGAATTTCATGTGACCAAGATGCCGGGCATCCAGAAATACAATAACATCACGATGAAACGCGGGGTGTTTCAAAAAGACAATGAGTTCTTTCAATGGGTGAATACGGTGAAGATGAATACCATTGAAAGAAGGGATATCACGATCAAACTGCTCAATGAGAACCACGAGCCGGTGATGAGCTGGAAAGTAAAACAGGCATTTCCGGTAAAACTGGAAGGCCCCAGCATGAAAGCCAGTGGCAATGAGGTGGCGATCGAATCGGTTGAACTGGCCCATGAAGGTTTCACCATTGAAGCCAATTAAACATGGAAGAAAGCAAGTTTGACTATCCGCCGGTGGGTTTTCATTTTCGGGTGGAATTCAAGTTTCAGGATACCCAATTCCAAGGGGGTAACTCCGAGATCCAATTCCAGGAAGTCAGTGGCCTGAATAAAGAAATGACCACCGAGGAATTGATTGAAGGAGGAGAGAACCGGTTCATATACCGCTTCCCTAAAGGAGCCAAGTATTCCAACCTGATCCTTAAAAGAGGGATGCGGCCTGACTCAAAGATCATTGAGTGGGTAAAGAACTCCATCGATTCCTTCGATTTCAAACCGGTAGACCTGACCGTCACCTTGCTCAACCCGGATCATGATCCATTGGTGGTATGGGAATTTGTGAAGTGCTGGCCGGTGAAATGGGCCACCAATGACCTGAAAGCCCAGGAGAATGCGATCGCCATCGAAACACTGGAGTTAAGTTTTAATTACTACAACCAGAAAAAACCCTGACCATGCCTGTTGAAATCCGGGAACTGATCATACGTGCCAATGTAGGCAATCCCAACCAGGGCGGTAGCAATAATGCCACCGGTAATGATACGGAAGCTGTTCCCAAAGAAGAGATCGTAAAAGAATGTTTACAGCAGGTCATGGACATTGTTAAAGACAAATCTGAACGCTGATGTCACAAGGCGCAAAATCAGGTGAACTGGTCAAGATGTACATCGAGGCCTTTGATGACGAAAAGTTCCAGAACAAACGGAGCGATCGTTTCGAAGCGATGTTCAATCCCAATAAGTACAACCTGAAGTACGAGATCGAATACGATAAGAAGGGTGCGTCCGGCTCCTCTCCAAGTGCACCCAAGTTCTCCAACATGAAGCAACAGGAGTTGTCATTGGAGTTCTTTCTGGATTGTACCGGTGTGGAGAATGCCGAAGGCATTTTTGTGGACCAAAAAGTGGATGAATTTTTAAAAGTGGCCTATAAATACGAAGGGAGTAAGCACAAGAACAATTACCTCCGCGTTACCTGGTCATACCTGGTCTTTGATTCCGTGTTAAAAGAAGCCGATATCTCCTTTGTTTTGTTTCGGAGTGACGGGCGTCCGTTACGGGCTAGGATAAACGCCAAATTTCTCGGTTTTGTCAGTGATCAGAAAAGAGTATTGTCGGATAAGGCCCAATCACCGGATATCACCCATTACCGGGAAGTAAAGGAAAAAGAGAAACTCCCGTTGCTGTCGCAGGGTATTTATTCCAGTAATCAATATTATCTCGATGTGGCCAGGTGTAACAAACTGGTCAATTTTCGTAAACTCAAAACCGGACAAGCGCTTTATTTCCCGCCCCTGGTGAATGAATAAAATGACCGCAAGCGAACAAAATACCGCCTCCCAGTCATCACCGACATTTAAGGTCATCGTCAATGGCAATGCCATTCCCCAGGAGTACAACCTGGTTTCGATGATGATCCTGCATGAGGTGAACCGGCTTTCAACAGCAAGGTTGATCTTCCTGGATGGGGAGGCTTCGAAGAATGATTTCCCATTAAGTAATAAACCGGATTTTTTACCAGGCGCAACAGTAAAGATCGAAGCTGGCTATAATGGCGAGAATGAAGATGTTTTTCAGGGGATCGTTATTCGCCAGAGTGTGAAGTTGAATAACAACAAGTCGAGCTTTTTAATAGTCGAATGTCGCCACAAGGCTGTGACGATGACCAAGGTCAGAAAGAGCAAGATCTTTCTGGAACAAAAGGACAGTGACATTTTCAGCACCCTTGCCGGTCCGCATCAGGTGACCTTGGAGAATGATGATACTACCGTAGAATATCCCGAAATGGTACAGTTTCATTGCAGTGATTGGGATTTTCTGATAAGCCGGGCAGAAGCAAACGGATTTCTTGTGTGGGGAGAAGGGGAAAAACTAATGATCAAAAAACCATCACTCTCCGGCGAGGGCGTGATGGAACTCAAGTTTGGTGTCAACCTGCTTGAGTTTGATTCTGATCTGGATGGCCGTTGGCAGTTTGAATCGGTCAAGGCATACGGTTGGGACCCATCAACACATGAACCGCTGGAGTCCGAAAGTAGTTTTTCAGATACACTGGGACAGGGTAATGCCTCTTCTGGCGATCTCGCCGGAAAAACAGGCGATAAAGCGTGTACTATCACGCATGGCGGAGCGATCAATGATTCGGAATTACGGGTCTGGGCAGATGCACAACAATTGAAGTTTGCCTTATCCCGGATACGGGGACGCGCCAAATGCAAAGGGGCATCCACCTTAAAACCTGGTAAGCTGGTGACGCTGGCCGGAATGGGAGACCGTTTCAATGGAAAAGCCTTTCTCTCCGGGGTGCGTCATGAGATCAATCAGGGTAACTGGCATACGGATGTAGCCTTTGGGCTATCACCAAAATCATTCATCCGTGAACACGATGTAAATGATAATCCGGCTTCCGGTCTATTGCCCGGAGTCAATGGCTTACAGATTGGGATCGTATCACAACTTGAAAAAGATCCGCTGGGTGAAGACAGGGTAATGGTTAAGATTCCGATGACGGATAAAGATGCCGATGGGGTTTGGGCGCGCCAGGCGCTGCTGGATGCCGGAAAAGAACGGGGTAGTTTTTTTCGCCCTGAGATAGGGGATGAAGTGATACTCGGTTTTCTGAATGATGACCCCCGCCACCCGGTGATCCTGGGGATGTTAAATAGTTCCAAACTTCCGGCCGTTACACAGGCCAAGGATACCAATCACTTTAAAGGTTTTGTAACCCGGGCGAAAATGAAGATCTGGTTTGATGATGAGAACAAAACGCTTGAGATTTCCACGGATGCGGGAAACAGCATCCGTTTGGATGAAAAAGATAAAAAGATCGCGCTGAAGGACCAGCATGGAAATGAGATTACCATGAGCA
Source organism: Chitinophagales bacterium (assembly GCA_017303415.1). NCBI lineage: Bacteria > Pseudomonadati > Bacteroidota > Chitinophagia > Chitinophagales > Chitinophagales bacterium. The sequence goes on from JAFLBJ010000002.1 coordinate 288,388, forward strand.
AGGACGGAATCGTTATAAAAAGCATTAAGGATATCAAGCTCGATGCCGCCTCAGGTAAGATCGGGGCCAGTGGCAATGAGATTGAATCCTCTGCCAATTCCAAATTAAAACTATCGGGGAATGGGTCAGCGGAAATGTCATCCGGCGGGACCACCTCTATAAAGGGTTCAATGGTACAGATCAATTAAAAAACGAAATATGCCAGCAGCAGTACGAGTAACAGATACCACCACGCATGGTGGAACAGTGACAGGCCCTGGAGCTACCACGGTCATGATCGGTGGGATGCCCGCGGCTGTAGCAGGGGATATGCATGTCTGTTCCCTGCCACCTACCGGACATCAGCCAACAGCCAGTCCCTTTCCATCCGGAAGCAGTAAGGTCATGATCGCCGGACGACCGGCAATACGTGTGGGTGATTCTTGTGGATGCGGTGCTGCAGCAGTGGTGGGTTGTCCTACCGTGATGATCGGATAAAATTTTAATCATGAGTGACAAATCACAATTCATAGGGACAGGATGGGCTTTTCCGCCCGCCTTTGACCAGGCCACAGGTGGTACCGTGATGAGCACGGGTTATGAAGATATTGGTGGAAGCCTTCATATCCTTTTGTCCACCACCCTTGGTGAACGGGTCATGCGACCCGATTATGGTTGTAACCTCCGTGACTATGTATTCAGTCCACTTAATACTTCGATGGAAGCCTATATCCGCAAATTGGTAGAGGATGCCATTATTTATTACGAACCACGTATCACCCTCGAGAAGCTGGGTGTGGAATTTCGTGATACAGAAGGATTGTTGCTGATCACCATCGATTATATGATCGATGCCACCAATTCAAGAGCGAATTATGTATATCCCTATTATATCAAAGAGGGGACCAATATATGAGTGATTGTTTCAAAAAGAATGAATTAGTCATACCGGGCACCCGGCAGTCGGAGCGATTACCCGTCGCGCTCGACCCTCTTTTTGTGTTGCCGGAAGAAAGGGAGATCGATGATTGGATGGTTTTTATCACCCGGTATGCCAAACTATTGAAGTTTTATGTGGCCCAGGAGGGACAGTCGGCCTATAAAGTTGATGGGAATTGGGAATCGTTGATCCGATCCGATGAAGCATTTACTTATTCCGGGATTTCCGTCATTCGTTCCGGTTTACCCAATATTACCTTCTATGAATATGTTGACCAATACGAAGCAGGAAGTACCCAACAACTTCGGTTCGAGGCCTATCGTGTATGGTGGGATATTCTGATATCAGTGTACAGGGATATCAATACATTTTATAAAAATGTTCCCGTACACATGCCTCTTCGAAACCTGATCGCACGGGAAATACTCAATCAACTGGCGCCGGATATGGGGCAGGTGGCAGGAGCCTACCTGAATGCCAAAAAAGTTAATGGATCAGGAAATACGGCACTTCCCACTCCGGCCTTCAACCTGTTTGTAGCCACATCGTCGGCAGATGCCGTGTATAAATTTGGGTTTGCCCAGTCCATTCTGCAATCGGGGTTTGACCCGATATGGATCGACAAAAACCTGTCGCCTGTTACGACCTGGCCGGCCTACCTGGCTTTTCTCAATACGTCAATTGCCCTGTCTGACCAATTCTTTCATACCAATTCAATCCCTGCCGAGTTTGACCGGATTGACTATTCTACCATCTCCCTAAAACAACTTTTTCGCAGAGCCTTTGAGTCTTATGCCCGGATCATTTCCCTGGCAGGGGATATGCTGACAGCAAGTCTGGAGAATTCCAGTTCACACTATGCACATCACGGATTATTACTTGCCTTTCTTCGTCTTTTTGGACTCGTACAGGAGGAGATGAACAAATTTACCCGCAAGCACCTGGAATATTATTATCAGCGTGTTCTTCAGTTAACCCCTGCACCAGCCACGCCGGATGCGGTCCATGCTGTTTTTGTTCCGGCAAAAACTACCGAGTCACATCTCATTGAAAAAGGGACAGCTTTATTAGGTGGGAAGGATGCATTGGGAAAGACATTGCTTTACGAAACAAGCCAGGAATTGGTCATTACCCAGGCCAGTCTCGCGGGTATAAAAACCTTGTACCTGGAGCCACATGCCAGCCTTCCCAAAACAGAGAATATCTATGCTTCGCCTGTGGCAAAAAGCGAGGACGGACATGGCGCCCCATTTACAACGGATGATCTTTCCTGGACAGCTTTTGGTGACCTGCGATTGGATCCGGTAAACTCCACCGTGATCAATAAAGCCAGTATTGGTTTTTTTGTGGCTTCTCCTGTATTACATCTGACCGAAGGTAACCGGGTCATTGATATCGTTTGGACCAGTGACGCGGCAGGTAACCTGATCCTGGATGCATTGATCACAGGAGATTGGACCGGGCTGTTCACTATATATACAACAGGTGAAAAAGGGTGGGAGCAGTTAACGGTGGATAATAGTACCATCACCTATAATGCGGTTTCAAAACTGTTGAAACTTACGCTTCAGGAGCAATTCCCTATGGTGAGCGGATATGTTGAAACGGTGCATCAGGATGGGCTTGCCACTCATTTTCCGGCCCTGAAATTTGTTTTGAATCAGGATGCTTCCGGTGCTTACCAAAAATTCAGAGGAATCGCAATCAACAGTATTCAGATCACCACCACTGTCTCAGAGGTCACTGACCTTTCCATTCAAAATGAGGGAGGGATACTTGACCCGGCCAAACCCATTCCCTTGTTTGGATCAACCCCCAAAAAGGGATCCGTATTTTATATCGGCCACACAGAACTGGAACATAAACGCATTACAAATCTTGAATTAACATTAACCTGGCAGCAATACATCAACGACCTGAAAGCTTCGGTTTATGATTATAAGAAAAACAGTGTAACCAGCCCTTACATTACCGGGTTGGCAAACAATTCTAATTTCAAAGCCCAGATAGAATTTTTACGCAACAAAGCCTGGGTTCCTGTTTCGGCAAGTCCACACGCGGCTTTTATCGATTCCGCCTCTAAAGTGTTGAACTATGCCATCGCTTCCCTGCCACAAGCTCAGGTTCGGCCGGATACCTATCAAAAATCGAAACTGTCGTATGAGCCGGATGTTAGGAATGGCTATTTGCGATTAAAATTGGATAGCCCTGATGAAGCATTTGGTCATGCAAAATGGCCAAAACTTTTTGCCGAGCAAACAGTACTTTTTAATGCAAACAGTACCAACAACTCCATACCGGAAGCTCCTTATACACCTACACTGTCGGGACTGAAACTGAAATATGTCGCCACCCAAACAATCGGGTTTGATTCGCTTTATAATGAGAGGGACGGGCAATTTTTTCATTTGCTTCCCTTTGGTCAGGATCATGTTCGTTCTGGCGCTCTTTTATTACCCGACTTTCAAATGAGTGTATTGGGCGCGAATGGCACTGTATCCACGGAGTATATTGAATCGGCCATGTATATCGGGATATCCGGGGCACTGGCCAGACAGACCATTTCCTTTTTGATACAACTCAACGAAGGCTCGGAGGATATCTCTGTGGATCATTCACCTGTCAGCTGGAATTACTTATCTGAATCAGGGTGGAAACATCTTGACAAATCTATAATAGGGGATGATACAAATGGGTTGATTCGTTCAGGTGTTTTGTCCATTCAAGTGCCTGTTGACCTGCCCGATGCCATTACACAATTACCCACTGGTATTTTCTGGATCCGGGCCGGGATAAGCAGCGGCTCTGCCGGGTTGCCAAAAATGGTGGATGTTCATCTCCATGCCGTAAAGGCTTTTTTTAAGGATAATGGAAATGATCCACAGCACCTTGCCAGTGCCTTGCCCGCCGGTGCTGTTTCCCGCTTGTTTGAAGCAGATGGCCAGGTGAAAAAAGTGCTTCAACCCTATGCCTCCTTTGGAGGTAAGGTGACCGAATCCGGATCTGTTTATTACCAGCGGGTAAGCGAAAGATTGCGACATAAGCAACGTGCGATCACGATTTGGGATTATGAGCATTTGGTGCTAAACCAATTTCCCGAAGTGTATATGGCCAAATGCCTCAATCATACCGGCTTTACGCATGGCTGTGGAAACCAGCCTCAGGTTTACAGGGAGAATTATGCCGGGCATGTATTGGTGGTCCCGGTGCCTTATGTATCTGATTTAAAGACCGGGAATATTTATAAACCCGCCTTTAGTGCCAGTAAGCTCACGGACATACTTCGGTTTTTGACGGGTTGGATCAGCAACGGGCCGTGTCAGGGATCCTGGCCGGCCTTGCATCCTCAACTAAGTCACCTCGAAGTAAGAAACCCTTTATATGAAACCGTCAAAGTTTCCTGCAAGGTGCAAATACGTGATTGTTATGATGCCCATTATTACAAGTCCGTTCTGATCGAGGATCTCAACGCATTCCTATCACCGTGGATCGGAGGGGAAGAAACGGAGATCCGGTTTGGAGGAAGCCTGCACGATTCAGTGGTGGTTTATTTTATTGAGCAATTGCCCTATGTTGATTACCTCGAGGACCTGAAAATATTCCACGAAGGGTCCGAAGTAAGGGAAGCCATCACCACCACTTCTCATTCGATCTTAACCTCATTTGGTACACACGATATTCAATTGATCAATGCATGAGTAATGAAGTGACCATACTGAAAGGAAAACCCCGGCCGCTGACCCAGGACTATGAGGCCCTGCGCAGATTGGGGGTACAGTATATTGAGCAGTTCTCACATTCCGTATGGTCAGACTACAATTATCATGACCCGGGAATCACTGCCGAGGAGATCCTTTGTTATGCCCTGACCGATCTGTCTTATCGCACAGCACTCCCGATGGAAGACCTTTTGGCGCGTGTGACCGGAGATACAACAAAAGATTTTTTCACCGCCCGGGAAATATTACCCTGCAATGCGGTCACCTTTGATGATCTCCGGAAAAAAATCATCGATATCAAAGGAGTCGAGAATGCCTGGGTTGCTCCCTATTCTGATCCTCCCTGCGCCGACCCGAAGGCACATCCGGCGTTTTTTATCCGGTGCAATAACAATCCCAGGAGCATAGACCTGCGGCCGGATATCGCCAATGGCTTTGAAGCCAGAAATATTGATGGCCTGTATGAATTCCAGTTACTGTTGGAAGAGGACCCTGTGCTGGGTGACCTGAATATCCTGTCGGTGGACTGGGAAATGCGTGACCCGGTTACCGGTGTCAGAATTGCATTGGTGCGGTTCATATTCCCACTTGATCTGGTTAAGACCTATCCGGTATTACCCGGAGATACGGACATTGATAAACTGGTCAACGGCAATATCAACGATTTTACCGTTCCTGTTTTTGATGCGTTGAACAATGTATTCGATCTCACCCTGCATCTGAATACCGGGAATGTGGTTATCCCGCAGGTGGCCTACCAGATCAGGCCTTACCACACCACCCAATCCATGAGTGATCTGGAGACTACGCTGGAAGGGTATATCAGCTCTTTGCTGCCCGCTACTAAACAAGAGATCATAGCCCGTATATTTTCACGGCTTCAGCAAAAGGTCATAAAAGCCAATGGCATCATCAACGAGGTCTATTGCATGTATCAGCGAATTCGCAACCTGAGCGAAGATGTGTTTAAGATCGGTGTAGTGGCTTCACAGGAAATTGCAATCTGTACTGATATCGAGACAGAACCCGGCGCTGACCTCGAAGATATTCTCGGCCGCGTTTACTTTTTGATCGATACTTTTTTTACCCCACCGATGCGGTTCTATCTGTTGGGGGAATTGCTGGATAAAGGGTATAGTGTTGAGAAGATATTTGAAGGTCCCTTGCTCCGTCATGGATTCCTTCGGGAGGAGGACCTGTTGAAATCGGTATTGTTTACCGAAGTGCATGTATCTGACCTGTACAACCTGATCATGTCGATCGAAGGCGTAAAGGCCATCCGTTACCTCCAGGTGACCAATTACCTGAACGGGATTCCGTTGACCGAAGGAGAATACTGGAAGATCGTTCTCAATGGTTCTTTTCATTTAAACCTGGACAGGTTACGTTCCAAAATCACTTTTTTTAAAGGGAAGATGCCGATCACGGCCGATAAGCAGGTAGCCGAACGGATCTACCAGGACCTTAAATCGACACTGAGTAAACCAAGAATTGATCTGGGATTGAAGATTCCCAATGACCTGGCCGCACCCGTAGGACAATATTACCAACTGGATGAATACTATTCGATTCAAAATGATTTTCCAGCCGTTTATGGCGTGAACAAGGATGGGATTCCGGCAGAAGCAGATCAGGAACATCGCTCTAGAATAAAACAATTTAAGGCCTATCTGCTTTTCTTTGATCAGTTGCTGGCGAATTACCTGGTTCAGCTCCGTGAATGCAAGAACCTGTTTGCGGTGGGTAATCTTTCCAACGAAACCTATTTCTATCAACCGGTCTACGATGCCCCAGGAAGTGATCCCGAAGACCTGAACTTTCCGGATACAGGCCCCATACTGGTTGATTTCAACATGCCCCCCAATGCCGATATCGATGACCCTGAATCATACAAAGTAGCCTGGACAGCATTCGTGGCCAATCTTGCCAATGGTTACCGAAACAAGATGAATGAATTGATTCATCCACCAGAGGAAGAACCCTTTGAACGCCGGAACCGGTTTCTGGATCATTTACTGGGGCGCTTCTCGGAATCCTTTGCCGACTATGCCGTGATGATGTACAAATTCACGGGCAACCAATTCGAAAGTGCCGAGAAAAAAACGGCGGAAGAGATTGCCAATGATAAACAGGCCTTCTTGTCCAATTATCATGTACTAAGTTATAACCGGGGAAAAGGACAGTATGTCAAATGTTGTCCTACGGGTAATTGCAATGTACCCATACCGTTTCCTGCCAATCCGGTGCCCGACGATTTTCTGGAGTATGACAAGTATTCGATCCCGTTGCCGGGCAATCCCACTGGGTTGCACAAACGGGCCTCGCTCATGTTGGGAATGAGCATCACCGATAACTCCTGGATGGTACTAAACAAATTTATGGTGGTACCCCAGGCCGGACAGTTCAAATTCGTCTTTCAGTACGACCCGGGTCATACACTTAGCTCAACGGTACTTTATGCTACCGAGCAGGAGGCTTTTGCGGCGATGGAGACATTGGTAGAGATTATTACCAAAGAGGATATGGATCCGGTAAACTGGATTTATTTTCAGATACTCCCCTTTGGCGGTGGATTTCGATTTGCGGTGCGTCCAACTACTGCTTCACCCGTATTTGCGGTTTCGGCCCCGGTTTACCCAAGTGTACAGGCGGCTAAAAACGCGTTTCCGGTTTTAAAAGCCTCCTTATTGGCGGAAGGCATGCACATCATCGAACATATCCTGCTTCGTCCCCTTCCTGTAGCGAAGAATATTCCGGCGGCTGATCTGGATAGTGGATTTTTCCCGCTTTGTAATTCCCTGAATCCTGATTGTGAATGCCCGGACCCGGATTACTATTCATTCCGCATCAGTGTGATTTTACCTTATTGGACACAACGCTTCCGGAACATGGACTTCCGGCAATTTGCCGAGGATACCATTCATCGGGAAACACCCGCGCATATCCTTCCCAAATTTTGTTGGGTAAGCATGTATGATTTGCACAGACTGGAGACAGCATATAACAATTGGTTTTTATTGAATAAAATTTATAAACCAACGGTATTGGAGTTGAATAACCTCCATACGGCGTTGGTGGAATTGATCAAGACACTGAATACAATGACCAATGTGTACCCGCAAGGGCATTTACATGATTGTGATAACCCAAGTACCGATAACCCGGTGATCCTGGGGCAAACCATTTTAGGAACATTTTAAATAACATGATATGGCATTCAAACTCCTGAACCCCGTACACACGACAATGCCTTTCTTCCAGCCCAACCAGGTATTGACCTATCAACACCTGAATGATATGGCTGATTTCCTGTTTCAGCAGGAGCGGTATACCCGGAATAAACTAATAGGCACCGGTATCGTGTGTGGTCTCAGTTTTGACTGGAATACACTTGGGGTAAATGCCGAGGTCGTTATTCAGGAAGGCTGTGCCATCACCTCCGCCGGGTATTTAATGGTTTATACCCGTCCCGTAGAGAATAATGCCGTTGTCACCTATACACACCGTCGAAACTATACCGGACTTGACCAGTATATCCCTTTTAATGACCCCTCAGTACTTACCAATGAGACCATCTATGAGTTGATCACATTGGGACAGTTCAATGCAGAAGCTGTTGCTCCCAAAAGCCAGCTGCTCGAAGCCGATCGGGTCAACCGCGTCCTGATATTATTGTATGAGATCGATCCGAAGGATACGGCAAAATGCCTGGATGAAAATTGTGACGACAAAGGGAAGACCTACATTTTTACACCCAGACCTTTGCTGGTCCCGATCAGTGTAATCAATAGTATCCTGGATGCCAATTCAACAAAAACATTTCACACAGAAGCGGGCAGGGGCTGGAAAGGAATCAATAGCAAATTGCAGGGCCCTCCTGCCAATCTGCTCACGGTACCAAATCTGTTTAGCAACGGATTTCTGCAGACCATTACGACGGCTGCGCAAATGAAACAACTGGTGACAAACAAGATCACCAATGCGTATTTGGACGGTGTAGGCCAAACGATCGATGCGCTGGTGAATGCCTTCCCCTGGGTATTCAGTACCCAGATGGCGAGTATGACGACTGACCATCCCTGGTTAACCGCCCCTCCGGCCTCGAATATCGGCAACCGGTTTGCTACGCTGGCCAAAGCCTTTCGGAACAATGCGGCTTTTGACAATTATATTCAATACCTCTACGATTATTCCCGAGATGTGGCAGATGCCTATAACGATCTTTATCAAAAAACGACCGATCTCATTGGCGAGTGTGGCGGAAATGAATATCAGCATCCATTTCATATCATGCTCGGAAAAGCGCAGAACAATGACGATAGCAAGAAATGGTATAGTGAAAATAAATACCTGAACCCGGCTCCGCAGGGATTCAGGTACCGTCATTATTTTGTTCCCTCACCGGTTATGGATACCCAGTTCATGTTGTATGAAGAGGTACAGCAACTCTTACTGCGCCTGACCAGAATGATCGATACGTTTACGGTCAACCCGCAGGAAACATTTATCAAAGTCAGTCCCAGTAAGGATTATGAAAACCCGATCGAGGTAAGGGCCCTGCCTTATTATTATCGAAAGGCAGATGCGGCAGGCGTACGGGCGGTATGGAATTATGGTTCCACCCGCCGTAACAAGATACTTCAACACAAAGGATATCAGTTGGTGTCAGATAATGCGGCAGGTCAGGATGAATTGCTGGCACTGGATGGACGGGCAACTGATTTCTACCGGATCGAAGGCCACATGAATACCAATGTGGATGCGGCTACCTTATTTCTGGATAACCTGAGAAATCAGCTCAATCTTCCTTTCAATATTGCTTCCGCATCGGTACAGACCGGATCGAATACCAAAGTGGTCAGTTGCCACTTCCCTGATCTGGATGAAGACTTTAATTATTACCGTGACCGTGTACTCGGATACATGCGGGAATACCTTATCATCCTGGAACCCTTCGCCATTCCTTTATTTCAAAACATTATTTCCCATATCAAGGACATGATGTCTTTATTATTGGAAGTAAGATGCCTGAAGGATTTTGACTACGATAAATACAAATTGCTTTATGCACAGATCTACATGGAATGGGTTAAAGCCTTGGGTAACGAATGGCAGAATAACCCGGGTGACGCCAATCAGGGTTTTAATCAAACCCAGAACCTGCTGAACATCATTTTCTTTTGCCCAATATACCGCATCTGGTATTCCTATCTCTACCGCACCGGTATTCTGACAGAAACCGAGTTGGAAGGAGTACAGGAATTAGCCAAGAAAGTAACAGGTTGGGAGCACCTGGCCGGGGTTCGAAGAGGGGAAACATTCCTGATGGTGTACGATGCCAATCAAAACAAACAGATCATCGCCGATTTCAACTTGCCTGATCTTGACCATTGCTCCTGTGGCTGTAAGACAAATCCCTGCGACAATAAAACCCGATCACTGGTTCCGCCTTTGGAAAAACCAGTCATCATGGTTGTCGACCTGGCGAATACCAATACCTCAGGTCGCGACCTGGCGTATTGGGTACAAAATAAGGCGGTCTTTCGCATGGAACTGGATAGTATGGGATTCTATAAGGGAGATTCCATGATTGATCAGGATTTTTTAATAAGTTTTGATTCCCAGGGACAGAATCCAGTGCCTTATTTAAAAGGGGCATGGGTAAGTAATCTTGCTGAAGGCCATTATTTTCAGGTTGATTTGAATCCCAAAGACCCAAATGTCAAACCAGGGGTTTATCTGTTCTATTATTTTCTCAAAGGAAATTTTGCTTCGAATTTTGTAAAAGGCATCCTTCTCCTGGTCATTAAAGGAAAAATATCCGCCAACGGATCGTATAATATCAACATTGCTGTTGGTACCAAGGCAAAAGTATATTACCCATATGCAACAGCTGACTATAAAGGCGAGGAAGTGAAACTTTCCTTCACGGAGGATTATACCATTAGAACAGTACAGGGTCAACAGGCACAGGTGTATACAACTCCACTGGGCAATCAGGTGGCATTACTGACGGATAAGAAAAAGCAGATGGTGTTCTATGTCAATAGAGCCCGCACACCCGAACTCACCGAGATACCCTACCTCATGACAGCCAAGGGGAATTCCATACCCGGGACATTGATATTGAATGTCTATGACAAAGATGACGCTCCGGCAGATACCACGGTCAAGGGAACCATACTCGATGAAAAAGGTAAACCGGTTTCAGAAGCAACCGTACGGCTGGGTGAAAAAGAAGTATATACGGACGAGAAGGGAAATTACTCCATAAAGGGCGCAAAGGCAGGCACAGCCATTGAAGTAGAGATGGATGGGTACAAGACCAAACGCGTACAGGCCAATAGCAAGATGGAAGGACAGATCCAACTGGAGAAGGAGAAAACCGAATCAGCCGAGAATTCCCTCCTGGATTCGGCGCCCTTATTAAAAGAATGGATCAGCAAAGTGGATATCTCTGCATTGATTAAGGTGTTCAACCCATGAATGAATACGCACATAAAATAAGAACGGTGCTTTTTGATGCACAGGTGCCAGACGAGGAAACGGCCGGGCAATGGACAAGTGTTGTCAGGAATTTGGATATAGACAGGTTTATGGACAAGACCCTTAAACCCTTTCAGGAAAATGGGCAGCGTTGGGTGATCGACAGATTGGAGATCGACCTGGGATGGATCGATATTGAGCAGACAGATTGGATAGACCGATTAAAGGAATCCATTCAGGAAGAATTAAATCAGCAACAGGTCAGCCAACCCCTGGCTAATTATTCACGGCATGATGATCTTATTAAAAGTGCCCGGGAAAATGGAAAGTTGGATCAGAAACTGGACCGGGCGATTTATTGGGACCTGATCCGGGAATGTCTGATAACAGGGGTATTGCCCTGGCAAGGTGATATCAGCCTTCCGTTGACGGAGTGGCTGTGGAAGGAATGGAAGGAGAACAGGTTGGACACCCTGGCTCGGTTGCAGGAGGTCGTTGCCAAAAATCCGCAAGCGCTTGCCCGGTTGTTAAGTTGGATCCGCCAGACCGATCCCGAAAAACAGGAATCATTACTTACGAAGGATCCACTGGAAAGATCGCTGTACCGACAGTTTTTTCAATGGATCATTCTAGTAAATCCAATATGGAGACAATCGGCTTTCCGTTTGGATTTCTTTACACAGGTATGGAAGACATTGTTAATGTACCCTCTCAGTAAAGAAGAACGGTGGACCAAACTTCTGGACTGGGTGTCCGAAATAACTTATTCCAACCGATTGGAAAATCCACCCTCACCGGGACGACTCAATAGTGAATTTTCAGCGAAGATTCCACCTGCTTTTTCTTTTATACTTGACTGGCAGGAAAGGTTTCTGGAGCGTTGGTCAAACGAAAATTTGATTCCAGGGCAACACGCTCATTCTGTTAAGGATTTGCCGGATGCTAAAAAAAGTCAGCGGGACGTATTGACAGCACAAGAGGAGGTGTTGGGGAAAGAAACCCTGTTTATTTCCAATGCCGGTATTGTGCTGTTAAATGCCGGTTTGATCAAAAAGTATTTGGTGAAGAACGGATGGGTGAGGGATTCTGAATTTATCAATGAAAGGGCGAGAGAGAAAGCGATATGGTGGATGGAGTACCTGGTTTTTGGGGAACAGAAAAGAGAAGAATACCACCTCGCACTGAATAAAATAATGTGCGGACTTGATCCTGCTGAACTTTTGGAACATGGCCCGGGTCTTTTGACCAAAAGAGAAAAACAATTGGCAAATACTTTCCTGAAAGAGATCCTTTCTCATTGGTCGGCTTTAAAAAGTACAAAGGTGGAGTCCCTGCGGGAAAGTTTTGTTCAGCGTTCCGGCAGGCTCACCAAGGAAGGCGGTAGTTGGCAATTACATGTGGCAGCGAAAGCGTATGATATATTGATCGAACAGATTCCCTGGAGCTTTTCCATCATCAAGCTTCCATGGATGAAAAACCCCCTTTTTACACAATGGCAAACCCGAATTTAAAACGTAATGCCGAAGACCTTGGACGTGAACTCCAGTGGCTCGAAGAGTTGCTGGAGAAACGTCTTCGCTGGCACCTGGAAAAAAAGAAAGGTGATTGGAAACTCACGCCCCCATCTTTACGTGGATCCAGGTCTGTTTATGCAGCGTATGTAAACGGGTATAAACTGGATGCCGCCGAAAGGGTTGTTTTGTTGCTGGGGTTGCTGCCAGCTATACACCCTTTCCTGATTGAAAGGACATTGCAACAATTCCAATTAACCAACACACAGATCCCGGAGGTGGGGGGAGTGAGAGGAACCCATCATGGAGGATTGATACCTACAGGAGAGACCGCATTGTTCCTGCTCGCCGGAAATAACCTGGAGCGAAGGATACAAGTAAGCCTGCTGTTCTCACCCAAACATGCTTTTCATGTACATGGAATATTGAAACTGGATGAAGTGTCTCCCCTGGAACCTGAATGGAGCGGTGCGATTCACCTGTCCCGGGATGTGATGACAAATCTTACCTCAGGCACACACTATTATCCTCCCTTCAACAGCAGTTTCCCAGCCAGACTGATCACAACGCCGTATCAACCGGGCCAATTGGTGATCCATCGCGAAACGGCTGAAGGTCTTGACGAGGTCAGACTTTGGTTGAAACATAAGGATCATTTATTGAAGAAATGGCATTTTGATACCAAGATCAATGAAGGGCATAAATGTCTTTTCTATGGCCCGCCAGGAACAGGTAAGTCATTGGCGGCTGCCTTATTGGGCAAGGAACAAGGACTACCGGTTTACCGGATCGATCTCTCCATGGTAATTTCCAAATACATTGGGGAGACGGAGAAAAACATCTCCCATATTTTCGACCTGGCCCAAAATAAAAACTGGATCCTGTTTTTTGATGAAGCCGATGCCTTGTTTGGCAAGCGATCGGTAACACAAACCGCACAGGACAGGTTTGCCAACCAGGAAGTATCCTACCTGTTGATGCGCATGGAGGAATACAATGGACTGGCCATACTCGCCACCAATTTTAAAAGAAATATTGATAATGCCTTCCTGCGCCGCTTCAATAGCGTTGTACCCTTCCTTGCCCCCGGCACAGAAGAACGGTTGCGCCTTTGGAAGCAAAGCTTTTCAGCACAAACGATCAGAGACAAATCTGTGTTACTGGAAAACATCGCCCGTGACTTTTCGCTCAATGGCGCAAATATCATGAATGTCGTTCGGTACGCATCGATCATGGCATTGAAGAATGGAGGGAATATCATTACGCAAGGATATATCATGGATGGTATTCGCAGGGAGCTGGCAAAGGAACAAGCCATGGCTTCTGAGATGGCAAACTAATTAAAAATGAGTGTATGGGGTTTATAGGACAATCCAAATCAGGCTCGGCTTCCAAGACAAGCCCGTTTAATCAGGGCGGCGGCCTGCCTGTTCAAACCAAGTTGAGTGTTAGTAAAGCTTCTGATCCCGCAGAGAAGGAAGCGGATACCGTTGCCAAAAAAGTGGTCGACGATCAAAAGGATAAAAAGTCTGCCGCAAAGAAAGATGACAAAAAAGAAGTGGCCAAGGCTCCTGAGCCAATGACCGAACCGAATACAGAGCCAAAGAAGGAAGGAGTGAAGACCAAAAAGGATAATGAGAAAGATCAGGTTAATAAAGCAGAAGACAAAAAAGAAGATGTAAAGAAAAAAGGCGATGAGAAGGAAATGAAGAAGAAGGGGGAAGAAAAGGAGGTAAAGAAGAAGGGAGAAGAAAAAGAAATGAAGAAGAAGGGAGAAGAAAAAGAAATGAAGAAGAAGGGTGAAGAGAAGGAAGTAAAGAAGAAAGGAGGAGAGGAAAAAGAAGTCAGGAAAAAAGGGGAGGAGAAAGAAGTGAAAAAGAAAGGGCAGGGTGAGGAAAAGGAAGTGAAGAAAAAGGGAGAGGAGAAAGAAGTGAAGAAGAAAGGGGAAGAAAAGGAAGTAAAGAAAAAGGGAGAGGAAAAGGAGAAGCCTAAAGTTGCCAAAAAAGGGGCCGGTGGAGAAGATAAAAAAGACGCGGTAGCAAAAAAGGATGAGAATAACAAGGAGAAAAAGCCGGTAGATAAAGAGAAAGATACCAGTGTCAAGCCCCGTTCATTGAACAAAAAAGAGGATGGGAAAAAGGAACCCAGCCAGGTCCAGCAAAAACCAAATTTCTCCAATGCGCAAAGGGCAGAAAATGACAAGGGGCAGGGGCCAGAGGCCGGTGGCGATGAAATGGCGGACGAGGCTAAGTTAAATGCCATTGAACAAAAGATCAATGCCAAAAGGGGCTCAGGCCGGCCGTTGGAACCCCATCTCATGAGTCAGATGAATGATTCATTTGGGTATGATTTTTCGGAGGTTAAGATACATGCTGATAAAGAGGCGGCAGAACTCTGCGCCTCGCTCAATGCGCAGGCTTTTGCAATAGGGAATGATGTTTTCTTCAATGAAGGAAAATATGATCCGGATAGTGATAGTGGAAAAGAACTGCTCGCCCATGAACTGACCCACGTAGTGCAACAGAGAGATCAGGTGCAGCGGGCCAAGGTTCAGCGGAAGGACCCTCCTGGGAAAAAGGGCGGTAGTGGTAGCAAAGGCAGAATAGAAGGGAAGGAGATCATTCTGCCTTCACTCGAAGTGCCTCAATTCAAAGCACGAAACAAAGGGAAGTACGGGTCCAGTATTAAGCGAAAGTTTCCATATAGCAGAAAAGCGGCTGAAGGATCCAAGGGGCAAACAGCCATCTGGACGAGTGACCCCAAGATCAGCGAGGGAGTAAAGAAGGGGGTGGAAAGCCTTAAGAAGAAAGCGGGAAAAAAGAATGACAGTCCGGATGTGTATTTCCTGAAGTGGAAGGAAATAAAACTTTTTGGAACGGAACAAACACTGATTGAAAACAGCAAGCGACCCCTATGGAATGCTTCAGGTGCCGTGTCGGCTTTTGATGTGGACCATATTGTGGAGCTTCAGTTGGTGGGTGGAGAGAATACGATTGATAATATGGAATTGGTGAACTTTTCAGGTAACCGAAGTTCGGGTTCACTTATTGCAGGCAATATCGAAAAAGGGGTGCAGGAATTCATTACTGATACCAATCAGTCCTTCAGCCTGGATCATGCATTTACCAATTATCAGATCAGTTTTGAGAATATCTCATTTACGGGTAAGACAGAGAAAAGCACAAAAGGAGGAGGTAAGGATGGTTTCTGGTCCAGGGATCAGATTGAAGGTGGGGAGCATCTGGAGAATTTCACCAAAATGTCGGAGAAAGAAATTGAACAGCTTTCGGGAACGGATAAAAATCCCGTGGCCTACACCTCTCCAGCCGGTGGTGCCCGAATGGATAATCAAAGTCTGAATCGTATGCCTGGATTCTCCGGATCCATTGTGTTGGATAAGAGTGGAGATCGTGTAGGCTATATTCAGGGAAAATTCGAACTGAATAAAAAGTTATTTGAACCGCTCGATAATATTAAGATCAATCTTTTTCAGATGCCGGGCGTAGACTTTGGGGGGCATATGAAAAGAAGGACCCGGGGAGATGACTTGGAGACAGTCTTATCCAACCTGAAATTAAAAGGGATGAGTCCGATTGAGATCGAATCGGCAGAATTGGTTCCTGGTAAGGGTATTGTCGCTAAAGGCAAGATCATACCTACGGTAGGAATATTAGGTAAGGATGGACTTGATATCTCGATCATTGGACAGGATGTAGAGATCTCCAAAACATTTTATGCAGGCGATATAACGGTGCCGCCACCGTTTAAGATCAACGATGCCAGTCTGACCATTTTTGCCGGAACAGCAGGTATCGGAGTTAGAGGTGATGTAAATTTTGAGATCGTTAATGTAGGAAAGGGCACTATCAGTGGAGAAGGCAAATCATCGGGTGTTTTTGCAATCAAAGGGAACTTTGAATTTGATAAAAAAATATTTGATAAGGCTTCAGTTGATGTGTCTTATGTGCATGGGGCAGATGGAAGTGATAAATGGGAAATAAAAGGAAATATTCAAATACCCAAAGGAAAGATAAAAGGTGTAAAAAAGGCTGAGATCACGGTGGGGTACGATGGAACCACGCTTTCCGCTTCAGGTACAGCAGAATTTGATATTCCGGGTATTAAGTCGGGTAAACTGGATGTGGTGTATGGGCAGGATCAGCTTCAGATCAATGGAGAAGTGGATCTCAAGCATCAATTGATCAAAAGTGGTAAGATCAAGGCCAGCGTAAATAAAACAGGTGAAGAATATAAAGTGGCCTTGTCGGGAAATGTGCAACCCAATATCCCTGGAATCAGTACGGATCTGAGTGTGGAATATGTGGATGGTGTGATCACGGTGATGGGAACGGTGGGATATGCCAAAGGGCGCTTATCCGGGTCTGTTACCGTTGGGGTAACAAACCGGAGCGTAGGGGCAGATGGAAAACCGGCTGGTGGTCCTTCCGAATCACTCACACCTTTTGGTGGTGGTTCACTTACGCTAAGGATCACGGATTGGTTGCAGGGAACAGCCGGTGTAAAACTCCTGCCCGATGGAAGTCTGGAGGTAACGGGCAAAATTGGAATCCCAGCCACCGTCGACATCTTCGAAAAAAAGGAGATCAAGAAAGAGATTTTCAAAGCCCCAACGATCGAGATACCCATTTTTGCGATTCCCATTGGTAGCCGGAGTATCGGATTGGTGGCTACCATCGGAGGTGGATTGGAAGGCTATGCCAGCATAGGGCCTGGACAATTAACCGAAGCAGCGGTGGAGGTAACCTACAATCCTTCCCATGAAGAAAATACCAAAGTAACCGGAACGGCCAAATTCAGGGTGCCTGCAGAGGCCGGACTTCGACTTTATATAAGGGCTGGTATTGGTTTAAGTGTAGGTATTGCCCGTGTAGCAGGCGGTATTGAAATTGGTGGCGCGCTGGGTATTGAAGGTGCTGCCGAAGCAGGGGTAACTGTGAATTGGACCCCCACCGAGGGATTCAAACTGGATGCACAGGCCTCTCTTTCTGTACAGCCCAAATTCAAGTTTGATGTAAATGCCTACATCGAGGCGGTCCTGGACCTCTGGGTGACAGAATTATCTAAAGAGTGGAAATGGAACCTTTATTCATTTGAATGGGGACCTGCCTTTAAGTTCGGGGTCAAGTTCCCGGTTCATTATGAAGAAGGAAAAGAATTCAATATTTCACTCGATGATGTTCAGTTTGAAAAACCCGATATCAGTGTAGGCGATATCGCCAAAGGCATCGGTGACAAATTATTAGGTTAATAAAAAAAAGAAATACCATGATACGTGCAAATCACTCCTCCGAGATCAATAATCAAAGTGTAGAGTTTCTAATTCAGGGTGACCTGGATGCTGCGGAAGCAGGATTCCGTGAAGCCATTCGCGAAAATTCACGTCATTCCTCGGCCTGCAATAACCTGGCTTTTTTATTGCAACAAAAAGGGGAATGGGCAGAAGCCGAAAAATACCTGCGCAAGTCTCTTAAAATAAACCCGGACAGTTCATCCGCCTGGTTGAACCTGGGAAATGTTCTCATTCAGAAAGGAGATGGAGAGGAAGGGGCCAGAATGCTGGTGAAAGCAATTGAAAAAGATACCCGAAATGTGCTGGCCTGGGAAAGCCTTGCTACCCTTTCCATGATGCAACAGGATTTTAATGCCGCAGAATCTTGTTGGGAAAAAACAACCCTCCTGCAACCGCAGACCGTCAAATACTGGCTGCAATGGGGTATCACTAAAGCTGGCCTTAATAAATATGAAGAGGCGGTGGCTTGTTTTCACAAAAGCCTCGCTTTGGATGCCAAACAGTCCTTTGCCTGGCAACAACTGGGGATTGTGGAGTGGATCAGGCAAAACTATGGCATCGCCAGGACCGCATTATTGAACTCTCTGGCATTGGACCCGGAGGATACCAATACAAGGTACCATCTGGCCCTCGTGCTGCTCGCCTTGAATGAATTAGCAGATGCTCGTGATCAAATGCATCATATACTGTCGCTTCAGCCAACAAATACCAAGGTGCTGATTGACCTGGGTGTGATTTACTTAGCCGAAGGAAACCGGGAAACCGCCGGATCCTTTTTCCAACAGGCACTGGAGATCGACCCTTCCAACAGCAGAGCCCTGAACTATCAGGAAATGTGCAGGTAGGCGAATACTGAACAGTTGTTTGTTTTTGGTAATTGGATTTGTCCCCGCTCATGTGTATGGATGACCAGTATCAGTCATGTTTCTGGTAAAAAATTCCCGATTCATCCCTACATTTGCCTCTCAATTCATTTACCTAATCTTTTTAATTATTCGCCATGAGCACAGTTAAAGTTGCCATCAACGGTTTCGGAAGGATCGGACGCCTTGTTTATCGCCAGATATATAACATGAAAGGAATCGATGTGGTAGCCATCAATGACCTGACCAGCCCTAAAGTTTTGGCACACCTGCTGAAATACGATAGCGCCCAGGGTCGTTTCAATGAAGATGTTCAAGCCACTGAAAACGCGATCGTGGTGAACGGTGATACCGTAAGAGTATATGCACAGAAAAATCCGGCTGAAATTCCCTGGAAAGATCATGATGTAGATGTCGTATTGGAATGTACCGGTTTCTTTGCCGATAAAGACAAAGCCGCTGCTCACCTGACCGCAGGTGCCAAACGCGTAGTGATCTCCGCTCCCGCTACTGGTGACCTGAAGACCATCGTTTACAATGTGAACCACAAAATTCTGGATGGCAGCGAAACTGTGATCAGTTGCGCCTCTTGTACCACCAACTGTCTTGCTCCTATGGCGCAAGTGCTTGAAGAAAAATTTGGCATTGTCAACGGTTTAATGACTACCGTTCATGCCTATACGAACGATCAGAATACCCAGGATGCCCCGCACGCCAAAGGCGACCTTCGCCGGGCCCGTGCAGCAGCTCAGAATATCGTTCCCAACAGCACCGGGGCTGCCAAAGCCATCGGACTGGTACTTCCCAGCCTGAAAGGAAAACTGGATGGTTCCGCCCAGCGGGTGCCCACCCTCACCGGTTCCCTTACTGAGTTGACCTGTATCATTGCAAAAACAGCTACCAAAGAAGAGATCAACGCGGCCATGAAAGCCGGTTCGAACGAAAGTTTTGGTTATACCGAAGATGAGATCGTGAGCAGCGATATCATCGGCAGCAGCTACGGATCACTTTTCGATGCTACCCAAACCCGTGTTCAGGTAGCCGGTGACACCCAACTGGTGCGCGTTGTAAGCTGGTATGATAATGAAATGAGTTATGTAAGCCAATTGGTGCGCACTGTTCACCACTTTGCTACACTGATCAGCAAATAAATTTTCACAACGAATTGCCCCGCCCAGGCGGGGCATTTTTCATTTATCCCTTTCGGTTTAAAAAGAACAATCATGTCAACCTTTACTACCCACTCCTTCAAGAATCAAAAGGCCTTGATCCGCGTAGATTTCAATGTGCCCCTGAATGAGAAATTTGAAATTACCGATGATACCCGTATGCGGGCCGCCGTACCTACTATCAAAAAAATACTGGCCGATGGTGGATCGGTTATCCTGATGAGTCACCTGGGTCGCCCCAAAGACGGCCCCACCGATAAGTATTCTCTAAAACACCTGGTCAGCCACCTCAGCGAGCTGCTCGGAGGCACCACTGTACTTTTTGCCAACGACTGTATTGGCGAACAGGCTGGCCTTACCGCTTCCATGATGCGTCCGGGCGAAGTGCTGTTACTGGAGAACCTGCGTTTTTATAAGGAAGAGGAAAAAGGAAATGAGGAATTTGCCAAAAAACTCGCCCAACTGGGAGATGTATATGTCAATGACGCTTTTGGTACCGCCCACCGGGCCCATGCCTCCACAGCCGTGATCGCGCAGTTTTTCCCGAAAGACAAGCGGATGTTTGGGCTTTTAATGGAAGGCGAAGTATCCAGTGCTGAAAAAGTATTACACCAATCCGAAAAACCATTTACCGCCATTATCGGTGGCGCTAAAGTGTCTGATAAGATACTCATCATCGAAAACCTCCTGGAAAGAGCCACCGACATCATTATCGGAGGTGGCATGGCTTATACGTTTATGAAAGCCCAGGGTGGACAAATCGGTAAATCCCTTTGTGAAGAGGACAGGCTGGACACAGCCAAAGAACTATTGGTGAAAGCCAAAGCAAAAGGGGTGAACCTGCACCTGCCCTCCGATAGCGTGATTGCCGATAAGTTTGCCGCAGATGCCGAAACCTCCATTACCCCGAGCAATCAGATCCCCGATGGCTGGATGGGGTTGGATATTGGTCCCGACGCCAGGGTGGAATTTGCCCGGGTCATCAAAAGCAGCAGGACCATCCTCTGGAACGGACCCATGGGTGTATTTGAAATGGAGAAATTCCAGGCAGGAACAAAGGCCATCGCCACAGCCGTAGCGGAAGCCACGGGAACAGGTGCGTTTTCCCTGGTAGGTGGAGGTGACAGTGTTTCCGCGGTAAACCAGTTCGGTTATACGGATAAAGTAAGCTATGTTTCCACGGGTGGCGGAGCCATGCTGGAGTACTTTGAAGGCAAGGAACTGCCGGGTATTGCTGCTGTGAAATAGAGGCAATCAATTTATTATTTACTGATTATTAATTATTAGTAGGTGGGAATATCCTCTCTTCGGGTTTTTTCGCCTTTCCTAATAATTAATAGCCAATGTTGATATTCAATTCAACTAACTCCTACCTTTATATTCTAAAAACTTTTCAACCATGAAAGGAACACGTAATATTGGATTGATTGTTATTGTTGGTATTCTTGTGATCTTCCTCTTTTGGGGTTGTAACGGATACAACGGTGTTGTAAAGCAGGATGAGAACGTAAAGAACATGTGGAGCAACGTACAAAGCTCTTACCAACGTCGGGCAGACCTGATCCCGAACCTGGTCAATACAGTTCGCAGTGAAGCTACCTTCGAACAGCAAACGTTAATTCAAACCATTGAAGCCCGGTATAAGAACCTGGGTGGTATCAAGGTCGATCCGAATCAGCTGACTCCCGAGAATATTCAAAAATTCCAACAGGCACAAGGAGAGTTAAGCAGTGCCCTTCAACGACTGATGGTAGTGGTAGAGAACTATCCTAACCTGAAGGCTAACGAAGGGTTCCGCAACCTGCAGGCACAACTGGAAGGAACGGAGAACCGGATCAATACGGCCAGAAATGACTTTAACGGAGCCATCAATACGTATAATACCAAGGTAAGGTCATTCCCGATGAATCTTCTTGCCGGTATGTTTGGCTTTAATCCCAAAGAAGGCTTTAAAGCCGATGAAGGCAGTCAGAATGCGCCGAAGATTCCTGAAAACATGATGGAGACAAAATGACCTTCTTCCCCTGGCGCAAAAAACCCGCTCTCTTTTCGGAAGAGGAGAGATTATCGATCGTGCAGGCTATCCGTGACGCGGAGCGCATGACGAGTGGGGAAGTGCGTGTATTTGTGGAAAGCAAATGCCGGTTTATGGATCCTGTAGACCGGGCCGGGGAAATTTTCTTTCAGTTAAAAATGGATAAGACCGATGACCGGAATGGTGTGTTGGTGTATATCGCCGTAAAAGACCATCAATTGGCCATTTTTGGTGATGAAGGGATCCACAAACGGGTGGGACAGGAGTTCTGGATCAAGGAGGTGAAACGAATGACTGGAAGTTTCATAAAAGAAAACTACGCTGAAGGCCTTCGCCAATGTGTGATCGATATCGGGCAGGTACTTCATCAACATTTTCCCTATAACAACGATACGGATAAAAATGAATTACCGGACGATATCGTCTTTGGTAAATGAACATGCGCCTACTTTTTACTACCATATTATTGTTCACTACGTTTTGCCTGACCGCACAGGTGGACAAAGCAATACCAGATCCTCCCAACCCCGCCCGGTTGTACAATGACTTTACCAGTACCCGGGATTTTCTGACGACCCATCAGGCGGAGGAATTGGAGCAGAAATTGGTGGCCTTCGATGACAGCACTTCCAACCAGATCGCGATTGTGATCATGGGAAATCTGAAAGGCTATGAGGCCAATGAATTCGCGACAGCCCTTGGAAGAAAATGGAAAGTGGGAAGCAAGGATTTTAATAACGGGATCGTGGTGTTGATCTCCACCGGCGAAGATGATACCCGCCGCGATGCCTATATCGCTACCGGATATGGCCTCGAAGGGGCGATACCCGATATCACAGCAAAACGAATCGTTGATAATGAATTAGTACCCTACCTAAAGGAAGGAAAGGGTAGTTATTACCGCGGGCTTGATAATACCGTAGATGCCCTGATAAAAGCCGCCGCAGGTGAGTATGTGGCACCAAAAGGATATGCCAATCGTAAAGACAAAGACGGTTTACATCCGCTTCTCATTTTTGCACTCATCGTTGGTTTCTGGTTGCTTATCGCCTTTATAAAAGGGGGTGGCAAAGGAGGTGGTATGATGTCACGCCGTGGTTACAGAGGCTGGGTAGGTCCATGGATCGGCACCGGTGGCTGGTCGGGCGGCGGAGGCGGAGGTTGGTCCGGCGGCGGTGGCGGCGGTGGATTCGGCGGATTTGGTGGAGGAAGTTTTGGTGGTGGTGGAGCCGGAAGCAGCTGGTAATACTATTTACACAGAATACACAGCATTTTTGGATTATAAGTTTCTCGCAGCGCTCACAAAATATCTTTGCAAGCGCTGCGAGAAATATTTAATCGTTGTAATAAGCAATTTCCTTAAATCCTGGTTAGAAGCCTTTCTCCGGTAATTTGGCCTTGATATAATCTACCATGGTGCGTAAACCGGCATCTTCTCCCTTTTCTTTGATCTTCTTCAATTTCGCTTCCATGATGTTTTTCAGCGTGCTGTTCAGGAAAGGATCTGTTTGATTTTTAAATGATTCAGGAATAGCATCCCGGAATTCAGCGATCGCATCCGTTCCTTTCTTTACCTGGTCCACATTATCGGAGGCCATCAGGTATACAGAGAGTCCATTCAATAAGCCGAATTTAGCATTGCTCAGGGGCATGCCGATAAATTCATCCAGTATCGAAGCACCCACGTTTTCATCACCTGAATTGAGTAAGGAGGTTTGTACGGCATCTTTCAATGAACCTTTGATCTTTGTGCCATACAGTTTTTTGGCAATGGATAAAGCCTTTTCCGGATCCAATTCATCGAGCGCACGAAGGGCATTGCCTGATACGGTATAGGAAGAATCATTTACGGCTGATTCAAACAGAGACTGGTAGTCTTTTTTCCCGTATTCACCCAGGGCCTCAATGGCATCCGCCCTGACCAGGGATTTTTTATCATTTTTTGCCAGGCCGAGCAGAATAGGCTCGACTTCCGCTTTGGTTTTTTCATCTTTCAGGTTCAGTTGGCTGATCGCCAGGCGGCGAAGACCATGATAGCGATCCTGCATAGCTGTTTTTATCAGATCAAGCGCTTTCGCATTTTTCTGATTTTTCCCGGCAAAAAGGATGGCTTCGCGGCGGTCCACATAGTTACCCGCATATTTGTATTGATGGATGAAATTATCCAGGGTCTTGTTATCTTTTTTCTGCCACAGCAATACTTTGTCTGCATCCACATTTACCAGATCCGGGTGTTGGGTATAGGAAAAACTAAAGGTATCTACCGCATTTTCCGCCCAAACCGAATAGCGTTTTTTCGCACTGCCATTATAAATATCCACGGCAATGGGGAGGCGGAATAGCTTGCCGCTTTTCTGGGTTTGCTTGACGATGACCTGTACTATTCCGGCGGCATCATCATATTTATAGTCAATGGTTACACTGGGGTGTCCATTATTAAAATACCATTGATTGAAGAACCAGTTCAGGTCGCGCCCGGTCACTTCTTCAAAGGCCAGTCGCAATTGATGGGCTTCAGCCGATTTGAATTTATTCGTGGTCAGGTAAACGTTAAGTGATTTGAAGAAGGCGCTGTCACCTACCAGATGGCGAAGCATGTGGAGAATCCGTCCGCCTTTCTGATAGCTTACAAGGTCGAACATATCTTCGCGGTTCTCATAATAGAAACGGACCAGGTCTTTTTTATCGCTGGCAGATTCAGGGTCTCCGCCTTGCATAGCTACATTTTCGCTGGAGCCGGAGAGATAGGAATTCAAACCGGAGAAATTCTCCGCGTCGCCGGCGTCTTTGCCATATTTGTATTCATCCCACAGGGTTTGGCTATAGTCGGCAAAGGATTCGTTGACGGTCAGGTTGCTCCAGCTTTCGGCGGTTACATAGTCACCAAACCATTGGTGAAACAGTTCGTGTGCAATGGTGCTTTCCCAGATATTTCCATCGATCAGTTCGCGTGCATCCTGTTGTGCCTGATCCTGGTGGATGGTGGCTGTGGTATTTTCCATGGCACCGGCCACATAATCGCGACCCGTGATCTGCGAATATTTGATCCAGGGATACTCTACTCCGGTGATCCTGGAAAAATAGCCCATCATCTCCGGGGTGTTGCCAAATATTTTCTGGGCGACTGAGGCATATTCAGGTTCCACATAATAATTCACTTCCTTGCCTTTGTACTTGTCTTTTATTACGGCATAATCACCAACCCCCAGGAAAAAGAGATAGGGAGCGTGAGGCAGGTCCATTTTCCAATAGTCCGTACGTGTACCATCGGTATTCTTCTTTTGTGAAATGAGTTTACCGTTGGAAAGGGTGACATATTTATTGTCCACAGTTACGGTCAGCTCCTGGGTGGTTTTCTGATTTGTTTTATCAATGGTGGGGAACCAGGCTGAACTGGATTCTGTTTCTCCCTGTGTCCAGATCTGTGTGGGTTTATTTTTTGTTTCCCCTTTGGGGTTGATAAAATACATCCCTTTTATTCCCAGCATAGCCTGCTCTGCGTAGCGCGCTTCAAACTCATCTGGTTTGGCGGTATAATCAATATAGACCGTGTATTTCTCATTGGCTTTATAGGTTTTATCAAGGGCTATCTTCAGCTGCCAGTCGTTATACGTGTATTTTAACGGCAGTTTCTGGGTTCCTTTAACCAGTGACACGGATTTGAATTCCATACCTTTTGCATCCAGGGTCAGCGAATCCGTCGCGTAAAAATGCGGGGTCAGGGTGATCCAGGCCTTTCCGTAGAGGTAGGATTTGCTAAAATCCGGTTTAACCTCCAGTTTGGTATGTACCAGGTCGTTGATCCGGGTGGCGGTTTCCCGGTACTCTTTCTTCCAGGCTTCTTCGACAGTAGGTTCGGTTTTTTGCGCAAATCCGATGAGGGTAATGGCAAGCAACAGAGAGCTTAACAGTGATCTTTTCATATCTTGATTTTGTAAGTGACAAAAATAGCCGCAATTGCCTAATGCGCTGGGGGTTTTTGACAGGCGGTAATAATTTTAACAGGTCAGAGAGACGGGACAATACGTATCTTCGTTATCATCATTTTAAGTTCAAAACCGTGTAACCGGCGATTTATGATCAGAAGGTCTTTTTTTCTCGCAATATTGATTCTGACGGTGTTAGCGGCTTCGGCCCAGCGTAACTATTTTCTCTATTTTCAAACTGAAAACCAACAACCCTTTTTTTTGAAAATGGGGGAGAAGCTATATAGCTCCACGGCCAGTGGTTACCTGATCCTGCCGAAATTAAAGGACACGACGCATTTTTTCTCTATTGGTTTTCCCGGCCGGGAAGCGCAGGAGAACTTTTATTATACCATGAACCATAAGGATCATGGCTTTCTCCTTAAACATTTTCCCGAGAAGGGGTGGGCGCTATTTGACCTGCAAACATTGGGTGTGCAAATGGCTTCCCGGATGGGTTCCGCTCCCGGAGAATCAGTGATCCGAACAGAGAAAAAGGAACCCAATGAATTTACGGATCTCCTTGTAAAAGCATCCAATGACACCACCCTGAAGGAGAGGGTCATCCTCGAGGAACCTGTAGCGACCGTTGCGGTTGATACCGTTCAAAAAGTAATCCTGGATTCTCCGGTAGTTAAGGTGGAAGAGAAAAAGGAAATAGTAACGAAGGACACAATTGTTTTTTCAAAACCCGTTACCGACACCCCCGGTATATCCTTGGCAGTAAAGCCTAGCGAACCTGCGGTAGATACAGTCAGGAAACAGGCAGACGAACCGGTCAGACAAGCGGAAGTACCTAAGGAGGAACCCAAGGTAGCTGAGCCGGTTAAACAAACTGAAATACCAAAGGAGGATCCCAAAGAAGCAGTGCCGGTCAAAGAGGAGCCTGTACGGGTTATATCTCAGACCCCGGAAGAGCCAGCCTATCAATTGTCAAAAGTGATAAGACGCT
This sequence comes from Chitinophagales bacterium, assembly GCA_017303415.1. Lineage (NCBI taxonomy): Bacteria > Pseudomonadati > Bacteroidota > Chitinophagia > Chitinophagales > Chitinophagales bacterium. Next base: position 315,318 of record JAFLBJ010000002.1, read on the forward strand.
CGGAGAGTTCGACCACCGGTGGATTTGGTATTGTTTTCCTTGATCAGTTCCCCGATGGCAGGATCGATACCGTTCGGATTTTGATACCTCCAGCCAAGTCAGCTCCGATCGTGCAGGATAAACCGGTGGAGGAAAAGAAGACCGAGCTGAAGTTTTTAGAAATACTCCCCGATAGTGTAAAGCAGGAAGCAAAGCCACAGCGTTGCCCGGTTTTGGCCACAGAAGAAGATTTCTTCCAGGTTAGACGGGAAATGGCAGGAGAAGTAAGTGATGCTGCGATGGCAGAGAAGGCTAAAAAACCCCTTTCTCAAAAATGTTATACCACTCTCCAGATACGTAATCTCGGGAACCTGTTTCTGGGTGATGCGGGGAAATTGGGTTTTTATCAAATGGCATTTCCCCATGTCTCTGATCCCGAAAGTTTTGGCAAGCTACAGGAGGAGTTAAAGGATCCTGTAGTGGCGGATCGTTTTCGTGTCTGGTGGGAGGCACAATCCACAAAATCGCCCCAATAAGATGAGCCGGTACTTCATGGAGTTGTCGTATAAGGGGACACATTACAAAGGCTTCCAGGTACAGGAGAATGCCCATACGGTACAAGGGGAGATTGAACAGGCTTTAAAGATTTTACAAAGAGAAGAAATACGTCTCACGGGGTCCTCCCGCACAGACGCCGGTGTGCATGCCTTGCAGAATTATTTCCATTTTGATTATGAAGGCGATCTGTTACCTACCCTGGTATATAAACTCAATGCCATTCTTTCCCGGGACATAGCGATCAAGCGTGTATTTCAGGTAGGAGAGGAAGCGCACAGTCGGTTTGACGCCATTTACCGGGAATACCGCTATTATTTAGCCAGGGAGCGCGACCCGTTTTTACAGGACAGGAGCTGGTATTATCCCTATACGATTGACCGGGGTTTATTGGGCCAGGCGGCTTCAGTATTAATGGAGTATCAGGATTTCACCTCGTTTTCCAAGCGTAATACCCAGGCAAAGACCGCCCTGTGTCGGTTGGAAGTCAGTCGATGGGTGGAGGAGGGTGATTGTCTTATATATCAGGTCAGGGCCAATCGGTTTCTACGGGGGATGGTGAGGGCTTTGGTGGCTACTATGTTATTGGTAGCCAGGGGGAAGATGAGCATAGCGGAGTTTCGCCAGGTCATTGAAGCCAGGGATTGCACCCGTGCGAGTTTTGCGGCCCCCGGGTTGGGGTTGTATTTAGTAGAGGTAGGCTTTCCCCAGGGTTATTTCCCCGATCAGCCAATACCAAAGAATGAACCTGGATCATTGTAAATTATTGATTATTATATTTTTAATTCACTATTCGCCATTCACTATTCACTATTCACCATTCACCATTCACCTCTCCCGCCTCACGCCTCACGTCTCACGAAACTCACGCCTCACGCCTCCCGTCTCCCGCCCCTCCCGCTCCAGACTTTCTTCAATTTTTTTCAAAAAAGATTTGTTGGAGAACGCTGGCATCCTATCTTTGCGACCCGCAAATGAAAAGCGGGGTAGTTCTAAGACATAAGTGATTCAGGAGTAAGGGGGATGTGAATAAAAGAAGAGGATTTTTTTTGTGGTGAAAGATGGTTGCTGTATCTTTGCCGTCCGCTTCAAAAAAACGGGTTAGTTCTACTCAAATAATCATCTGATTTTCACGCCGATTTTTTTCGAATTTTTGAAAAATAATTTGGCTAGGAATAAAATGGCTCTTACCTTTGCACTCCCGTTCAAAAAACGGGTAGGCGTAAAAGCTGAAAGATCTTTGAAAGTTGGGAAACAATAGCACATAAATAGACTCTATTTATGCACTTAGGTAAGTCAAGCGAAATATTCGATTTGACACGTTAATTCTACTTTGAATTAGCAGTCAGCATCAAACAACATTTACAATGGAGAGTTTGATCCTGGCTCAGGATGAACGCTAGCGGCAGGCTTAATACATGCAAGTCGAGGGGCAGCGCAGTGTAGCAATACATGGGCGGCGACCGGCAAACGGGTGCGGAACACGTACGCAACCTTCCTTCAAGCGGGGAATAGCCCAGGGAAACTTGGATTAATACCCCATAAGACAATTGGTTCGCATGAATTGATTGTTAAAGAATTTCACTTGAAGATGGGCGTGCGTCTGATTAGGTAGTTGGCGGGGTAACGGCCCACCAAGCCTACGATCA